>NZ_CP012898.1:327750-655500 GCF_001310225.1 Pseudalgibacter alginicilyticus | reverse complement strand
GTTTTTCATTAGAAATTGTTTTCTTATACTTATTTTCTTTGCTATTGACTACAATTTCTTTATCAATAATCCTTCTTAAAGACTCTACTAAAAAAATACCAGAACCACATGATGGATCTAAAACTTTACAATTACTATTTTGTTGTTTTTTTAAAAAAGGTTGAATAGTTTGGCTTAATACATAATCTACTAAAAAAGGTGGTGTATAATATGCTTTAACTTCTTTTTGTTTAGAAAGCTCAGTGATCATTTTACCATTAGAAAATGCAGTATTCCCTAAAAAACTCTCATAAATATTACTAATTAATTCAACTGGTATAATTTCAAAATCATAAACATTAAACATTGATGGCTGCACACTATAGCCCTTAACTTTATCACCCATAAACATTTTAGAACTCGTCAATAAATGATAAAGGATATTTAAATTTTCTTGTTTAACATAATCTTTTTCAAAAAAAGGTAGCCCTTGATTTTCAAATTCAAGGGGAAATAAATCTCCTCCAAATTTATTACTAATGTATTCAAAAAAATCATACGTCTGCTTATGATTTAGCAAGATTTGATTGAGTGCCTCTTGTCGTTCTTTTTTTGTAGAGCCAATTAAAATATTTTGATCATTAAAAACTACATTTCTGTCAATTAAATATCTAATAAAAATAAGCCTACCGATTAACCGGTTAGCAACTTCAGGTGTTAAATTTCCTTCTGGAAAATTAATCTCTTTTGCTATTAATATTCTTCTAGCATCAGTAATATTACTTAACAGAAATCTATCAACAGTTTTACTTTTTGTAAAATATTCATTATAAATCTCTCTCCAGCCTTCACCATTTCGTAGATTTTCAATATACAGAAGGTTTCTATTAACATTTATTAACTCCAACCACTGGTTTGAACTATCTGAAAAATCAAAACCATTATAGATTTCAATGTTATTTTCTTTATTTATTATAACTAAAGGTGCTCTACTTAAATTAAATGAGTGTTTTGGAATTAAACTATATTCAGATTCTGTAGGATTATCATAAAATAAGATTAATGGGTTATTAAATGGTTTAATATGCTCTTTATTTTCATACTGAATATCAGCACAAAAAATAGCATAAGGTTTTATAACTTCTGTAATTATCCTACTAACTCTACTAGGAAATACATTTAAAATTTTCTCTTCATCTTCATCCAAAATAAAAAGTCCATTTTCTTTATTATATCCAAGTTCATTAAATAGTCTATGTAATATAGATGTCATAAAAGATTAGTTATTAATTTTATAAATATTGACATGTTTTTTTTAATAGCTCCCCTTTAATTCGAGCATTATGAACCAATAGAAAAAGGCCTCTGGATTGCTTTTCTTTAGTTTGTTTAATTTATTGAACTGTTGGTTTTCAATAGTCCAATCTTTAATCTGTTTAGGGCTTTTAAATTTTTCTAAATCTGATACTATTTCATTTTTTAATACTTCTGCTAAATAAGCTGTTTTGGCTGCAGCTGTAATCGCTTCTTCAATATTAAATTTTGTAATGGTGAAATTTGTAAAATTGCTAATCCCTAGTTGTAAATGTTTAAATTCTTCTGATTTGAGATCTCTAGTTGCTAATATGTAACAAGCTTCTTGGGTATCTTCTAATACCTGAATTGCAGATATGTTTAACTTTCTGAATTTAATTTCTTCTGCCACTACTTTGTTGTAGCTATTTTGAACTGTTTTTAAATCTGTGATGTTATCTGTTAAAAAGGCCACATCAAACAATTGCTTTATGATTTCTACAGGTCTGTTTTTACTATATAATATTCCTGTTGTTTTTGGTGCAAAAGCCGTTAATTTGTCTCCTAATATGGCATCAAAGGTTGGCATTTGTACCGTAATAATTTCTCCTGTAGTTTGGACCCAATCATGCGCTATGGGAATTTCCATAAGTGCCGGATATGGATTTGGTGTGTATAATACATCTAATAGTATTGGTTCTACACTACCATCTACATTACTAGTATAATACATTTTAAAATGTCCTATTGGTGCATCTGGCGTGTGTTTTCTATTATTGTCATCTTCCCAATGTGTAAACACCGTATTTTTACTAATTTTTTCTAGAATGTTTTCTATTTCACTTTGTGTTTGCTCTGTGATAATGTCTATATCTATTGAAAATCGTTTAGGTATTTTGGTAGCTAGTAATAACGCCGTACCACCTTTAAAAATAAATTCTAATCCGTATCCTTTTAATTGTTCTAAAAACAGCAATGCATAAATTACCTTCTCAATTAATTTAGGATCTAATTTCTTTTTTCCTAAATTACTTTTAACTTCATGAATCCAATCTGGATGGTATGTTGTTGGTTCTATCATTCGTAATTATGTTTTGGCAAATTATTTAATTTTTGCCAAAGTTAAATTGGTTAAATTTTCTACTTCATTTTCTCTATTTCGTCTGTATGCATACCGCTTCATTTTATTTTTATTTACCTCATACTTTTCAAATGCAGAAGCGTAAATAAACTCTATTTCACTTTGTTGTGCTGCGTATAGTTTGGTATCAATAGTCATATCAACTAATAATTTTTCCAGCGTTGGCAGCGTTATTTTATTTATTTCTTGCAAAGGTGCTTCTGATATTAAATGTTTTAAAATAATAACATCTTCACTATTGTTGATATACAGATTGAACGTTTCTGCATCTGGTTCTATATAGACTTGCTTTCCTTGTTCTTTTAATGCGTGAAAGACAGCTTCTGTAACATCTTTGTCTAATTCTAGAACCGTATAGCATTTAAATGGTTGATGCCTCATAAATTCATTTAACCATTTGGTGTCCCAAATACAAAACTCAACAAAAGGATAGTCTTTTTTTATTTTATTGAACAAGCGTTTTAAATAACTATCTACAACAGGATTGTATGTCTTTTTTTCTTTTAATGCATACATGCCTCTTGCGGGGTTTTTAATAAGTCCTTCCTTTTTTAAACGTGACAAATACACGTTTATAGTGCTTTGTTTTAGTTCAGGAAAATCTAACACCATACAATTCACCAATTTCTCTTTTGAAATGGTTGATTGTTCTTTAAAATAAGATTCTATTTTATCTTTTATTGTATCAATCAAAGTGTTAAGTTCTTAATTAATCTTTGGCAAATTACATAATATTTGCCAAAGATTAATTATTTTCAATAAATTGTTTTCTTTACACCTAGCATCTTCATTAATTTATAGTTTTTTTAATTATCTGCGTTTGTCTTTTGATGTATTGTCATAAGCGATTAAATTGAATAGTTCTCGCATTCTACTTCTTACTCGGTTGCCATAGTGTTGTTCAATTTCTGATGCAGAGAGGTTTGTGGTAATGTGTGTTTTTAGCTTTTTACTTACGAATAAATCGTAGCGGCTTAATATGATTTCTGCCATGACATTGCATTCGTTACCGAAGTATTTTAAGTTGCTTTCCGTTCCTAAATCGTCAAAACAAATGGTGTTGTATTTTGGTTGGTATAGCTTGCCTTTGCTATACCTGTGAATGACTTCGTAACCGTCTTGTATGAATTCAAAACTTACATCTCTACAGGATTTTACATGATACTTTTCTTTTTCAGTAATATGTTTTATCAAGGTCATTAATGATGTTTTACCACAGCCTATGGGTCCGGAAAGTAAGATGCCTTTTTCTAAAGAAATATTGAGTTCAATAGCTCTTTTTTCATCTTTTAGCATATAGGCTATTAACTTTTCAATAATGGTTTTATCTTCTTTATAAATTTTGAAATGGATTCCGAATAGTTCTTTGCCTTTTTTTTCGAGCCATTGGGTTATTTCTTGGTAGTTGTGTCGCATTTTGTTTTCTAATTTTAATCTATAATTTATTATAGAAATTGCTTTAAGCTATCAACTTGTTCATTTTGTCTTGAAACAAAACGAACCAAAAATTCAAGCCTTAAATCTTCGGCGGTCAAATTGATTTTTGATTTCTAAAACAAAAGAACTCGCCTTCCTTTTAGTCAGGCTCAAACAGCTTTTGTTTTTACGAAACCTTCAAATATTTGACACTCGCCTGCCAGATTCTATGGCGGTTGAGATTGTAACTAGATTTGTTATCTACATTTTTAGTCATGTTTTTTTATTTACATTTCTACATAGCTCAGTGTGACAATAAAGCGTTTTATTTAATTGAACAAATACAGTATGAGACAAAACGTTACAATGGTTCGGAGTAATTTTTATCCGTAGTTGTGTTGAGTTGTTTTGCTCGATTTGTCGGTGTGGTGTCGGTGTTGTGCTTAAAATTAGCACTGTTGAGCATCCAATTTTCTGCAGCAGCTTTCCAATCGACCATTTTGGTTTTTCCGCCTACTAACCAACCATTGCTGGTAAAATAATTGTAAAACTTCTGCGCTTCTAATTCTGGGTGTTTTTGTTCTATAAAATACTTATTTACTTCTTCAATAGTCGGCTTCAAGACTGCATTTGAAGTGATCTTATTTTTCTTTTTTTGCCGCAACTTTTTTTCTTTTACATCGCCCTGATTTTTAAACTCTATATTTTTATTTTCAAAATTTGGTGCTTGTTCTTCCAAGTTTGAAATGTTTAAAGTGTTTGTTTTGTTTATACTGTTTATAGAAGATACCAGTGCTTGTTCACTACTAGTTTTTTGCTTGTTTAGAGCTTGTTCATCAACAGGGATATTTTTTTTAGTATTGCGGTCTTTTTTTTGAACTGGTTTTAAGTCTTCTGAAAAATTGAACATATAGACCATACTGCCTTTAAAAGGATTGTAGGATGGTTCGTATTTAAGATATCCTTTGTCATTTAATTCGCGTATGCATTTGTGATACGTTGCTTTAGAACATATTTTACTAATACGCATAACCTCATCTCTTGTAATGCTTATTGGATTTTTAAACCGGTTGATATTCCAGTATTGAAATAAGCCTAAATATAAACTTATATGTGTTGGGTTTAAATTTGAATCGTGAATGATGCGGTCAAAAAATCCTGTTAAGTGTTTTATGTAGTTCATTTTGTAAATGGTTTAATTTTGTGTTTTTTACATTGACATAAACATTTTAAATTCAATCAATACAAACTTTATCATAGAAATAGCCCCTTGAATTTTCGACAGTAAAATTGATTTTTCTTTTGTCTTAACACAAAAGAAACAAAAAGTCAAGACTTGGATTCTCAGCGGTCAATTACAATCTCAAACCCTAAAAGAAAAGAACTCGGCTTAAGCCTCAAACAGCTTTTCTTTTTACGGTTTTTTCTATTGATTGACACTCGCCTACAAATCCTATGTCGAATAGAGATTGTAATTAGCTTTCGGAATTATTAACTTTATTTTCTTCTAAAACCTTTTGAATATCATCGTAGGCATAAAAGATAATACCTCCAACTTTGGTATAAGTGAGCGTACCATTGATGCGTAGGTTTTGTAAGGTTCCTGGAGAGATGTTTAGTAATTTTCGGACTTCAATAGATTTGAGCCATTGTTTTTCTCGATACCCAGCTTGATGGGTTATGATGGCTTTGATGCTGTTTAGAAGGTCTATTCTGAATTGGTGTAAGTCTTCTTTTGTAATTAGTTCTACTTCCATAACTTGATTTTTAGATTGTTATGGTACAAATTTGTTGGTTTTGAGTGATTTTACATCACAAGGCGAACCGAAGTTGTGATACATTTTATTTTAAAGACAATAATTCAATCACTTATCTTATTCATCCGAATTATCCATTCTTTTTTTAAGACTCTCTTTAAGTGAGGTCATAAACTTTGTTCTATCTCCTTTGCGCATTCGAATTTCTAAAAAAGCTCTGTGATATTGACCTAAATTGATATTGAAGGTGTCTTCGAAATAAGCAGCAATGTCTTTTAAATCTGAAGCTCCATTGTTAAAGACACCTTCTGAATGTAATGCATATAACAACTCTATTAGAGCCACTTTAGAGCCAGTCCAGTTTTGTTTGATCTTCGGGTTAACTTGTGATTTTTGATTGGGTTGCTTATTTTCTAATAACAATAATTTATCCTCTAGGTATACTTGTAGTAAATCATGCGCTATAATTTTAGCGACTTTGTAACTATGTGTGGTTGCAAAGTTTTTATCTGATTCGAAATAAAAGGAGTTTAAGCTTAGTTTTACATCTAACTTACCGCGTACAAAATATTTATGGTCTAAATAATTGCTTCCTGTTCGGAAGTATCTATAAAACTCTAGTTCGCTATCAAAAAACAATTTTAGTTTTCGCAATTCATTTCTATAAAATTTTTTCACCACTCTTTGACCTCCATAAGGTCTTTTGGTTTCCATTTTATATATTTTGTTGTAATAAATAAATTTGGAGGAAAATTGAGGCTTGATTTCTTTGAAAAAATTAATTTCTTCGTTTGTTGATTTGAATTTTCTTTTTAACACAAACTTCTTTAATTGCTCTAAAGATTTTAAGGTTATTTCAATGGCTTGCTCACATGCCACAATAGGGTCATCAATCTCAATATTTATAAAGTTGAGTTGTTCTTGTAGGTCTATTAGTAGTTTGTTTATTGGGGGTTGCAAACCGTTATTTTTGTTATAAGTTAAATTATTAAGAAATTTTTCGCATCATCAGGATCTTACTTAATTAAAGTTTCTCATACAAATAATAACAACCACTTTGTTTACATTATTAAAACAGATATTCCTTGTTAGGTAACTTCTATAATATTATTATATTCTCAATTTTTTAAAATTGGATTTTCTTTGATAAAATTTGTGTAACACAATCCTTCATTACCTATAAAGACATACTGTTTTTTTTGAGATGTCCATTTCTTTCTGTAATTAAAATTGTATCCATTTATAGATTTTTATACTTGAATTTCATATACATTATTAAGTATTTCCTTTGTCATGCTTTCATCCTGTAACACAAAACAATGTTTAGTAAACTTACAAGCAATATCCAATATTTAGTCTTCTTTATTCCTCCATAACATGTGGATTATTTTTTCATAAACATCATTATGAGAAGTGATTGAAAAGCACTCATTGGATTATTTAATTAAGCTAAAATGTTTTTTTTTGGTATCCATAATATTTTTAGTAAAGTTAAGCTAAGACTACAAAGTCTAAATAATCATATATAGACAATAAATAAGGATAATAGGACAATTAATCATTAATATAAATAAAAAAATTATAAATTCTTCCTATATAAAGAAGTTACAAATTCTATGTAAAACATTTACACTGTGAAAGAGAAATTTCGAATGTATTAATTATTTGTATAAAGGTTTTTAATTAATTAACATTTAACTATTTCACACATTTCAATCCTTACTTTTCAAAATATAATTTGATGGTGTTTTACCTAAATGTTTTTTAAACATATAAATAAATGAGCTCGAGCTTTCGTAGCCTAAATCAAAGGCTATTTCTTTTACAGATTGTTGCTCACCTAATCTTTTTATTGCTTCTAAAAGTTTTAAACGAATTCTCCAATCACTAAAATTCATACCTAATTCTTTGATGAATAAACGAGATAAATTTCGACTACTCATACATGAAATTTCAGCATAGTATTCTATCGTTTACTTACTGGCAACATCGTTAAGTAAAAGCTGTACAACATTCTTTAATCTTACATGATTTGTTGTTGGTAAAAAAGTAATACTAGGTTGTATTAAAGTAACTTCATCTAAAAAGACCATCATAATTCTTTTTTCTGAAATTGAGACAGTATCAACTGTATTAAAAGAAATAATTTTAAATAGTAATTGTTTTAAAAAAGGGGAAATGCCAAATGAAAAAGTAGTTTTTGGCAATCCATCTGTAAAAGAAGGATCTATGAAGACACTATATAATTTGACATTTTTTTGAAAAGAAACTTGATGTTCTACTCCTCCTGGAATCCAAAGTCCTTGTAATGGATTCACTACCCAAATTTGGTTATTAACTACTACTTTCATTACACCAGTAGTAGCATAAAGAAGTTGTGCTCTTGGATGTGAATGTGATATACAAATAGAATTGGTTACCATCTCCGAATATCCTATTACTGGCAAATCTGAATTAATTTGGAATCCAAAATCAACTAATCGATATGTCTGATACTCGCTATTCATTGTCCAAATATACCAATTCAGGTAGTATATTTATTAGAATCTTTGTGAAAAATAATTCAGCTATTATTTTAAAAAAAATAAACATAAAACAACAATATAAAAAAAACGAAATCTAAATGAAAACCGAAAATTTATTAAAGCAAATTGATTTTATAAAAGAAATTGATAAAATAAAATATATTCAAAGACGGACAAAATTATTTAATAGCGACAGACGCGAAAATGATGCAGAACATAGTTGGCATTTAGCGATGATGACAATTGTTTTAAGCGAACATTCAGATTGTGAAATTGACTTATTGAAAGTAATAAAAATGGTCTTAATTCACGACATTGTTGAAATTGATGCTGGCGATACTTTTTTGTACGACCAAAATAAAAATCACGATAACACCATAGAAGAAATGAAATGTGCGGAACGCATTTTTGGAATGTTACCAAAAAAACAAGCAGAGGAATTTATCCAAATTTGGACTGAATTTGAAGATGGTAATTCTAACGAGGCGAAATTCGCAAAATCAATGGACAGACTTGAACCTTTATTACAGAACACTTCAAACGATGGAGGAACGTGGAAAGAATTTGGAGTGAAATATCAAACTGTGTATGAAAAGAAAAAAGTAATTGAAAATGGCTCGAAAAAGTTATGGAACTATGCCGAAAAACTAATCGATGAAAGTGTTGAAAAAGGCATATTAGAGAAATAATACTGTTGCCAACAACGTATAAAATTAATTGCTTGCTTCTAGCCTACTTACGAAAGTCCTCGCGGACTTTCTATCTGTGATTTATTTGCTAAATTTAGTACTTAAACCACGCAACTAATCTTATACAAAACCGATAAATTCGGAAGAAAATATGTTATTTGGATTTCTATCTTAGGTGCGGCTCCTTTTACACTTTTACTACCCTATGTGTCGTTATTTTTGGTTGGAATTTTATCCATTGTAATAGGATTGATTATCTCCTCTGCTTTTTCAGCAATTTTAGTTTATGCAACTGAATTACTTCCAGGAAAAGTAGACCTAGTCGCAGGACTGTTCTTTGGATTTGCTTTTGGAATGGGTGGTTTGGGTTCTGCTATTTTAGGAAAACTTGCTGATGAAACTAGTATTGTATATATATTTAAAGTTTGTGCCTTTTTACCATTAATTGGGATTCTAACAAGCTTTTTACCCAATATAGAAAGCAAAAAAGCATAGTTTGATTAACGCAAATTTTATTTTGAAATATAACACGAAAATGATTTAGAAGAAAGATGAAACATATAGCTATATATTGCTCCAATACAATTGATAAAAAACAACTAATACAACAAATTGAAAAAAATTTTCTTTCCCCATTCATTTGTAAACTTACTGAATTACAAGGAGAAGTTTATTCATCAATTACAATTGATAAGTTTATTAATGAAGCATATAAACACGATAAGATTTTTATTTCAACTGATTCAGATACAACTTTTGAAGAAATGTCGAGCGGTCAACAACGCATAGCATTGGCAAAATTTATTTTTAAGCAAAACCCTGACTATGTTATTATAGATGATATTTGTAGTAATGTTGATAAACAAACACTTTCAATGGTATATAAATTGTTTGAAGAATATTTAAATACTTGTTTATACATTCAAATATTTAGTAGAATAAACGATATCTTACCTTATGTATCACAGGTTATTGAAATAGATAATGTTATGGGTATTAGTAACGTATTTACTCAACATGAGTTTCTGTTAAAGCATACATTAACGGATGTTTCAAAAAAAAATGAATATACTGTTTCTCATTTACTTTCTGAAGTCCCCTATTTTGATCCACTTGTAACAATGCAAAATGTTACAGTTGCATATAGAACAAAACCTGTTTTACATAAGGTTAAGTGGACAATAAAAGCGGGGGAATTTTGGGAATTACGCGGTCCAATTGGTTCTGGAAAAAGCACATTACTTTCGATGATTATTGGTGATAATCCAAAAGCATATGGACAAGACATGCATTTATTCGGTCGTAAAAAAGAGAGTGGTGAGTCGGTATGGGAAATAAAAAAACACATTGGATATTTTTATCCTAAAATGATGCAATTATTTAATAGAGAAACTTCTATAGAAAATATGATTATTTCAGGCTTTTATGATTCAATTGGATTGTATATAAAACCTCTAGATTGGCAACGTAAGGTTGCCAAAGAATGGATGGAAAATTTAGGTATTGATTATAACAAGAAAAATTTTCATGAACTTTCCCCTGGGCAACAAAGAATTATTCTCATCATTAGAGCGATTGTTAAACAACCTCCTTTAATAATACTCGACGAACCTACAGTTGGTTTAGATGATTATAATATAAGTCTGTTTGTATCCATAATAAATGCAATTGCACAAACTAAAAAAATTGCAATAATATTTGTTTCGCATCGCAAAGAAGTTGGTTTACAAGCTGATTATTTATTTGAATTACAACCAACCGAATATGGATCAATTTCAAAAATAACTAAGCTTTTAACTTAATTGATTCAAGTTGCTAGTTAGAGTATTAAAAAAAGCAAAGATTAAGTAAATATGTTTTGCTGCCCCATAAACAAAACCGATACTTTGCAAAGACAAAATTATTTCAATTTTTTATTTAATCGATGATATTTTACAAGGAGTTGATCCTAAAGACGATATTAAATTGCAAGTTATTTATTATGAGATTATTACTGTTGTAATTGTTTCGTCTACAAGTTTCTATGGGAGGGTATCTTAATTCTGACATTCAATTTGTTAAGCAGTATGGATTGGAGTTCTGCCTTTGCATTTTTTAAAAACTCGTAAGTCATTTTATCTGCTTTACAGTTGATAAACTTAACTCCTTTCATTTTTCTACCTTTATAAAAAGTATTGGTTAATACTGCATTTTGAAATGTTACTTTCTTGAATCTGCAATTATCAAAAGAACAGTTGTCAATATTTCCTTCAAAAACAATGTTTTCAAAATACATTTTAATAAAAGAGGTTTGATTCCAATCAGTTTTTATCACTTCTATATTTATAAAAGTTCCTGAAATAAACTTTACCTTAGATAAATTGACATTTGAAAAATTACAGTTTTTGATGTGGTTTTGTGAAAATTCAGCCCCTTGTAACACACAATTTTGAAACTCATTATTTATCAGTTGTTACAAACTCTTTGTAAAACATTTACACTGTGAAAGAGAAATTTCGAATGTATTAATTATTTGTATAAAGGTTTTTAATTAATTAACATTTAACTATTTCACACATTTCAATCCTTACTTTTCAAAATATAATTTGATGGTGTTTTACCTAAATATTTTTTAAACATATAAATAAATGAGCTCGAGCTTTCGTAGCCTAAATCAAAGGCTATTTCTTTTACCGATTGTTGCTCACCTAATCTTTTTATTGCTTCTAAAAGTTTTAAACGAATTCTCCAATCACTAAAATTCATACCCAATTCTTTGATGAATAAACGAGATAAATTTCGACTACTCATACATGAAATTTCAGCATAGTATTCTATCGTTTGCTTACTGGCAACATCGTTAAGTAAAAGCTGTACAACATTCTTTAATCTTACATGATTTGTTGTTGGTAAAAAAGTAATACTAGGTTGTATTAAAGTAACTTCATCTAAAAAGACCATCATAATTCTTTTTTCTGAAATTGAGACAGTATCAACTGTATTAAAAGAAATAATTTTAAATAGTAATTGTTTTAAAAAAGAGGAAATGTCAAATGAAAAAGTAGTTTTTGGTAATCCATCTGTAAAAGAAGGATCTATGAAGACACTATATAATTTGACATTTTTTTGAAAAGAAACTTGATGTTCTACTCCTCCTGGAATCCAAAGTCCTTGTAATGGATTCACTACCCAAATTTGGTTATTAACTACTACGTTCATTACACCAGTAGTAGCATAAAGAAGTTGTGCTCTTGGATGTGAATGTGATATACAAATAGAATTGGTTACCATTTCCGAATATCCTATTACAGGAAAATCTGAATTAATTTGGAATCCAAAATCAACTAATCGATATGTCTGATACTCGCTATTCATTGTCCAAATATACCAATTCAGGCAGTATATTTATTAAAATCTTTGTGAAAAATAATTCAGCTATTATTTTAAAAAAAAATAAACCTAAAACAACCATTTATGAAAAGCATTAATACAAATACAGAAATAGCTCAAAAAACAATATATTCCATACTTTTTACAATTAGTTTTTCTCATTTTATAAATGACTTATTACAAGCTGTAATTCCTTCTGTTTATCCATTATTCAAAGAAAAATTTGATCTTAATTTTACTCAAATCGGAATGATTACTTTAATTTATCAAGTCACCGCATCTATTTTACAACCGTTTGTGGGCATGTATACTGATAAAAAATCCAAACCCTATTCCTTGATATTTGGAATGAGTTTTACCTTATCAGGATTGTTTTTTGCTTCTATTGCATCTAATTTTTATTATTTATTAGCCGCAGTGGCTTTAATAGGTATTGGTTCTTCAATTTTTCATCCTGAATCCTCAAGAGTAGCCCATTTAGCTTCTGGTGGAAAAAAGGGGTTAGCACAGTCAATTTTTCAGTTGGGAGGAAATGCTGGGAGTGCAGTTGGTCCATTATTAGCGGCTTTAATTGTAATTCCTTTTGGGCAATTACACATTATTTGGTTTTGCCTTATTGCATTAATAGGTGTTTTTGTTTTATATAAAGTAGCTATTTGGTATAGCATTCAGTTGGAATTAAAACAGCAAAATAGAATAGCTTCCGAAAAAATATCAACGCATCATTTATCAAAAAATAGAATAATATTCTCTTTGATAATTTTACTACTTTTAATATTTTCTAAATATTTTTATTTGACCAGTATCACAAGTTATTATACATTTTTCTTAATAGAAAAATTCAATGTATCCATACAGGAATCACAAATTTATTTGTTTGCTTTTCTAGGTGCGGTAGCTGTAGGAACCTTAATAGGTGGTCCATTAGGTGATAAATTCGGAAGAAAATATGTTATTTGGATTTCTATCTTAGGTGCGGCTCCTTTTACACTTTTACTACCCTATGTGTCGTTATTTTGGGTTGGAATTTTATCCATTGTAATAGGATTGATTATCTCCTCTGCTTTTTCGGCAATATTAGTTTATGCAACTGAATTACTTCCAGGAAAAGTAGGTTTAGTAGCAGGACTGTTCTTTGGATTTGCTTTTGGAATGGGTGGTTTGGGTTCTGCTATTTTAGGAAAACTTGCTGATGAAACTAGTATTGTATATATATTTAAAGTTTGTGCCTTTTTACCATTAATTGGGATTCTAACAAGCTTTTTACCTAATATAGAAAGTAAAAAAGTATAGTTTGATTAACGCAAATTTTATAATTGCTTGAATTAGAAATTATAAAATTTGTTTTCTTATTTAAAGTAATTTTATTTTGAAATATAACACGAAAATGATTTAGAAGAAAGATGAAACATATAGCTATATATTGCTCCAATACAATTGATAAAAAACAACTAATACAACAAATTGAAAAAAATTTTCTTTCCCCATTCATTTGTAAACTTACTGAATTACAAGGAGAAGTTTATTCATCAATTACAATTGATAAGTTTATTAATGAAGCATATAAACACGATAAGATTTTTATTACCTCCTACCTTGCAATTATAAACATCAATATTGAACAAAAAAACTTATAATATTGGTATTCAATTAACTAATATGAAACTAAGGAGAGACTAATTAGAACGGTTAGTGGTTATGTAAGCCTTCCCAATTTAGAACTGTTAGTAAATCCAAATATACAATTTTTCCGTTTTAAAATAGATTGGCTTTATTTTCATACTACTGTTTTAAAGCCAATCTATTTTAATATTTGTCTGATACTCGCTATTCATTGTCCAAATATAGTAATTATGACTTAGTGATAAGTTTAGAACTTTGGAGAAAATTAAAATAATAGATTTATGGACACTAAAAAACATAATGAAAACATTGTAGAACAATTTTCAAAACAAGCAAGCGGTTATAGTGCGATAACTTCACATAGCGATGCTTTAGAAAAATTAATTTCAATAACGTCTGCTTCTAAAAAAGATAAAGTTTTAGATATTGCTTGTGGATCAGGTATTGTCTCGTGCGAATTTGCCAAACACACCAATCATGTAACAGGTATTGATATGACTCAAGGAATGCTTGATGAAGCTAAAAAATTACAAACAAAATTTAATCTTAAAAACCTTACTTGGCAAATAGGAGATGTAGAGAATTTACCTTATGAAGATAATAGTTTTTCAATAGTAGTTTCTAGATTTGGTTTTCATCATTTTTTAAATCCACTTAAAGTTTTGTCTGAAATGAAAAGAGTCTGTAAACCCGATGGAGTAGTTATAGTTGTTGATGTTTCTTTACCAGACACTAAAATAAAAAAATACAATGAAATGGAGAGAAATAGAGATTGTTCTCATGTTGCTGCACTTTCATTAACTGAATTTTATCGTCTTTTTGAAAAAGTAGGTTTCAAAAATGTTAATACTGATTTTTATTCAATGAAAATTGGACTTAATGAGCAGCTTGAAGCATCTTTTCCGAGTAATCCAATAGCTTTAAAAGATATGATTGTTGCAGATGTTGGAGTAGATGATTTAGGAATAAATGTCACAGAAATTAATAGTGAGTATTTTCTACATTATCCGATTCAAATATTTTTTGCAAAAAATAATTAAGAGGTTTTTTATATATTATTACGACAAAATTATGAAAAAACAAAAATGATTGACTTTCAAAAAGACTATATTTTAGAGAACGACAAAGTGCTTTTAAGACCATTGGTTGAAAATGACTTTGATCAACTTTTACGATATTCTTTAAACGAATTGGATATTTGGGATTTCAATGCTTTTGGTGCAAACGGAGAAGATAATTTAAGGCAATACATCAAAACTGCTATTGAAAACAGAAAAAAACAAACCGATTATGTATTTGTCGTGATAGACAAATTGCAAAATAAAATGGTAGGTAGCACCAGATTTTATTTAATAAACCAGGTCACCAAAACATTGGAATTAGGCTACACTTGGTATGGAAAAGATCATCAAGGAACTTACATTAACAAAAATTCAAAATATTTATTGCTCGAATTTGCTTTAGAGCAATTAGGATACGAACGCGTAGCATTTAAAGCCAATATTGCTAATAAAAGAAGCATTAATGCTATGAAAAGCATTGGTTGTGTCGAAGAAGGAGTTTTGAGGAATTTTAGTTTTGACGCAAAAGGAAACCGAATTGACCTTATCGTATTGAGTATTTTGAAGGACGAATGGATTAATAATGTGAAATCCAATCTTCAAGAAAAAATAAACAGAAAATAAATTTTAAAAGAATTATGAACAGGATTTTAATTACTGGAGGAACTGGACATCTTGGGAGAAAAGTTGCTAAGACCCTTATATCGCAAAATTATAAAGTAGGAGTTTTATCAACTAAAACCTTCACGCCTACTAAAGAAGACAACATTACGTATTACATGGGTAACTTAGCCGAAAATACTGGACTGAAAAAAGCGACTAATAATGTTGATGTTGTCATACATTGTGCCAGTAACCCTAGGGACTTTCAACTGGTAGATGTTGAGGGTACAAAAAATTTATTAAAAGCAATTGGTAGTCGTGCTATAAAACACTTTGTTTATATTTCTATTGTCGGGGTTGATAAGAGCGACTATCCTTATTATCAGGCAAAACTTGAGGTGGAAAACTTAGTGTCAAATAGTGGATTTCCTTATACAATTGTAAGGACTACACAATTCCACAGTTTTGTAGTTAATTTGATACAAAATTTTATCAATGAAACGACTGACGATAAGTCTATTTTGAAAATCCCAAAAGAGTTAAAATTTCAATCCATTGGTACGCAAGAGGTTGCTGAATTATTAGCAAGAATATCTTTAGAATCGCCAAAAGGTTTACTTCCAGATTTTGGAGGACCTAAAATACTTTCTTTTGAAAAAATGACTGATAGTTATTTAAAAGAATTCCACCCTAGCTGGGAAATACAAACGGAAATGACTAATGATATTCGGCATCAACTGTTTCGAACAGGCGTGAATCTTTCTCCAAATAATACTTTCGGGAAAGAAGATTGGAACACATTTATAAAAACAATCAACTACAAGTAGAAATGCCTCTCGCTTATATGTATAAAAAAAGTAGGGTAGGTAGTGTGTTTGAACAAAGGCTTGTGCGTGTATGAGAGGTCGCCATATTTTTAATTTGTATTTTTGAAAACAAGAAAATTAAAAATATGACTTCTTGCTAAACTGAAAATTTATCGCTTATTTACAGCCCTACTTTTAATCGTTGTACGTCGGCAAAGAGATAATTATTGATAACGCTCACTTTGCTTAAAAGAATTATAATTAATATCTACAAAGAAGTTAAAAAAATAATATTTAGTTCTTATGAAATTAGTTTGTATTGCAGGAAACTACGGAAATGGAAAAACTACTGCAATTGAAATTAAGGCATGATACCTGACAAATTCAGGGATTGTTCTTTCCAGTTCTTTACCTTTTCGATGTATTGGTTACTTTCTTGACCTAAGATTGTTTTTAATTTATTTAAATTACAATTTGTGACCAATAGGAGACAATTGTTAAATTTTAATTTTATATTAAATTTTGATGTAAATCATTGATTGCATCTACAATTGAAATACCATACCCTTTTAATATTTCAAAGCCTTGGTTATCAACTAAAGTTACCACATATTCATTTTTAATGTATTCAAACTTCAGATTTTTTAATTCTGAGAGGTTTATTTTTTCGTCTATCATAGTTGTTTATGTGATAATAATGTAACCTCCTTCAGATCTGCCTTTGCATTTTTTAAAAACTCGTAAGTCATTTTATCTGCTTTACAGTTGATAAACTTAACTCCTTTCATTTTTCTACCTTTATAAAAAGTATTGGTTAATACTGCATTTTGAAATGTTACTTTCTTAAATCTGCAATTATCAAAAGAACAGTTGTCGATATTTCCTTCAAAAACAATGTTTTCAAAATACATTTTAATAAAAGAGGTTTGATTCCAAACAGTTTTTATCACTTCTATATTTATAAAAGTTCCTGAAATAAGCTTTATCTTAGATAAATTGGCATTTGAAAAATTACAGTTTTTGATGTGGTTTTGTGAAAATTCAGACCCTTGTAACACACAATTTTGAAACTCATTATTTATCAGTTGAGAGTTTTGTATTTGACTGCTTTTTATTTCAGAATCTGTAAAATCACATCCATCAATATTGTTACCTCTTAATAGAAGACCTGATAATTCAGAACCGATAAATTTACAGCGTTTCATATTAGAGTTACTGAATTTATCTTTAAGGTTCTTCAAATCTGAAAAATCTGCATCTACCCAATTTCCACTGGACATATCCCAGTTTGAACTATAGTCGTTATTGGAATGAATACCTGAATCATTTGAAAGTAGCTTATTTGAATTTTGCTGTAGGTCGACTTTATGTGAGCTACTATTACTTTCATTAGAAAAATAGTTAAGATCTACATCAAAGACTTTAGCTAATTTATCCAACATTATAATATCAGGCATTGATTCACCACGTTCCCACTTCCCAATAGCTTGAGGGCTAATGGCTATTATATTCGCTAGTTTTGCCTGTGATAAATTAATGTTTTTTCGTGCCTCTAAAATTTTCAGACCTAAATGTTTTGAGTTATTCATAATAAAAGGATGTAAATTTATTTAATGTTCTTGTTTAATGTTTGAATTGCATTTCCTATCGTTTTGTAATCTTTTGAGAGAATCTTTTCGAGATTGCTCTCTACCTGTTTAAATACTTTCAAATTTTCATTTTTTTTCAACAAAGGATTGAGACTGTCTCGCATGGCCTTAAATTCATGAGCTTCTCCGCCACGACTTTCGCCTGATGCAAAGACATACCATACAGGTATGTTAATATCTAGTAGGGTTTGTTCTAATTTAGCGGAAATTTCATTTATTTCGATATTGATTTCCGCATGTTGTTTAGCACTCATTTTTGCAGCTAAACCAAATGGAGCAATTACAGGGAGAATCCATTTTAAGCGATTAAATAATTTATAAATACGCTTTTGAGATTCTTCACCCGTAAGCCCATAAGGTACAGCACTATCTATTGCTATTATTCCACGGGGTACTCCAGGATTTTTGTTCACCCAATGCGTAGCTAAAATGGCTCCATATGACCAACCCACCAATATTGGGTTTTTGATTTGTCTTGCCTTGATAATTGCTGTCAGGTCACGCAAGCAAGCATCAAAGGAGTAATCCTTTGATTTCTTTGATTTACCACGGGCACGTTCATCATACAAAATGTGACGATAGTCTGAGCCAAGTTCTTGAATAACACGGTCCCAGTGTTTGAGGTTGGCATATGAGCCATTTAAGTAAATAATAACAGGGCCTAAACCTCCTGAATCTTGAAGATAAAGTTGAGTGTCTTCCACAGATATAAAGCCCTTCCAAGGTTTTATATACTTTTTACTTGATTGAATTTTTAATGAGTTCATCTTATTACAATTTTGTTTATGCAAAAGTAGATTGTGCTGCCCAGTAATAAGAAATTTAATTGACTACGATTAGTTGTAAAAGTTCTCTTTTTAGTTGGATTCAACAACTAGTGGTTGTTTTCCGAACAATTGGTATGAATCTCGCTCCAATATGCTTTCACTTAGATTCTCTGTACATCATTTAAAAGTTCCTCTTAATGGATGGCTATGGTTGTTTTTGACTCGTTTCCAATAACTCGAATTTGAACGGTTACACGTTTCCCCGATAGGCAAGTTTCCAATTCAAGCGAATGTGTGAATTTGCTTTAAAAACAAGACCTGTGAGGTGGTTGTAATTATTATAATTTTTACTTTTGATTTCTATCTTAATCAGTTTTAACGAAAACCTTAATGCATTAATACGGTTTTCTAAAAGTGTATATTGAGCTGAGTTTGGTTTTAATTTTACAACTGATTTTTCACATTAATTGAGTAAAGGTGTTATTACGATTTAAGCTTCTTTCAACTCCAACTTTTCACGATTTTCCATTTCAATCACTTACATTTATTTTTTTAACGACACTTCTATGGAGATAAAAAAGTTTACTTGACTTCATTGATTACTTTCATAAAGTAAATAAAGTCCTATAAACTTTTGCTTTCAAATTTTGAGAAATCTCCAATTATGAATAAAGTCATATAATGTTAATTGAATTTACACAATTCGTTTTTAAATTCTTATATTTTTTATGTAAACACATTACTTACAGCTAAATTTTAATTGATTAGAAGTGACAACAATGAACCTTCAACTATTAGTGGTTTACTTTTAATTTGTAAATTCAGTTTTCATTAGAAGTATCTTCTTTAATTAAACGAATTGTTTTTGCAGGATTTCCACCTACAATTGTATTCGGAAAAACATTTTTAGTAACTACAGAACCTGCACCTATTACAGAATTTTCACCAATTTTAATTCCCCCAACAATTGTTGCCCCAGCACCAATCCAAACATTTCTTTCAATTACAATAGGCTTACCAATTGTAATTTTACGACGCTGTGAAGGTGCAATGGGATGTCCAGAAGTAATAATACTCACATTTGGACCTATCATCACATTATCGCCTATTTCGAGACCACCAAGGTCATATAAGGTGCAGTTCTGATTTATGAAAACGTTCCTGCCTACATTTATTTCTACTCCACCAGAAGTGTAAAATGGTGGAATAAGTAAAAAACTTTCGTCCACCTTTTTTCGTGTAAGTTGACTGAATAGAGCTCGAACTTTATCAGCATCTTTAAATGTTAAACGATTAATTGTGGCTGTAATTTCCATTGCACGCTTAGTATTTTCAACCATAGCAGTAGATTCTGGTGTCTGTGCGTAAATTATTTTATTGCAGTTATCATTTTTTTTCATCCTAAAGTATTATATCTGTGTTTTATTTTTATGGTTTCTTCAATGTATTATTATTTTTTATCGTTCTCCTGTAGCTCCAATTAGAAGGTTTTTAATAATTTAATCATTTAACCCTTTTGTAGCTTACTTTATCAGTTGATGTTTTTGAATTTCCTTTGATCCAATCCAAAATATACGACTGCCGGGGGTCAGGTTGTCCAATGGTTTGAAGTATCTCTATTGTTGTAGAAAAGACTTTCGTTTTGGTGTTTAATATTTTCGTGTTCCAAAGAACTCTGCTTGTAAAGTAAAAGTCTCTCCGTTATCGGTACTAATTTCTCCTTTCCAATGAAATGACTTATTGGTTATGTTCTGAAATGTCCACCGCATTATATTTCCATCTTCATCGGTTCCTTCCTGTACAATATTACCTTTGTCTTTCCAACCATAAAGTTTACTTACTGTACTACTCACGGGATTGAACCAATAAACAGACCATTTTTTTGATTTTGCGTCAAAATAACGTATGCTTGAACCATAACGAATTCTTGGCTGTTTTAGGTTTGGCGTTCTTAATGAACGTTTCGGGGCAATCCAAACATCTTGCACAGCCCGCCCTTCAAGAACATAGGCAAAATGCCATTCACCTTGTGATTTTAATATTTCATTGTTTTCTAAATAATCAACAGCTTCTACATTCCAACTTCCTATAAGCCAATCGTAAATATTATTTCCAGCAATTTCGTCACTTGCGTTATCTGAAATCAGTGAAGAAGCAAATCCTTCCTTCTGTCTTGCAGTAGCTTCATGCTCTGAAAACACTCTATGCCAAATACCTGGGTAATCCAAAACAAATCCTTGACTGTCAACTTTTAAGTTTGCAGTAAATCCGGAAGCAAGATTTTCATACTTGTAAACTCCATTACCTAAATTGGTATATCGCTGTTTGGCAGGCGAAAAATTTTGGGTAGGTAATTCAAAGTAAACGACTTCTATTTCTTTTGATTCTCCAACTGCTAGACCCAGCCTATTGATTGGTAATGTGTTGGTAAAAGGGGTCAAGGCAATATCAATGTCTATACAGTTATCCAATTGTTCGAGGATTTTGCCTTTTTCATTGACCCAATGATTGTCTTTATTTTTTGTGAGTGAGATGTTAAACGTACTGTCTGATTGAAAATTGATGTTTACAGACTTAATTTCCCATTTTTTATTAATGTCAAGTTGATAATTTACATTCAATAATTTCCCCAATCCTTGACCTGTGATGTGTCCCTTAACTTCAATCGAGTCTTTAAAAATAATGGTGGTAAATTCGGTTGTGTTTACATAAGTGCTTTTCCACACTATTATTTTGTCTTGTGCTTGCATATTTGAAAAATGTAATGTCAAAATTAATATTAGAATCTTTCTATTTTATGATAGTTATTGGTTGAGAGTTCGTTGTTTTCAGTTTTGGCTTTATTCGTTTTATCTTTTTGAACGTACAGCTTTTACTTTTTTCAAATTCTTATCAGCCGGTCATCAAAGAAATTCAGAATTGGGCCATAAATAATTTGCAAATGACACTATCTCAATAGTTCAGTGCCAATTTTCTTCATTATCTCAGTCCAATATGCTTTCATTTCATTTCGCTGTTCGGTATTCAATAATTTCTCTTGATGGATGGCTATGGTTGCCTTAGTCTGATTTCCAATTACTCTAATTTGAATTGTTGACATATTTTCCCAATTTTTCGGTTTCCAATTCAAACGAATATGTGAATTTGTTTTAAAAACACGGACAAGACCTGTTATGTCATTTTCAGTTTCGAATTCTTTTTTAATTTCAAGTTCATTTTTCAAATTGCCTAACCAAATCCTTAGTCCATTTTCGGAAAATAAAAAGTCCCAAACTTTCTCACTCGAAACAGAAAAGGTTTTTCTTATTCCAAATTGAAATCCTACATCTTTGGTTTTTCCGACTTGATTTTCCATTTTCTTATTTTTCAGGTTTAAATGCGATAGCATCAATTTCAAGTAAAAATTCGGGATTTATTAGTCCTGCAACATACAAAACTGTAATAATCGGTGGGTTTGGGTTTTGTCCTAAAAATTTCTGTGAAACTTGAAATGCACCATAAGCATTCTGCC
Organism: Pseudalgibacter alginicilyticus; assembly: GCF_001310225.1. Taxonomy (GTDB): domain Bacteria; phylum Bacteroidota; class Bacteroidia; order Flavobacteriales; family Flavobacteriaceae; genus Pseudalgibacter; species Pseudalgibacter alginicilyticus. Next base: position 633,311 of record NZ_CP012898.1, on the reverse strand, counting down.
CTTGAACAATGTGAATGTTTAATTTCACTAAACTCTCAAAATTTACTCCACAAGATTTAAGAGCAATTTCAAGGTTTTTCATTACTTGCTCAGTTTGCTTTAAAATATCATTTTTCCCTACAATTTCTCCGTTTCCATTTACTGCATTTTGTCCACCTATATAAATTGTCTTTCCGTTTCCTTCAGTCGTTATGATTTGAGAAAACGCAGAATTTTTTATTAGTCCTTCCGGATTTATATGTTCCATTCTATTCATCATTGTTCGTTATTTATTTTTTTCGTTTGTAATATACCTGTACCAATCCCGTATCAAATGTTTTGGCACTTATAAATTCCAATAGTTGCTCTGGTCTATCTTCTTTAAATAATCTTGTACCATTACCTACAAGAATAGGTACAATGGAAATAGTAAGTTCATCAATGAGGTCATTTTTAAGTAGTTCATTAACCACTACAGCACCACCATCACAATAAATGTCTTTACCCGCTTCGCTTTTAAGTTGTGTTACTAAGTCTTTTATATTACCTGTATAAAATTTAATTCTACCGTTGTCTGGACGTTCCGTTCTTGTAATTACATACACATCTCGTTTCCCATTATCGTAGTGAGAAGCACCAATCTCTTTTACAACATAATCATAGGTTTTACGACCAATAATAATCGTATCTATGGATGAAGTAAATGCATCATAACCATAATCTTCTCCTTCTTTTTCAACTAACTTTAAAAAACTAAGGTCATCATTTGGTTGCGCTATAAATCCGTCTAAACTGGTTGCTATAAATAGTTTTATTTTTCTCATTTGGTGTGAAATTTTAATTTTCTACAAAAATAGAAAGTTGACTAGTGTTTTTCTTTGGAAAAATGCGACATTTTAAAGTTCGGAGGGTAAATATAACAATTACTTGGATTTGGTAATTATTTTTTCGGAGTAAAAATGATCAAAATAATTAAACGGATTTTCTATATTTTATCAAGGTTAAATGATTTATATTTTTCCAATTCACGGTGTCTTTAGTCAATTCCTTTTGAGAGGATCTTTATAGAAATTTGTAAAAAGTTGCAGGTTTAAGGCACATACCTTAAACGTACATCAGTGTCAATAAAGCTGTCTATTAAAGAAGTTATTGCAACAACTACCTAAGTTTCCCAAACTCCATTAAAGTCGAGCCGTTGTCAGTCAAGCAAGTATCTCACAGATTTATTACTATACCAGCACAACCATCTGGAAAAACCTATGCCCATTGTCTTTCTAGTTCGTACCCTCTCAGTTCCTAATAGAAATGAATAAAAGGTTCTAATTCTTTGTATGGTTTTACTTTATTGTACTTCATTGGTTTCTACAGTGTCGTTCGTTATATTGTTAGCCTTAGCCACAGATTTTTACTATTCAGTTTTCAGATGTTGCTTGAAGTATACAAAATGGTATTCAACGGATTTCGCCCAATATTCAGTATTGTGTTCTCCGGGTTGAATTGAAAATCTTATCGGTAATTTTTTAGACAAAGCCAATTCCTTAATTTGTATGGTGTTTGAGAGTAAAGGGTCATCTAAACCACAATCAATAAAAAAACCTTTATTAAATTCCTTTTGGTTTTTTAACAAAGATGAAATGCTAAACTTTTGCCAATCATTTTCTTTCGGGTTTCCCAATGTCATTTCCATATCGTTTGTCATTCTTTTGCTTTCAAAGAATTTTAAGCTGACTTTTTTTAAGTTTTCGTAATCAAATTCAAGAGCTCCACTTGTAGAAGCAGCAGTATTGAAAAATTCAGAATGCTTTATGAATAAACTCAAAGCTCCATAGCCTCCCATGCTCAAACCAGTTATAAAAATATTCTTGTTGTCAATATTGTATTTTTCCTCAATGTTAGGAACAAGTTCTTGGAAAAAGAAATCTTCGTATTGAAAGGTTTTTAAATTTGGACTATTCAAATAATAGTTGACGAAACCTTCTGGACAGACTAAAATCATTTGATAATCCGTTGCTAATTTTTCCAAATTGGTTGTTTTACTCCATTGTTCATAATTTTCACTATAACCGTGAAGCATAAAAACCAAAGGATAGCTTTTTGAAGATTGATAGTTTGTTGGTTTTTGTACAGAAACTGAAACTGTTCTTTCCAATTTATCTGATTTTATGCTAAAAACTTTTTGAGCAAAAAGTGATTGTGTCAAAACCATAGATATTGTAATTAAAACGATATTTTTCATTTTTTATATTTTTGTCAAAGATCTTAAAAGACTGTTTTTGAAACAATAACTAACAAAATTGTTAGTCTTTAAACTATTGATTATGAGAAAAAAACAATCGACAAATTATGTCAACGAACAGTTCCTATTTCAAGTTTGTGAGTTAAATTCGGCAATTGCAATGATAAATGGTCGATGGAAATCACAGATTGTTTATTCCATTTCTCAAGGCAACAATCGATTTCATTTGATACAGCAAGAGTTGCCTAATATTTCGGAAACTGTTTTGGCAAGACAATTAAAGGAATTGGAAACACACGCCATATTAATTAAAAAAGAAATTCCAAATACAGTACCTGTTGGAATAGAATATGTTTTGACCAATAAAGGCTTGGATTTGGTTCCTATTTTAGAAAGTCTTTGTGATTGGGGGAAATTGTACGCAGATGGCAAAAGGATTTCTGCTCACTCTATTTCTTAAGTTTCTTTTTAGACCTACGTTTTTTTAACTTATGACTAACATTCTAGTATATGGAAAATCTAAACTGGTTACTATAAATAGTTTTATTTTTCTCATTTGGTGTGAAATTTTAATTTTCTACAAAAATAGAAAGTTGACTAGTGTTTTTCTTTGGAAAAAAACGACATTTTAAAGTTCGGAGGGTAAAAACCCTGTATGACGTTTTACAGCATTGGTGAGATGAGAATGGTCATAATATCCACATTCAAAAGCAATATCTGATAATGATGTGTGTTCCTTTTGTGATGCAATTAAATTTAATGCGTATTGTAGACGAATAATGTTTGCGTATTCTTTTGGGGTTAACCCTATAAAGCTGTTAAATAACCTCTCTAATTGCCTTATTGAAATTCCATTTTGTTTTGACAATTCATCAATAGTCATTAAACCTCTTGATACCTGTATGTCATCTATGACTGAACTTAATCTTGTGGCCTTATTATTGTTTCTATCCGTAAAAAATTGATTTAAATAATCGGTGTAGTTGTTCTTAAAAAAAAGGTCTCTATCAAAAGAGAGATTTTTGTCTAATAGCACGGTGTTATTTTTTATCTCGCTGAGAGAGCAATAAGAGAAAAATGATGCAAAAGCTGATGGTTTAAGACAAATACCTATGAGGTGTGTGTGTTCATTAATATAACTTTCTTTAAAAGTAGTCATTGCTCCAACCATATAAGTTTTACCGTGTTCCATTTTCATTGTACCATTATCGGTAAAACAGTTGTCTCCATGATTCATAATTAAACCTGGGCAACCATCAGGAAAAATACGTTCCCAATGATTACTCGATGTATCTCCTCTTAACTCCCAATAGCTGTGAATTTGATTTTGGAGGTTATGACTTGGATTTATTTCTTTATACTTCATTGATAAAACTATAAGAAGTTTAATTGTTGTTTAACTTGTTTCTCCCTAATTTCTAAAGTTATTCGTTTTTTATTGCGGTATTTTGAATACACCAGTCTAATTTTACATTATGCAGAACATTTATGTATAAAAGTTGTGTGTGTGAAGATCTCCCAAAGAAAAATTAGAAGCTAGCAAACGAGCAACTAATTTTGGTTTAGCTAAACCTAGCATTTTTTTATACGTGTAACTTGTTCACTTTTTTTCAGTCGAGTGAATATTCCGAATTATCTTTTCCGATTATAAATACACTACCTGCTGGGTCCATTATCCAATGATTATCTTTTGGTATTTCTTCCAATTCATCGCAAGTTTCAATTCCGTTGGATTTCAAATATTCTGTCGCTTTTTCCACATTGGGCGTTTTCAGCTCCAACCAAGTTTCCGAATGAGTATAATTGTCTACGCAATCCAACCAAATTATATTATTTCCAAATTTAACTTCGTGAGTTTTAGAAACTGTTGGGTTCTTTATTTCTTTTTCGGTCACTTCCAATTTCAGGATTTCTCTATAAAATTTCACAGTTTCCTGATATTTAGATTTCGGAATTTTTATTGCGATATTTATTCCGCCATTAAATTTGATGTCGTTCATTGTTCAGACTTTAATTTTGTTGTTTAGTACGATGTATTTTCAGTTTGCAGCTAACGTGTTTGTATATGAAACGTAGCGTGTAAATAGACGCTAACTTTTCGGATTATGCACAAGCCAAATTTTTATTTTTTCTACTTATCTTTTAATTTCTAAATATACAAAAATAAAAATTTGGCGGACTTCGTAAATAAGCACAAACCTTTGGGAAAGCCCGAAATAGCTATGTTTTATATACGTTTGTTAGCAACTGGCTTTTTCCGATTTTTGTAATTTATAAACATTATAATCAGGCTTATTATTGTCAAAAATACAGCAATTAAATATGGTGCTCCTGGAAAATAAATGTCCGAACTTTCATTTTTTGTAAAATGTGTGAAAACCATTGTCAGTAATGGTGGTGCGATAATTGTTGCTAATCCGAGAAGACTGCTTAAACTTCCTTGCAATTCGCCTTGTTCGCTTTTTGAAACTTGAGAGGAAATTATACTTTGAAAACCTGTTCTTTGCACACTCCCAATTACATTAATTATCATTGCTGGAATTAGAAGCCATTCCACGTTTGAGAATGCTATGAGTAAATATCCTACGATTGAAAACAATAACCCAAATATGGTCATTTTGTCATCTCCCAACTTTTTGGCCAATATGCCTACAAGCCAAGATTGAACGATAATTGAAAGTAAACCTAAAAATGCTAATGAATAACCTATTAATTCTACATTCCAATCAAATTTTTCAATGGTAAAATACGCCCAAACACTTGGCATACTATGACCTGCAATTGCCATAAAGAACATTGCAACAATTAGAGTTATAATTGTTGGAAATTTGCTTAAATGTTTAAAAGACCCAAAAGGGTTGGCTCGTTTTAATTCAAATTTTCTTCTATCGGATTTGTCCAATGTATCTGGGAACATAAAATATCCAAAAACAAAATTCCCGAAACTTAAAACAGCTGCTGCAATAAAAGGTATATGTGTTCCAAATTGTCCGAGCAATCCACCGATTACTGGTCCGATTATTAAGCCCGAACTATATGCAGCATTTATATAACCAAAATTTTTCGTTCTATTTTCATCGGTGCTTATATCTGCAATTGAAGCCGCTGCAACCGAGTAACTTGCTCCGGTTATTCCTGCAATTATGCGACCGATAAAAAGCCAAATTATATTTTGTGCAAACGCAAGAAATAAATAATCAAGCGTAAAACCGAATAGCGAAATCAATAATACTGACCTTCTGCCATATCTGTCGCTCAAATTTCCTAAAACAGGTGCAAAAAAAAACTGCATCAACGCATATGCAAAAGTCAGCCAACCACCATAAGTTGCCGCAGTACTTATATCTGTGTTTACTAAATCCTCTATTAGTTGTGGTAAAACGGGATATATTATTCCTAATCCCGCAGTATCTAAAGCAGTAACGATTAAGACAAATATGATTGATTTTTTTGGGGATTTTGTCATCTAAAAGCTGAACTTATTTTTTTTTGCTCGTTGTTTGATGTGAAAACGGATTTTTTTTAGCTTGTTGCCAACAATTGAATAAAATCATTGATGCTATTCTACTTATAAGAACTAAAATAATAATTATAAATGGGATTCTTAAAAATTCTATTTGATTGATCAGTTCTTTTTTATTTCCCATTGTCTATCAATTTGTTTTCAACCTCACTTTCTATAAGTTTTAAAGCAATTTTGAGAGCCTCAATTCTATTTTTTAGTAAAGTATGTTGTGATGTTCTATCCGTAAGTTTTAGCCTGGACTTTTCACATTTATGTAGTAGTGACTCAATAACTGTTGAGGCTTGTATTAATTTGTCTTTAGGATAATTTTTCATAGCTAATTGGATGTTTTATGCTTCTCTATCATTTAAACCTTTTCCTTCTAGTATTTTAGGGATTGTTTTTTCAATTCTTGTTATTCGTGTTTTGGATTGTTTGGCTTGTGAGAAATAGAGTAAATACCCTCTTTGTCTCCCTGGGGTTAGGTTATAAAATGCGGTTTCTAATTCGGGATTGCTTTTTAATGCTTCTTCAAGTTCTTGAGGAATTTCATATTCAGAAGTCTTTTTCATTTTTACTTCCAATCCTGCTTTTTCCACCTCAATGGCTTCAAAAACATAAGCTTTGATAGCTGATTTTAAGTCAATAACTTCCTGTTTGTTTCTAAATCGAATTTGACGAGCTGACTGCACGTTTTCGGTTTGTTGAATTAAAAGGTTGTTAGCATCATTAAGTAATGCTCCTTTATGAAATAACAAGGCACAATACTCCTTAAAACCGTGAATAAGTACAATGTTTTTACCTTGAAAAGTATAACAAGGATGCATCCATTTAAAATCCTCTTCGAGACCACATTCTAAACAGATTTCTCGCAATAGAATGGTTTCTTCTTTCCAGTTCTTTATCTTTTCGATGTATTGGTCTACTTTTTCCATTTAAGAATATTTTTATTTTACAATGTGTTTAGTGCTTCATCCATTGAACTTAGAAAATTAACCTGTAATCCTTTGTTACTTTCGTATATAAAGTTTTTTAAACTGTTACTTTCATATTTTGAAAAATCTCCAATAATGGATAAAGCCATATTGTATTGAGTGAATTTCTGAAGGATGTCTCCAGCCAACTTAGTTTTTAAATCAAAAAACTCTGGTGTAATATTTTTTTGATGTAAAATCATTTTATCATATCCTTGATAATAGATGTTACCCATTAAATCCAAGGCATCTTCTGTGGTTTTAATTATAATTTCATTTGAGATAATTTCTGCGATTTTAATACCGCTTTTTGAATGTTCTTTGATTTCCATCTGATTTTATAATGCGTTGAGCTTAGCCTGTTCTTGAATAAGTAGCTTAAATTCTTTTGAAGGAATATCTTGATTAAATTTTATCTGAATGGTTTTCTTTCCTGTTTTATATCCCTTTTCATTCAATATTTTACGCATCTCTTCGGTTAATGAATCTATGCCAAAACTGACGTGTTTTTTAGCCAAGGAAAATCCTGCTAGAATTCCATTGCATTTATAGATGGGCACATTCCAACTAATACCACTTTCTGCATTTGGTTCAGTAGCTTCGATTAGCTTTTTCAGCTTAATCATAATTCCCTGAGATTTTTCTGGTGAATTGTCTATAAACTCATCAACTGTTTTAGGTTTTAAATCTGCCATATCTATTGTTTTTCTAATTTTCTGTTTGCTGGTCTGAAATACCAAGATGCTATTGTTAGAGCTAAAAGTAAAGCCGGTCCAAAAAGTGTTATTAATTCATCTCCAACTGCTAAATGGGAAATAATAGCACCTGACATTACAAAGAAAAACCCTGCGTATGCCCACTCTTTAAGTAATGGGAATTTAGGAATTAAGATGGTTATAACTCCCAGAATTTTCCATACACCTAGAATACTTAACAAATACATAGGATAGCCTAATAATTCCATACTTTTAATGTTTTCTTCTAATTGTAACAATTGTACAATTCCTGTTGATAACATCCCTAAGGAAAGCCAAACTGTGGCTATCCAATAAATGATTTTTTCTCTTTTTTTCATTATGACTTTTTTTAGTTTGTAAATATTACCTCTAGTTTATCGTGAGCCATATTTAAACCATAAGCAAAAGGTAGTTTTAATTGCTCAGCACGGTGTTTTTCTGATTTGTATATAATCTGAATGGTTAACTTGCTTTTGTCTTCTGTAACTTTTTCAAAATTCAAGAACTCCAATTGTACGCCTATCGGCATATTTTCCATTTCAAAAGTTCTTACTATTTCTTGGTTCGGAATAAGCTTGTGTATGGTTCCATTTGCCTTAAACATTATATTTCCTTCGTGTGAGGTTTCAAACACATAACTTCCGTGATTTTTGTTTTCCAGCTTTAGTACGTTGGTTCCCATCCATTGTGCTACAAATTCTGCTTCGGTATAGGCTTTGTAAACAAGTTCAACAGGAAGGTCAAATTCTCTCGTGATAGTTAGCTCTTGCTTACCTTCTAGGGCATTGATTTTAGTTTTTTGCTCCATTGTCTATTTAATATTTGATTGATGTTTCTTCATAACAGCTTCCAATGAATTAAATCGTTCATCCCATAATTTTCTAAACGGTTCTATAAACTTAGCTATTTCCTTCATCCCATCAGGATTTAGTTGATAATAGATTTCCCTTCCCTTTTGTTCCTGTTTCAACAACTCACATTCGGTAAGAATTTGAATGTGTTTGGAAATGGTTTGTCTGGAATAATCAAAGTTTTCGGCAATAGCACTCGGTGTCATTGCACTTGCCGCAACCAACGTGATAATGGTTCTTCTTGTAGGGTCAGCTATGGCTTGAAATACATCTCTCCTTAATTTCATTACACAGTTATTTGACTGCAAAAATAAGTGCAGTTATTTAATTGCGCAATTTTTTTAAGAAAAATACAATAAAAAAAGTGTATTATTTTAAATTAGACATCTGTAAATGAATGGTTAGATTAAATAATTTGTAATGGAAAAATATTTAGAAGCCACAACCAATAGTGGTAAACAATTTTATCAAAACTTTAAGGACAGGGGAGAAATAGTAATGTTAAATCTATTAAAATTTAAAGAAATAGCTGATTATACTCATTTAGAACATCTAAGCCCCAAACAAGAAATTAGTGGAGAAGAAGCCTATCAGCTATATCTCGATACCACAAAATCACAATTTCTAAAAGCAGGTAGTGAAATTGTATATTATGGAAAGGGAAAAGATTTTTTAATAGGACCTGAAACTGAAAAATGGGATGCAATATTATTGGTTAAACATCAATCGGTACTAAAATTTATGGAATTTGCTCAAAGTGAAGATTATCTAAAAAATGCTGGTCATAGAACTGCTGCACTTGAAGATTCACGTTTGCTACCAAGCTCTGAAATAAAATTTTAAGCATCTAATAGTCAATAAGATTTATTTCTAAATTGTTTAAACTGCCATAGTTGAGAATGCCTAAAATATCAATACCTGTATAACTTTCTATACGAAGTATTTTATCACAATCCTCTAAATCAAAGTTGATGCGATACTCAGGATATAATTGCTTGAAATCAGCTACTATTTTGTTGGCTAACTGATTATGCGTGACATTGGTTTTGAAAATCTCGACAGTGGCAGAGGTAGTATTAATCTGGGGATTCACTTTCATTTTCTTCAAGAGATTTATACTTCTATACGATGAATGTAAGTCAAACTCCAAACTGTCTTAAATGATGATCATAATGCTTATAAGCGAAAATTCCAATTTGCTCTTTGGTCATTCTACCGAAAAAACCGTGAATAAAATCTAGGTTGTTATAGCACCCGTAATGTTCAGTTAAATCAAACAATTTTTGTTTTTGCTTCTCAAAATCTCCACTTTTCTCTTTGATGGTAAAGTTTGAACCTGCTGGTGCACCTTTACCCATCGGTTTGTCGTTTTTGGTGTTGGCCTTTAAGACCATTTTTCCAATAAGTTTACCAAGAAAGTCTTGTTTATAAGGTATATTGTTATCAATACCTAGCACCCATTGATTCCAAATATTCAAATGTTTTATCATTTGGTAAACATTCATTTTACCCCATTGCGCTTTACTGTCTGCATTGATTTGTTCAATTCGTTTGATTAGCTGTAGTCTGATGTTCGGGTCAAAAATGGTTTTCATCTTTATAATTTTATGCAGTATGATGTTATTCCTTTTAATTTCTCTCCTTTAGCACTTTGAAAAATATAAAAATCAGAAAATGCATATTGCTTACCGTTTTCCATTGTCATTACCCCATTTACTGCACCTTCTTTACCGTGGGATAGGATTACCGTTTTCCATTGTCATTACCCCATTTACTGCACCTTCTTTACCGTGGGATAGGATTTGATTTAATATCAATTCAGATGCTTTTACAGATTGCATTTTTTCTAATTCTTCCGTAAACGCTTTTATTCCTTCTAATTTTTTGTCGCCAATCATATTCCAAACGATGTCGTCTGTTACATTTTCGTTTAAAAAGGCAACATCTCCTTTAGCAAAGGCTATGTTAAACAGTTTTAAAAACTCCATTTTGGGAGAATTTCCGCAATTTGGACTCGATATTATTTTGGTCATTTTTAATCGTTTTTAGCATTATATATTCTCATTATATAACAGGTTAAATTTATGTCCATCTGGGTCGGAAAACACACAAACATAAAATCCATTTTCATCATAAAATGCTTTTCTATCCTTGTTAGAGTCGAATAAAATTTTACCACCAGCATTCTTTATTTTAGTTACCCATTGGTTGTATTCTTCCTTGTTTTCAACTGATAAAGAAAACATCACTTCATTGCCTAATGTTAAATCAGACGTTTTTCCTTCAAGGCTTTCTTGTAGCTTTTCTTTTAAGAAGAAGTGAATCACAAAATTATCAGAACCAAAAAAGAAACTGACTAAATCTTCTGAAGGGCTTCCATTTAACTGAAAGCCCAATGATTTATAAAATTCTGTCGTTTTTTCTATGTTTTCCACACCAAGGTTTGCCCAAATCTGTGTTGTTTTCATAATGATATGTTTTTGATTCTAGGACTAAAAACTGATAAATGAAATCCGTTTTATGCACGGTTTTATTCCAAATTCAATTGCCAAGAAACTCCAAACCGATCTTCTACAAAAGCAAATTGTTTGCTAAAACCGTAATTGTCTAAGGGCATTTTTACATCCCCATTTTCGGATAGCTTTTTAAAAAGCTGTTCAATTTCTTTATCATTCTCACATTCTACCCAATTGGATACTGCAGGGGTGAAATTCCAATCGTGTTGAATAAAGCTATCGCTACACAAAAATTGTTTCCCGTTTAGTTCAAAAATTGCTCTAATGATTGTTCCTTCTGTACCAGGACCATCTTTTCCGTAGCGTTGTACCTCTATTATTTCTGAATTATTGAATAAGTCGACATAAAAATTCATAGCTTCTTCAGCGTTGTTTTTTTGGAATGTTAAAAAAGTTGTGATTTGTTGTTTCATAATTTTGATTTTAAACGTTGAATTAATTTTCACAATGGTTCTTCAATCGAAATAAGAACATTGCCCAATTGTAATTACACCACCTATAAAAGTCAGTTTTTTCTCGTCAATCAAAGTGTTTAAGAATAATTGTTGTTTTATTATCTTTCTCAGTAAGTTCAAATGATACTTTAGTCCCTATCCATTCTTCATCAGATTCGATGCATTCCCAGACTATTTTACTGTTTTCAACAAGTTTAAGAATCTTAAATTTTGTGATATAACCTTCATAAAAATCAAATTCATTGACGAAACCAACTTCAGGTTTTACTTGAAGTTTTTTGGTCCAAATATTTCCTAGCCCGTCTTCAGAAATAAGTGTATTATAGACTTTAGAAATAGGGGCTTTTATGTAGTTGATATGTTCAATACTTTCCATAATATTCATCCTTATTTTAAGGAATGAAACCCAATAGAATTCCCTTCAGTATCTTTAACAATAGATACAAAGCCATGTTCTCCAATTCCCATTTTCGCTTGAATAATTTCAGCTCCATTTTCAGCTGCTCGATTTTCTAAAATCTTACAATCCTCACAACCAAAATAAACGAGACTTCCGTTTACAGAAGGTGTTATCCCATCCATTTTCATTAAAGCTCCAGCTGCACCGTAATTTTCCATATCACTAGGGAAACATTTCATTTGAACATTTTTATTTGTTGGGTCGCTCATATCTTCCAGTGTTACTTGAAGTACATTTTCGTAAAACTTTACAGCTCTATCTATGTCATTTACATATATTTCGAACCACACTACAGGATTAAATTTTTTCATCTTATCTATTTATTTAATTGTTATGATTACAAAAATGAAAAAAGGAAAACGAAAAAATCTTGTCCTATGGCAAGTTTTCTGATTGAGACAATACTTCTTTTCTTATTCTACTTAAAGACGTATCGGTAATTCCTAAATAAGTAGCAATGTGTTTTAAGGGTACTTCTTTGATTATTTGTGGGGTCTGATTCATTAGTTCTAAATAGCGTTGAGAAGCACTTTGTGTATGCATATTTACAGCACGGTGTTTGGCTATAAAAAGTTGCTGAGACATCCAGGTTCTTCCCCATTCGGTAAAGCCTTCTATAGTGCTATACAATTTTTGAAAATCATCAAAATTAATTTTATAAACTTCACAGTCTGTTAATGCCTGAATCGTTTCTTTTGAAGGGATTCGAAGAAATAAAGAAGCTACTTCAATTAAAATATCATTAGGACTAAAAAAATTGGTAGTAATGTCATTACCTTTATAGTCGATAACAAAAGAACGAAACAAACCTTTTTTAATTAGGAAATATTCGTTGCTAATCTTACCTTCATTAAGTATGATTTCATTTTTTGAAAACTCAACTTTGGTGTGGGCAAACATAATAGTTTTATAGTCCTCTTTTTTAATACTTGGATAGTTATAAATACTTTCAAAAAAGGAATCTGTCATTATTTTTTTTGTTTAAAAATACAAAATATTGAGATTCTATAATCTTAAAATTGGAGTAGGTAAACATTCCTTTTTATTTATAGGTTTTAAAACTTAAAAATATCATGTGAAGAAGCAACTACTTCCATTACTTCAATTTCTGGCAAGTCTTCTAAACCACTTTCATCTCTTTGTTTCTGAAAAGACAAAAATGAAGGCACCTGAAGCAATTTTTTTTGAATGTTCTCATTTTTGTAATGAGATAGGTGAACAAATGTTTTGCCGTCTCCACACACATAGGAACCGTAGCGGAATTCATTAGTGTCCATTTTTTTGAAATCAGTCATAAACAAGTTAATGTTTTCTTGGTTCTTCTGAACAAAATCAGGTTTTACAGTGTACGTTACTTTTACGGTTATCATTTTGGTTGTTTTTATATTTTTATAATGTAAACTATTTCCTTCTAAATATTTTTTCCGCTGGATTTCTCCATATTCTTCCATTGTCATATGGTGTGGAACGAATTTTTCGGGTAAACTAACGATGGTTTTTATCCTGTCTATTCTAAAATTTCTAAACTCATTTCTCAACCTGCACCAAGCTACTACAATCCAATCTTCTGAAAAACTATGGTAAATAGCAAAAGGTTCTATTTCTCTTAGAATTGGTTCTAAGTCAGATTCTTTTTTATAGGCTATTTTTAATACATTAAAATTTGTTAAAGCACGTTGTACTACAGAAAGAAAATTACTTGTTTTTTCATTTTGCCAATTCTTTCCTATAAATGTTCTATTCGCTAAAAAATCAGCTTTTGATTTTTCTTCACTTCGTAATACTGCTTTTACTTTATCTATGGCATTATTAAATTCATTTATCAAAGATTCATCTTTGGTTTTTGCCATTATCTTTTGTGCAAAAATGAGTGCATTTGCTTCAGTTTCTGTAAACATTACAGGTGGAATTTTATACCCGTCCATTAAAGTATAACCTTTTCCCTCCACAGCCACAATAGGAACATTGGCTTGCTCTAAAGCGTGTAAATCTCTATAAACAGTTCTTTTGCTAATATTGAATTGCTCCGACAATTGTTCTACAGTCACATATAAATTGGACTGTAATTTTAAATGAATTGCTGTTAACCGTGAAAGTCTTGAAATATTATCTGTATATGCCATCACAATAGTATTTTAAATGTTTACTATAGAAATTTCATCTGTTAGAATTTCAATATTAAAACCTTGTTTTTGAACCATATTAATAATAACATCATTGTCTAATATATCGTTAAAATTTTCGATTCTTAAAATATGATCACAATCTTCAAGATCAAAATCAATACAGTAATTAGGAAACCTATTTTTTATTTGTTTCTTTATTCTCCTAGCTTGTTTCTTTTTTAAGATATTAGTTTTATATACTTCTATCATTTTATAACAATTATAATTTTATACAACAAAGAAAACTAGGAATTGTGACAACCCTTTGACAGTCTTTTTTAATTTAAAAAAAACTAAACACAATGTGACAATAAATTGATTGTTGCTCCGTTGGGATCTTTGACAAAAAATCGTTTTACACCCCAAGATTCGGTTGTTATTGGGTAAACTATTTCAATATCTTGTGTTTTTGCTCGTTCATACCATTGGTCAATATTCACCACTTCTATGGATAGAAAAATGGCTTTATTATCCAGTGGTTTGTTCTCCGTATTTTGAATAATTGTGATTTGAGCCTTTGGGTTTTCTTTGGATGCAAAAGTTAAAACCCATCCCATATCCATCACCAATTTCATCTCTAAAAACTGAGTATAAAACTTTTTGCTTGCTTCCACATCATTGGAATAAATGTTAGGAACTATTCTTAGAATGGTTGTTTTCATTACACATCTTTATTTGTTATCTAATTCAATCGCTTGTAAAATATAATACTCAAGTATGTCATCTTTATAATCTTTGGGGTCACTCAATCTTAAATTTAATGATTTTTTTCCGACTCCTTCAAGTAGTTTATACTTGTCTTCAAACTGTTTACCATCCGTAAATGAAAAGGTAATTCCTTTTAGGGTAGGGCTCACGGAGATGATAATTCTATTGTGTCTATAAACTGGGACACCATAATATTTTTCGGTTCCTCCTCGCATTTCTTCTTTTAGTGTTGGGAATTTTGCTTTAATCAAGCTCCTAAACTTTGAAAAAATAGGTTGATGCTCTTCCTTAATTTTATCTTTTATGAATTGATTGATGATATTCATATGAGCTAATTTTTGAAATTAGATTTTTGGAGATAATGAGCACAACTCCAAACCCAAATAGCACAAAATACGATAACGATTCTACCAAGCCAACCAATAGGAGTCTCTGGTGTAATCATACCATTTGTTTCACTCAAATAAACACCCATAGCAATTATTAAAGCAACCTCTAAACCCCAAAGAATTATAGTAAATACAAACATATTTTTTCTAAATGGTTTAAGCTGTTCTTGTTTTCTAAATTGATAAGTAATAAACACCGTAGCCAAAATCATAAAACCTAATAGTCCTGCTGCTGCGTTATGAATTTGGCCACTCATAGTCATGTACTCGGGTAAAGTATCTACAGGATCAGTATTAAAAATGCCTGCTAAGAAATTACCAAGAGATGCTATTACTAACAACACTCCTCCAATTTTAGAACCTATTTTGGGTAAGTATTTAATTAGATATAAGCCTAAGGTTAAAAAACTTATACCAAGTAAAAAGAATACAATCTGCATTAACCAACCTGTATTTCCTAATGCATATTCGCTAATGGGTTGCCATATAGGACTCATAGAAGTGTTTATAAGATGTAATAATATTAACAGGAAAATAAATCCAATAGCATTTATTTTGGTGACAGTTAACTTGTTCATTTAATTATAATTTTAAAGATGGTAGTTTATTCTCTTTTCCCTTTTATATAGGCATACATAGCCATGGCGTGACCATGACCTAACGCAAACTCTTCTTTCAACCAATTAATTGGTCACATCGGTAGCCTTTACAACTAATTCTCCATTCTTGGTAAAGCCTTTTTGTTCTGCTAATGTTTGAAAGTCTTCAGCGGTTTTACCTGTTTTATCTTCTATGTTTTTGATATATGTTTTGAATGACATAATTATAGTTTTTCTGTATTTGATTTGATTTTAGCCAAAGAAGCTTCAATGTCCTTCCCAATGATTTTGTCCATATCCATAAAAAGTAGAGTAATGTTCATTGGCCAATCCATACCACTATGGTATTCCCATAATAGATTGGTTTTATTAGCACCAATTTCTTTTAGATAAAGTGAACCATTTGCTGTAAACGTATAAGGTTCTAAAAAGCGAAGTTCAAAATCAATTCTTTTGTTTTCTACTAGATTTGTGGTTTCCCATTCTCCTTTACCTGTTTTTTTACTTTTACTGGAAAAATGAAGTGTAGCACCTTTTTTACCATCTTCGCTTCCTTTTATTTCAATTTTCGTATTAGGGTCGTAACTCAACCATTGATTAAATAGTTTTTGATTTTTATGAAAACGTAGAAACTCATATATCTCTGAGTTACTATTATTTAAGGTGATTTCACGTTTAATGGTGTATTTTTTTGCTGTAAATATGGCAATAACACACAATACACTGATTATAGCAATTACAACAACTGCGATTTTTAATACTAACATTTTCATTTAATTTGATTGGTTTTGATTTATTTTGAAACAAAATTAAATGAACCTAAATCAATTAAATGGTGCAAAAGCGGGAATAAATGGTGTTTATCGGGTTGTGTAGTTTTTTCTGAATGTTAGTGGACTGGTTGAAGTATGCTTACGGAAGAAGTTTCCAAAATTAGAAGCGTCAGAAAAGCCTAATTGATGCGCTATTTCAGCTATGCTTAAATTAGTGAATTGAATCAGTGATTTTGCCTCCTTTATAAGCCTACCATTAATATGCGAAAGTGCTTTTTTATTTGTTTCAGTTTTAACGGTTTTAGATAAGTGACTAGCACTGATATTTAATAAGGTAGCATATTCTTTAACTGTTCGTTTTTCGAGGTAATGAACATTCACCAATTTTAAATATTGATTTGTAATGGAATGACTAGAATTTATTAATGGTTGTAATTCATTTTGAATCTTAGTAAATTCTTTTAGATTATAGAGTAAAGCAAGAAATTTATGTGTAGTAACTTTGGAAAAGACATCTATATTTTCATAAGATTTAAATACCTCTTCAAATACTGGTACTAATTCTTGATATTTATTATTTTCTAGTTGAAATAAGTTGATGTTTAAAATATTAAAAAATGGGAATTCATTAAAAAAATCAAATTTTAAAAAATTAAAGTATTCCTGTTTAAAATAAATGAGATAACCTTCCGTATTTTTTTCTTTGTAAAAACTATAAATCAAGTTTGAACATTGAAAGGTGAGAAATGACTCCTTTATATGGTCATCTTGATTGTTATATATAACATTGGTTTTTCCATTAGATGTTATTAAACCGATAAAAAAGAAATCTCTACGAAATGGAGCTTTGTAAATTTCATCTTTATGCTCTTCTAAACGTATACAATAAAACATAGGATTTTTAGTCCTATGATTGACAGGTATTGATTCTAGAAAATCATTAATAGAAGTATAAAAAGGAATACTTTTCTCTTTCATTAAATTTCTATTCTTATATAGTTAATGTTTGTTTTGAATTACAAAGAAAAGATATTTAGAAAAACAATCATAGTTATAAGTTATTTGATAGTAGTTTATTATAATAAGTTAAATTATTTTTTTATGAGATTTTATATCGGTTAAACTGAATTTATCTCTCAAAACCTTCATATCCTCACTTACTTTTTTATCCAAAATTTTTGCATAATGTTGGGTAGTCCGTAAATTTTTATGCCCCAACATTTTACTTACGCTTTCTATAGGAACGCCATTTGTAAGTGTTACGGTGGTTGCAAAAGTGTGGCGTGCAATATGAAAAGTTAAATCTTTTTCAATTTCACAAACACCTGCAATTTCTTTAAGATAGGCATTCATTTTTTGATTACTCAAAATAGGGAACAGTCTGTTTTCGTTTATACATTGCGGGTGCTGTGCGTACTTATCAATTATCATTTGTGTAACAGGGAGTATGGGGATTTTTGAAGCGGATTCTGTTTTTTGTCTGTGAGTAAATATCCATTTCTCTCCATCGATTCCAATACTTATATGCAGTTTTGTTAAATTTTTGACATCAATGTATGCTAATCCTGTAAAGCAACTAAAAAGGAAGATATCACGAACTAGCGATAGTCTTTCTGTCTTAAAATCTTTATTCAATATGGTTTGGATTTCTTCTTCTGTTAAATATACACGCTCGACTTCTCTAACTTTTGCTTTATAATTGGCGAATGGATTTTTATCTAGCCAGTCATTGGCCAAACATATCTTTATGATTTTACCGAAATTCTTGATGTACTTGACTGCTGTGTTATTATTGCAATTTCTAACACTTCTTAAATAAAATTCATACTCTGTTATGAAAGCATGATTGATTTTTGCAATATTTATATCCGATATTTGATATTTCCATTCTAAAAAAGCTATTGTGTGTTTTAAAGATGTTTTGTAACGCTCTAATGTTCCTGGAGCATATTCTTTTCCAACCAGTTCTTTAATTTTGTTATTATGATCTTTGAAAATTGGAATTAACATTCTTTGTTTATCATCAACACCTTGAAGTTTAGATTTTAAAACTGCAGAGGTTGCAGTTATTTTGTCTTTCAATATTGTGTGGTGTGTATCATAAACTTGCTGCTCTAACGTTTTAAGATACCTATTTAAAGATTTTACTTCTTCGGATTTACCTATCACTTTCTGAAGTTTACTATCCCATAAATCGGGTGCTACATATCTTTTTGATGCAATTTCTTTTGGTTTTCCGTTAATGGTTATCCTTAAATAAATTGGGGCTGTGCCATTGGCTTTGATTTTACTTTTCTTAATCAAGAAGAGTAAGTTGAATGTTTTGGTCATTTGTGGTAACTTTTTAGGTTGATAAAACTATCTCTTAAAACTACTTGAAACAAGATGTTCAAAACGTGAACTCCTTATTATACAAGTGTTTCAGCGTTTTCTAGTGACCTATTTGAATTTTAAACAATAGGTCATTAAATAGGTCACTGAAAGCATACCATTTAATGAACTTTATGGGATAGTCACAAATGAAAAAACGCCGTAAAACATAAGTTTTACAGCGTTTTGATTGAGTTTCTTAAACTCTTAGCGGAGAAAGAGGGATTCGAACCCCCGGAGGTGTGACCCTCAACAGTTTTCAAGACTGCCGCATTCGACCACTCTGCCATTTCTCCTTGAGTGCCTCATCAGGTATTCCCTGAATGCGGGTGCAAATATAGTATCCTTTTTCAATACTTTCAAATAAAACAAGCCTTTTTTAAAAAATATTTTTTACCCCAATGATATTCAATCATTTTAGTCTCTTTTTTGTGAAAATCAAAATTGCAAACCTTATTTTTGCAGAAATATATAAAATTATAATGAACACCATAAAACAGCTACAATGGCGTTATGCTACTAAAAAGTTTGATAGTACTAAAAAACTACCAATTGATAAACTAAACATTTTAAAAGAAGCTTTTAATCTTACCGCCACGTCTTTCGGACTGCAAACTATAAAATTATTAGTTGTAGAAAATATTGCTTTAAGAGAAACTTTGGTGGCTCATTCCTTTTATCAAAAACAAGTTTTAGAGGCATCACATTTATTAGTTATTTGTATTCAAGAAAATGTTATTAAAACTGATGTTGTTGATTATTACAATAATATAAAAAAAATTAGGAACACCTCAGAAACTATTTTAAAACCCTATCGAGAAGATTTAATTAAAATGATGGAAAAAATGACCATCGAAGAGCGTCAAAAATGGTCTACAAATCAGGCCTATATAGCTTTAGGGAATTTAATGACTGTTTGTGCCATGGAAGGAATTGATTCATGCCCTATGGAGGGTTTTTTGCCAAAAAAGTTTGACGAGGTTTTAGAATTGAATAAAATTGGTTTAAAATCTGTACTGCTTTTACCGGTAGGATACCGAGCGGACGATGATATGTTTTCAACTTTCAAAAAAGTTAGAAAACCTTTAGAAGAAGCTATTATTGAAATTTAAAGTATTAGGGCGTTACCTCAAGGGTCGGGCTTTCGGCTATATCTTTTTAATTGTTGCCAAATTTTATATCAAGCTAATGTGCTATCTGTAGCTGTTCAATTTCAATAGTATTAATTTTAAAAAAGGATGCCACCTTAATCCCTAACGCAAAACCCCAATTCAACAACAAATAAAAAAATAAAATTATGCCAGGATTTGAATTATTTGGAGATTTAGAACGTAAACAAGTTAACGATGTGTTAGATAACGGTGTATTAATGCGCTATGGTTTTGATGGCATGCGAAATGGGCATTGGAAAGCTAAAGAATTAGAGGCAGAATTACAAAACACCTTTCAATCTAAACACGTGCAATTGGTATCCAGTGGAACGGCTGCTGTATCTATAGCATTAGCAAGTGCAGGCGTAGGAGCAGGAGATGAAGTTATTATGCCAACATTCACATTTGTGGCCAGTTTTGAAGCTATTATGATGCTTGGCGCTATTCCAATATTAGTTGATATTGATGATACCTTATGTTTGAGTCCAGAAGCTGTTACAGCAGCTATCACACAAAAAACTAAAGCCGTTATGGTTGTGCAAATGTGTGGTAGTATGGGACAAATGGATGCTTTAAAAGCGATTTGTGATAAGCATGATTTATTATTAATAGAGGACGCATGTCAAGCTATAGGTGGCACATATAAAAACCAACCATTAGGTAGCATAGGGCATTTAGGTTGTTTTTCATTTGATTTTGTAAAAACCATAACTTGCGGTGAAGGTGGGGCTGTCATAAGCAATAATAAAGATTATTATATAAATGCCGACCATTATAGCGATCATGGTCACGACCATGTTGGTTTAGATAGAGGTGCAGAAACGCATCCGTTTTTAGGATATAATTTCAGGATATCAGAATTACATGCAGCTGTTGGCTTGGCTCAAGTGAAGCGTTTACCTGAATTTTTAGCTATTCAAAAAAGAAACTATAACATCTTGCGTGATGCTTTGTCTCAAATATCAGAGGTTGTTTTTAGAACCGTTCCTGATGGTGGTGTGGAAAACTATGGGTTTTTAAATTTCTTTCTACCAGATTTAGAAATAGCCACTAATGTTTCCGAAAACTTTAAAGAAAGTGGGGTAGATGGATGCTTTCATTATTACAATAACAACTGGCATTACGTTCGTAAATGGGATCATTTAAAAAAACTAAAATCATTATTTCCTATTTCAGAAGAGGTTAAAGAAGGACTTAAGTATCTTGAAACTAAAACTTTTAAAACATCAGATCATTATATCTCAAGAAATATATCATGCTTAATTAAGTTATCATGGACAGAAGCAGAAGTAAAACGTAGAGCTGGAAAAATGGTTGAGGCCATTCAAAATGTTATTTAGTTACAGTATTTATGTTGTAAAAAAGGGGGGGTAATTTTAATTAAATCCCCTTTTTAAATTGATAACATATGTTTTTTAATAATTTACATATTCAATAATTTCTAAGCCATAACCAATTAAACCAACGCGTTTTGTTTGTTCAGTGTTAGAAATTAATCGCAGTTTATGAACATTTAAATCATGTAAAATTTGTGCTCCTATACCAAAATCTCTAGCATCCATATCTACCTTAGGAGCTTTGTAAATAGAGTCAGGAGTTTGGTTTTCTTTTAAAACACTTAGTCGGTTTAAAAGATTCATTGATTGTGTTTCTTGGTTAATAAATATAATGGCACCTTTACCTTCTTTATTTATAACCTTAAACATATCCACCAATTGTTTATCTACATTATTGGTCAGTGTACCTAAAATATCATTGTTTACCATGGTAGAATTTATCCTTGTTAACACAGGTTCATCATCTTTCCATTGTCCTTTTGTAAGTGCTATATGTATTTGGTTATTAGTTGTCTGCTTGTAAGCCCTTAATCTGAAGCTTCCAAAACGTGTTTCTATTTGAAAGTCTTCTTTTTTGTCAATTAAAGAATCGTGCTGCATTCTATAAGCTACTAAATCTTCTATAGAAACTATTTTTAAATTTAGCTTTTTAGCAACTTTAATAAGTTGAGGAAGTCGTGCCATAGACCCATCTTCATTCATGATTTCTACAATAACACCAGCAGGATTTAACCCTGCTAATCTAGCAAAATCGATGGCTGCTTCAGTATGTCCTGTTCGTCTTAAAACACCTCCTTCTTTAGCTACTAAAGGAAAAATGTGTCCTGGACGAGCTAATTCAAAGGATTTTGTATTTGGGTCTATAAGAGCTTTTACTGTTTTGGCTCTATCAGCAGCAGAAATACCCGTAGTAACACCATGACCTCTTAAATCTACAGAAACCGTAAAAGCGGTTTCCATTGGGTCTGTATTATTGCGAACCATCATGTTTAGTTCAAGTTCTTTACATCTATTTTCTGTTAGTGGCGCACAAATAAGCCCTCTACCATGGGTAGCCATAAAGTTTATCATTTCTGGTGTTACTTTATCTGCAGCTGCTAGAAAATCACCTTCATTTTCACGATTTTCATCATCTACAACAATAATAACTTTTCCATCACGAATATCTTCAATAGCTTCATGTATAGTATTTAGTTTGATTGTTGAATTTTTTTGAGGTATATCTGTTTGTGTTGTCATTTTGCAAAGGTATTGCTATTTTAAAGATTCCAAACAATTAAGTTTTTGGTCTTCTTTTATTTTTGAATTTAGTAAAGGATAAGTAATTATGTAAAGTGGTAATCCCAAAATAAACGTTATTGGATTTGGAAACTTTGATTTTTCTGTGATATGCTTATAAAATTTAGATAAGTTTATAAACGATTTAATATAATATATGATGTATAAAGCAAATGCTACCAAACTTAATTGAATAGAGGCTAATGATAAAGATGGTAATTTATTATTTTTAAATACAAAAAAGAGTACTAAAAGTATAATACCAACACTATACAAAATAATGGAGAATTTTGAGAGATTGGAATAATCAGAAGCTATGGTTTGTGTTTTTTTATAATCTTGATTAAAAACAACACCATCATTTAATAGGTTTTCATAAGTTTTTCCACGACTGTTTAAAATCTTGATGGCTTCAAAACGACTGCTTTCTTCATAATCATAATTACTGTAATTTTTTATGATATCAATTAGTTTATCGTGTTTGAATCTGTGAAAATCAGAATAATCAGGAGCTTCCTCTTCAGATTTTATTTTAAAAAGTCTTTTTATAGGCTCAATAATATTTCCAATTTCAAATAAGCCTTTATCAGCAGTAGCTCTTCGCGTCAAAAATATACTCAAAGGCAGCATAACCAATGTAGCAAACCAAGTTGCAAAAACAGGATTTAGTGTGCCATCTTTTGAGCTATTGGTAGCAAAGATGCCCATAAAATGGTAAGTTAAAAACAGTAAAACGGCTATAACCATTGGGAGGCCAAGTCCTCCTTTTCGAATTAAAGCACCAAGAGGTGCGCCAACAAAAAATAAAATAATACAAGCAAATCCCAATGCTAATTTTTCATGTAAGGAAATGATGTGCCTGTTTAATAATATAGTGGATATTTTTTTGGAGGTTTTTTGAGTTGTTAATATGGATGGTGTAGCTCTTACTGAATTTGAAGCTATGTCTAATAATGCAATTTTTTGGCTATAATCAAATAAGTCTAAAATGTTTCCTGTAAAAATAGAATCCTTAGTTTTTTTATTTTGATTTTTTCTAAGAGAAACAATCCCAGATCTAATTTGAAGTTGTCTAGAAAAGTTTTTTAAAGATTCGTTTTCTTTTTTTACAAGTGAGTCTATTGTGTAATCTAAGTCGCTTATATTTAACATATTATACCTGTTGGTGTAACTTTTGTCATCTATGTCAACTTCACCATTAATTTGAGACAAATCAATATTAATGGTGTATTTGTCAAATTTACTTTTTGTAAATGGATACTTTTCTCTTGCTTTTAAACTTTTTGGGGTATGATCTTTATAATAGTTTCCATCAAAAAGATTCAATTTTAAAACATCTGAGTTTTCTTCGCTTAATAATTCGCCAGTTTTAGCTTTAATAACAGCTTTATCTTGCTTTATATGAATTATGACATCTTTTAAATATTGCCCTTTATCTCCACTCTTTTCTTCAACTTTTATATTATAAGTTTCAATTTCGTTAAATTGCCCTTCGGCAATGGCCATGGCGGGTTGCACTTTGGCTATGTTTTTACGAAGATTATAAAAATTAAAGTTTGCCCAAGGTATAATACTATTAGCAATGAAAAAAACAAAAACAGCTAAGGCTACAATAAATACGCTAAGTCCAGACATGGCTCTTTGCAATGAAATACCTGTTGACTTCATAGCGGCAAACTCGTAATTTTCAGCAAAATTACCAAACACCATGATAGATGTTAAAAGTATGGTTAATGGAACTATTAAAGGCATTAACGTAGGTGTAACATACGTTAAAAATTTAAAAATAACAGTTATTGCTAAATCTTTTCCTGCAAGCTCTTTTATATAGAGCCAAACAGATTGTAAAATAAAAATAAGCATGAGTATTAAAAACACGCTTATAAAAGTCCGAAGATAAGTGGTTAGTATGTATTTGTCTAGTATTTTCACGGGGAATTAAAACCTCTAATCTAATTTGTTGATGTAATAATTTTTATATTTATTGACATCAAAGGTAAATAAGGTTTTTGACAAAGGCTCGTTTGTTTTAAAAGAATTAACCGTTAAAGTAGTTTTGGTGTTGTTCTTTCCAATTTGTATTAAATTATAAATGTGTTTGGTTTGCGAATCAATTCCTAAAAGAATGTATTTAATTTCAGAATTAGAGTCAATTGGGGTTAGTTTTACATACTGAATTTTACGTCCTTTAATGTTTTGTTCAATATCCATAGCGTAGGTGTATCCATCTTGGTAAAATGACAACATTTTGCTTGGTGTAATGGAGTCTTCATCATCATTATTGGATTTTGATATTGTAACCTCTTCATCTTCTGGGCTAATGTTGTAAAGAGTGCTACCGTCAAAAATACGGGTAACACCAAGGATATTTAATTTGTACTTGTCTCCTTCAAGTATCACATCACCTTTTGTTTCTTGCTTAATGTTTTCAGAGGTGTTTTCTAAAGTGTATTTGAAATCAATTGAAATGTTTTCATATTTTTTAACAATATTAGACACTTCGGTTAGTAGTTGTTTGCCTTTATTGGTTTGGGCAATACCGTTAAAACTTATCAGTACTATTAGAATTGTAAGAATATTCTTCATTTTCACTATTTATATATTAAGTAATTTCATTTTCTAAAAAGGCATCTAAAGCTGCTAAATCTGTTATTAAAACTTGTCTTGCTTTACTGCCTTCAAAAGGTCCAACAATACCAGCGGCTTCCAATTGATCAATAATCCTGCCAGCCCTATTGTAGCCTAATTTTAATTTTCTTTGTAATAAAGAAGCTGAACCTTGTTGAGCAGTAACTATTACTATGGCAGCATCTTTAAATAACTTATCTCTATCTGATACATCTATATCAAGACTTGTGCCACTTTCTTCTCCAATGTACTCTGGCAATAAATAAGCGTCTGGATAAGCTTTTTGCGAACCAATGTATTCTGTTATTTTTTCAACTTCAGGGGTGTCAACGAATGCACATTGTACTCTAATAACATCATTACCTTGTGTGTAAAGCATATCACCACGACCTATTAATTGGTCAGCTCCTGAACCGTCTAAAATTGTACGGGAGTCAATTTTTGAAGTCACTCTAAACGCAATACGGGCAGGAAAATTAGCCTTAATAATACCTGTAATTACATTAACAGAAGGTCGTTGTGTTGCTATAATTAAATGTATGCCAATAGCACGTGCTAATTGAGCTAAACGTGCAATTGGTGTTTCAACCTCTTTGCCAGCTGTCATAATCAAATCAGCAAACTCATCAACCACTAAAACAATATATGGTAAAAATTGGTGACCATCATTTGGATTTAATTTACGAGCTTTAAATTTTGCATTATATTCTGCAAGGTTACGGCACATGGCGTTTTTTAGCAATTCATAACGATTATCCATCTCAATACATAATGAGTTTAATGTATTGATAACTTTCGTGTTATCTGTTATAATGGCCTCTTCACTGTCAGGGAGTTTTGCTAAATAATGGCGTTCTATTTTATTAAAAAGTGTTAGTTCTACCTTTTTAGGATCTACCAAAATAAACTTAACTTCTGCAGGATGCTTACTATATAATAGAGAGGTTAAAACCGCATTTAAACCAACAGATTTACCTTGACCTGTTGCACCAGCCATTAGTAGGTGAGGCATTTTAGCTAAATCTACCACAAAGGTTTCGTTACTTATAGTTTTTCCTAAGGCAATAGGAAGTTGCATTTCTGAAGTCTGAAACTTTTTTGAAGCAATTACTGAACGCATAGAAACAATGGTAGCGTTTTGATTTGGTACTTCAATACCAATGGTCCCTTTTCCTGGAATGGGAGCAATAATACGAATACCTAATGCGGACAAGGATAGTGCGATATCATCTTCTAAATTTTTAATTTTAGAAATACGAATACCTGCTTCAGGTACAATTTCATAAAGTGTTACTGTAGGGCCAATGGTGGCTTTGATACTAGCTATGCCTATGTTATAATTTTTAAGGGTATCTACAATTCTGTTTTTGTTTTCCTCAAGCTCTTCTTGATTAATAGTGATGCCTTCGGAACCGTATTTTTTAAGTAAATCTAAAGGAGGAAATTGATAGTTGCTTAATTCTAAGGTAGGGTCAAATTGTCCAAAATCCTCTACTAATTTGTTAGCAAGATTATCTGTTTCAGATAATTCTTCTTCAATTTCTTCTACTTTAATTTCTAATTCATTATCTATTTCTGTTTTAAGTGTAGATTTAACTTTTTGTGAAGATGATTTTTTTACTGGTTCAGTAGTTTTTTCTTCAGACTTTACAGGAATATCAAAAGCGGTTTTTATTGTTTTAGCTTCTTCAGATAGGTTATTGTCAATAGGAACCATATAGTCTTCATCTGCCTCAGAAAAGTCATTTTTAATTTTACTTTTAGTGGATTTAAAAAATAGTATAAAACTATCGGCTGTGAGTTTAAAACGAATAGCAGCATAGGTAATTAATCCAAATAAAAGGAGGAGTGATGTTCCAATTTTTCCTATATAGTCTTGTAAATAACTATTAATTTCAAAACCAACCGCACCTCCAAAAAGTCCGTTTTTGTGTCCAAAAAAACCAAAAAATATAGAAAACCAAGTCATAATTAGTAATCCCCAGAACCAATGTTTTCTAAGTTTTGATTTTTCTTTATTTAATAGTACATATATACCAGATAAGAATAATAAACCAGAAATTATAAATGAGGATATTCCAAAACCGCGATTCATGAAAAAATCACTTAACCAAGCACCAGATTTACTTAACCAATTTTGAGTTTTAACCTTGCGGGATGCAAACTCAGACAGGGTACTTTGGTCAGCATCGCCAGTAAAAAAATAAGATACAAATGCAATACATAATAAAATTCCAAAGATGACTAAAAAACTACCTAAAACAAGGTTTTGTTGGCTAGATAGTTTTAGACTTGGAAGCTTAAACTTTTTGCTTGTAGGTTTAGCTGTGTTTTTTTTCTTCGCCATTAATGGTTTTTGGTTTCTAATTGGGATTCTGAAAATAAGTTTAGAACAGAATCATTTTTACGATTCAGCAAAAATACAAATTACTAATGGTAACGAAACTTTATTTTTAAAAATTGCAAGAAGAAATAAATCGTTTAAAAAACTTTTGGAATGTAAATAATTAAACCAATAATGATAGCAAACATTGATGCGATAAAAACAGCCCCAGCTGCCACATCTTTGATTAAGCCTATTTTTTTATGATGTTCGGGATGAATAAAATCTGCAATTTCCTCAATAGCAGTATTTATGCCCTCAGCAGTCATAACCAATCCAATAGCTAAAAATTGTACAAGCCACTCTGTATTAGAAATTTGAAAATAGAAACCTGTAACTGTAACAAAAACAGCAATAACAAATTGTATTTTAATACTGGCTTCAGTTTTAATAAGTATATATGCACCTTTAAAAGCGAAGCCAATACTTTTTAATCTATTGACAAGAAAAGATTCTTTTTTTGTCATTTAATTAGATAAAGCTTCAAGTGCCGCTTTGTAATTTGGTTCGTCAACAGTTTCGCTAACTTGTTCTGTATATTTTATAGTACCATTTTCATCTAAAACAATTACGCTTCTTGAATGTAATGTTTCTAAAGGCCCTGTTACAAAATCTAAGCCATAGGTTTTTCCAAAACTACCATCTTTAAAGTCTGATAGGCTTATGACATTATCTAAACCTTCAGATCCGCAAAAGCGAGCGTGAGCAAACGGTAAATCACGAGAAATACATAATACTTTAGTGTTTTTTAATTCGCTTGCCTCTTTGTTAAACTCTCTAACAGATTGTGCACATGTACCAGTATCTACACTCGGAAAGATGTTTAAAACAACTTTACTTCCTTTAAAATCACTTAAAGTTTTAGTAGATAAATCAGTGGCTGTTAATTTAAAATCAGGAGCCTCACTTCCAATTGTAGGTAAGTTTCCAGATGTTTCTATTTTATTTCCTTTTAAGGTTACTGTAGCCATTTTGTATGTTTTTAAATTTTAGATAAAAGTACTAATTAAATAAGAATAAGAAAGAAATCAGTATGATGATTTTTATGTATAGCGTTAAGAAAATGTTAAACAAAGTCTTTTTTTAATATAGCCAATACTTTGCCGTAAGCATGCAATGAGGTAAACATAAAACTCTAATTTGTGATTAGCAATCACAAAATATTAATTATGGTAAAGTTTGCTTTGTCAATTAGGTTAAAAACACAACCCCATTTTTTTTAAAACACTAAGGGTTTGTTTGGTATATAAGTTTTACCAATTTAAATATAGGATATAATAATTAAAGAAGATGATTTGTTTTGCTTGTAAATTATTAAATTTATGGAATATTGCTTAAACCAGTTAAAATTTAAAAACTAAAAATATGGATGATTCAAAAATGGGAAAATGCCCCTTTATGCATGGTGGTAATACAGCTACCGAAAAGTCGGTGACAGATTGGTGGCCAAATACTTTAAACCTCGATATTTTACACCAACATGATAGTAAAACAAATCCATTAGGGAAAGATTTTAACTACCGTGATGCATTGAAAGAGTTGGATGTTGAAGGTCTAAAAAAAGACTTGCATGATTTAATGACGGATAGTCAAGACTGGTGGCCTGCAGATTGGGGGCACTACGGAGGTTTAATGATTCGTATGTCATGGCATGCTGCAGGAACCTACAGAATTGCAGATGGTCGTGGGGGTGGTGGAACGGGAAGCCAACGTTTTGCACCATTAAATTCTTGGCCAGACAATGTGAGTTTAGACAAAGCAAGAAGACTCCTTTGGCCAATAAAGAAAAAATATGGCAATAAAGTAAGTTGGTCTGATTTAATTATTTTGGCAGGCACTATTGCTTATGAAAGCATGGGGTTAAAAACTTATGGATTTGCTTTTGGACGCGAAGATGTTTGGCATCCAGAAAAAGATACGTATTGGGGAGCAGAAAAAGAATGGTTGGCACCTAGTGACGAGCGTTATACAAATGTTGATAGCCCTGATACAATGGATAATCCTTTGGCGGCTGTACAAATGGGTTTAATTTATGTTAATCCTGAAGGAGTAAATGGTAAGCCAGACCCGTTAAAAACAGGAGCGCAAGTTCGTGAAACTTTTAAAAGAATGGCTATGAATGATGAGGAAACAGTTGCCTTAACCGCAGGAGGTCATACAGTTGGTAAAATGCATGGAAATGGTGATGCAAGTATATTGGGGGCTGATCCTGAAGCTGGAGAAATAGAAGATCAAGGTTTTGGATGGTCTAATCCCACAAGAACTGGTGTGGGTGCTGATACTGTAACTAGTGGTTTGGAAGGAGCGTGGACAACCCATCCTACCAAATGGGATAATGGTTTTTTTGAAATGTTGTTTAACCATGAATGGGAATCCAGAAAAAGTCCTGCAGGAGCTTGGCAATGGGAGCCTATAAGTATTAAGGAAGAAGATAAGCCTGTAGATGTTGAGAATCCTTTAATTCGCCATAATCCAGCAATGACTGATGCAGATATGGCTATGAAAGTAGATCCTATTTATAAGGAAATATCGTTAAAATTTAAAAATGACTTTGAAGCGTTTTCAGATGCTTTTGCTCGGGCATGGTTTAAATTAACACACCGTGATATGGGACCTAAAGAGCGTTATTTTGGTCCAGACGTACCTGAAGAAGATTTAATTTGGCAGGATCCTATACCAAAAGGAAAAACTGATTACGATGTTGATGCCGTAAAAGTTAAAATATCCAATTCAGGTTTGAGCATTTCAGAAATGGTTTCAACTGCTTGGGATAGTGCTCGAACATTTAGAGGATCTGATTTTAGAGGTGGTGCTAATGGCGCAAGAATTCGATTGGCACCTCAAAAAGATTGGGAAGGAAATGAACCTGAAAAACTTTCAAGAGTATTATCTATTCTTGAGCCTATAGCAAAAGAGTTTGGAATTAGTATAGCAGATACCATTGTGTTGGCAGGAAATGTAGGTGTAGAGCAAGCTGCAAAAAATGCTGGTTTTAATGTTTCGGTGCCATTTTCTACTGGGCGTGGAGATGCAACCCAAGAAATGACTGATGTTGAATCTTTTGAACCTTTGGAACCAATTGCTGATGGTTATAGAAATTGGTTAAAGAAAGATTATGTGGTAAGTTCAGAAGAGCTTATGTTGGATCGTACTCAACTGATGGGGTTGACTGCTCCAGAAATGACAGTTTTAATGGGAGGGATGCGTATGCTTGGTACTAATTATGGAGGTACTAAACACGGGGTATTTACTGATAATGTAGGAGCTTTAACTAATGATTTTTTTGTAAATCTTACAGACATGTCTTATAAATGGAAGCCTGTTGCAAATGGAGTTTATGAAATTTGTAATCGTAAAACAGGTGAAATTAAATGGACAGCAACAAGAATTGACCTTGTTTTCGGATCAAATTCTATATTAAGAGCTTATTCGGAGGTATATGCTCAAGACGATAGCAAAGAAAAATTTGTAAATGATTTTGTTAGCGCTTGGACTAAAGTGATGAATTTAGATAGATTTTGATATACTTAAAATTAAAGTAAACAAAAAAAGCCACTTTTCTAATTATGAAAAGTGGCTTTTTTTAATACCTTATCTTTTTGATTATTTATCAATTGAACCTAAAACCCTTTTCATGAAATTGTTAAGAGCTTCTTTTGTTGGAGTACCGTCTTTTATCATTTTATTGACTTCAATAGCACCATACATATTAGAAATAAGTTCTCCGATAACATCTAATTCTTCATCTTTTAAAGATGAGACTTCGGTTAAAGCTTCTAAAGTTTCAATGGTTTCAAGAACGAAATCTTCATCGTTTTCCTCTATAAATTGCGTTAGATGTTTTATTACTGGTAATTTCATATTAATATTTTTTATGTTTCTTGAAAAAATGAAAACCCTTACTAACCTTATAAAACTTCGCTAACTAATTCTTTTAAAGCATCCAATTTATTGGTTTGTATTTGGTTTACAAATTTGCCACTTTTAAAAGTAGCAAATGTTGGTAAATTGTCAACCGTAGCAAGTTTTCTTGATTCTGGAAACTTTTCGGCATCCGCAATTACAAACACAACATTTTCATTTTCTGAAGCTAATTTTTTAAATTTAGGTTTCATAATTCTACAATTTCCGCACCATGTAGCAGAATATTGAACAATTACAGTGTCATTATCAGAAATGATTTCGCCTAAATTATCTTGGTCTATTTCATTTACCATAATTTTATTTTTTATGTTTTAATAAACTTGTCAGGATTTGATAGCCTAACAAGTTTATTAAAAATGTTTATAATTAATGAGAAGCTAAATATGCTGCTGTTCCTTTGGCATTTGGAGACATTGCGTCTTTGCCTTCTTCCCAATTTGCAGGGCAAACTTCACCTTTTTCTTGAACATGAGTTAAGGCATCAACCAAACGAATATATTCTCCAACATTTCTACCTAAAGGCATATTATTGATACTTTCGTGTTGTACAATACCGTCTTCATCAATAATATAAGTAGCTCTGTAAGTAACGTTATCTCCTTCAACTTGAACTGTTCCAGTTTCTTCGTCAAATTTTTCGTTAGTGATATCTAAAATGCCTAAAATACTTGATAGATTTCTGTTGCTGTCTGCCAAAATTGGGTAGGTTACGCCTTCAATACCTCCATTATCTTTAGCTTGGCTTAACCATGCAAAGTGTACTTCTGGAGTATCACAAGACGCTCCAATCACAATAGTGTTGCGTTTTTCGAATTCTGGTAATGCAGCTTGAAATGCATGTAACTCTGTTGGACATACAAAAGTAAAATCCTTTGGGTACCAAAACAATACTACTTTTTTCTTTTTGTTAACTGCTTCTTCAAGAACGTTTACTTTAAAAGTATCGCCCATATCATTCATTGCGTCAACGTTTAAATCTGGGAATTTTTTTCCTACTAATGCCATGTGTTTTTTATTTATATGTTACTGTTATTTTTAATACAGCAAATATAATATTCAAAGGGCGATTTGGGATAAAAACAAAATCTTAATTATTTATGTTTTAATAAATTTTATTTATGACAAACTTGAATAAAGATAATTTAAATTTATTTCGAAGAGATTTGCTTAATTTTTATTGAAAAGGCTGCAAAAATAAGAGTCATGATAGGGCTTAACCAATTAAATATGGCAAAGACAAAATACTCACTTACACTTACACCCAATACACCTGACTGATAAGCTCCACAGCCATTCCAAGGTATTAAAACAGATGTTACTGTACCAGAATCTTCTAAGGTTCTACTTAAGTTTTGAGGTGCTAACCCTTTATCTTTATATGCTTTTTTAAACATTTTTCCAGGTATAACAATGGCTAAATATTGGTCTGAGGCTATAATATTTAAACCAATACAACTAATAACTGTACTACTAAATAATCCAAAAACAGAAGATGCTATTGATAATAAAGATTTGGTTATTCTGGCCAATGCTCCAATGCCATCCATAATACCTCCAAAAATCATGGCGCAAACTACAAGATATATGGTCCATAACATACCTTTCATACCTCCTGAAGAAAAGAGATCGTAAAGTTTTTCATTGTCCGTTTCTATTTGAGTATCACTAAATATAGATGAAACTATAGAATCAAGTTTTGAGTCTCCTAATTTTGTTAATAATTCAGGTTGAAAAATATAAGCAAAAATAATAGCCCCAATAACTCCCGTACTTAAAGCAATAAGGGGTTTGGTTTTTAATAAAATAAGAACGACTACAGCAATGGGGACTAAAAACAGCCAAGGAGATATATTGAAGGTGTTTTTTATTGAATTTAACAAATCTGTAATATCTACATTTCCTGATGTTTCGATAAAAACACTTAACAGAGAAAACACTATAAGTGTTACTATAATTGTTGGAACTGTTGTAATAGACATATACCTAATATGGGTAAATAAATCTGTTTCAGCAATGGCGGGTGCTAAATTGGTTGTATCGCTTAAAGGAGACATTTTGTCTCCAAAATATGCACCTGAAATAACGGCACCGGCAATCATACCAGTATGAATTCCCAATACAGATCCAATACCAATTAATGCTATTCCTACGGTTGCAGACGTAGTCCAAGAGCTTCCTGTTGCAATAGATATAATAGAACAAATAATAACACATGCTGGCAGAAATATGCTTGGATTTAATACCTGTAAGCCATAATAAATCATGGTAGGTATGATGCCGCTAACTAACCAAATACCAGCTAATGCACCAACTAAAAACAGAATTAAAATAGGAGTAAAAACACTTTTTAAGTTTTCCCATATTTCTGCTATGACTCTTGAAGACGGTACTTTATTAAAAAAACCAATTACAATGGCAGTAAATCCGCTAAAAAGTAATAAAATTTGGATGGTATATGTGCCTAACCATTCTTGGTCTTCAACAAAAAATATATTAAACGCGAGTAAGCTTATTAAAATAAAAACAGGAATTAGCGCTTCCCATATGTTTAATTCTCTGTTTTTAATTGTTTTTTTAGTGTCAGTTTTTATTTTGGAATGGTTATTCTCGTCTTCCATACAACATTTTTAAGATTTGTAATGTTACGATTTTGATTAGTATTCTGCAAATACAAGGACTAATTGCTTGTTTTTTATAAGGATTTGTAGATTAAAGTAAAAATGTCTAATAAATATAAAATGATTAGGGGGTAATTTTGATGAAATTTAATCCATATAATTACATCT
Source organism: Pseudalgibacter alginicilyticus (assembly GCF_001310225.1). Taxonomy (GTDB): domain Bacteria; phylum Bacteroidota; class Bacteroidia; order Flavobacteriales; family Flavobacteriaceae; genus Pseudalgibacter; species Pseudalgibacter alginicilyticus. The sequence goes on along the minus strand of NZ_CP012898.1, from coordinate 599,107 downwards.
AGCTTTTCAGTACTTCCAAATTGTTATAAACAAGCATTCCAAATTGGGTCTTTTGGAGGCGGAGCAGAAATTTTGATGGGCTCTTTTTTAACGGGATGTTCAAATGCAATATGTCTTGCGTGTAAATGAATACTAGCATCGGGATTACTTCTATTAAAACCATATTTTAAATCACCTTTTATAGTGCAACCAATATTTGATAGTTGTGATCTTATTTGATGATGCCTGCCAGTTTCTAAATTAACTTCCAACAAATAATAATTGTCTAATTTATTTATTGTTTTATAGTGAAGAATCGCTTTTTTGCTATCTTTTATTTCTTTTGTATGTGCTGTAGATTTATTGTTTTTAGGGTTCTTTTTTAACCAATGAATGAGTTTGTCTTCAGTTTTTGGTGGTTTATTTTTAACAACTGCCCAATAGGTTTTATGAATGTTTTTAGAAACAAACAAAGCATTTAAACGAGGCAAAACTTTACTAGTTCGTGCAAAAACCACAATACCTGTAGTAGGGCGGTCCAATCGATGTACCACACCTAAATACACATTGCCGGGTTTATTATACTTTTCAGCTATGTATTCCTTAACCACATCACTTAAAGGTTTGTCACCTGTTTTGTCTCCTTGCACAATATCACCTGCACGTTTGTTTATAATTATAATATGATTGTCTTCATAAAGAACTTGGAGATTTGATTTGTTAGATAAAACCTTAGACATGTTTCGTTAATTGTAATGTTAGAATCTTTAAATCATATGAATGATTTATTCAAATCTATATAGTGTTTAATTTTTTAAATTTAGATGTCTCTATAATCACTTTGGAAAGAAATAAACTTTGAGATTCTAAAATTAATATTGCTCATTATCATTAGGGAATTCCAAGCTTTTTACATCATCTACATATTTTGATATAGCTTTAGTCATGTCTTCATATAAATTTAAATATCGACGTAAAAAACGCGGATTGAATTCGTGGGTCATTCCTAACATATCATGGAGTACTAAAACTTGTCCGTCTACACCATTTCCAGCACCAATACCAATAATGGGGATACTTACACTTTCAGCAACTTTTTTAGCAAGTTTAGCAGGAATTTTTTCAAGTACAATTCCAAAACAACCAATGCGTTCTAACATTTGAGCGTCTTCAATTAAATTTAAAGCTTCTTGCTCTTCTTTAGCCCGAACCGTGTAAGTTCCAAATTTATATATAGATTGTGGCGTTAAACCTAAATGTCCCATAACAGGAATTCCTGCATTTAAAATGCGTTTAATGGATTCTTTAATTTCTTTACCGCCTTCCATTTTAACAGAATGTGCACCACTTTCTTTCATGATTCTAATAGCAGAACGTAAGGCTTCCTTAGGGTCACTTTGATAACTGCCAAAGGGTAAATCTACAACAACTAATGCGCGGTCTATAGCCCGAACTACCGAAGATGCATGGTAAATCATTTGATCTAAAGTAATTGGCAATGTTGTTTCGTGACCCGCCATAACATTACTTGCAGAATCGCCTACCAAAATAATGTCAATGCCAGCGCCGTCTACAATTTTTGCCATGGTATAATCATAAGCGGTAAGCATGGATATTTTTTCGCCGTTGGCTTTCATATCCACTAAAGTTTTTACAGTAATACGTTTATATTCTTTTTTAGCTGTTGACATATTTTAATTTTTTAAGCACGTAAAAGTACTAAATATATTGGAGCTACATCGTAATGAACAGTGTTTTGTATTGAATCTAATTTTTTTACTGATGCTTATAAACAACCTCCTTTAAAGTGTTATAAAGTACGGTTTTCAGGTTGTGATTCATAGTATTATGATTCGAGAATTTTTGATTAACTTCTAATTCGATACCTAAATAGTTCTCAGGGAATTTTTTACGTAAATATGAGGTAAAACCATCAGCTTTGCCTAAATAAGGATAATTATATCGAATAGTGAAGTTTGAATCCTGTTCTTTTAAAATGCTTTTAAACTGTTTGCAAAAAAACTTTTCTTCTTTTTTAGAAGTGTCGAATAGTAAACCGATATCGCAATTTCTTTCCATTTTATTTAAAACGGGGGTAAAAGAATGAATAGATATATGAACAACTCGTTGATTGGTATTTAAATAGCTGATTATTTTAGATTCAATGTTGTTCCTATATGGTTCATAATACGTTTTTATTATGGTGTTTTTTTCTGTTTTTGATAATTGTTTTGTGAATTTTGAAAACACATTAGGATGGTGTAATGAACGATTTAATTCAATCAATAATCGACTTGTTTTACTGTATTTTGAATAATTTGAAAGCGGTTTTAGTTTTTGAAAAATATTTAGAGCACCTAAATCATATCCTTGATGTGAACATAATGTGTTTTCTGCATTTTTGAAAAAAGAAAGGTACTTTTCAGGAATATGATTGCCTCCGTGTTCGCAAGTAATTATTAGTTTCATGATGGAAACAGGGTGTTTTCTTGCAGACAATTTGCTAATTGGTTATAAATTTTTATAATATTTAATTCTGAAAAATCTCCTTTAACTGCGTTTAAAATACGTGTTGCTAAAGTGCCTTTGTTTAAAATTAAATCAATGGCTTCATAGTGAGATTTATCCATAGTAGGTTTTGCTAATTCATATAAATGTTTCCAGATGTTTTGAACATTAACAGCTTTTTCAATTCCAAATAATTTTAAATACTCTAAATTTAAAATAAGATGTTGTTCACCATCTTTGATTGTTGCATTTAATATGTCAAATAAGTGGTTTTCATGCCATTTTTTTTGATTCGATAGGGGTGATAATTTTTCATAGATCAACAATTTTAAGGTTTCAACAATAAGGTTGCATATAGCAATATCTGCTTTAGGACATTCTTGGATATCTACCAATCGTATTTCAATAGCATTTCTGTCAAAACGGGCAATGGCACCTCTGGAGTTTAAAAAATGGTGATTTAAAATGTTGTTTGTGTCATATGATTTGATGGCTTTATTTATAGGTTCAAAAATGTTGGTATAATATTCTTTTTTACTAAATATTTTCTCTGGAATAATAGAACCTGTAAGTTCAGGAATTTTCTTTTGATTATTCTTATAGTATTCCAATCGGGTATCTTTGAATCCAGTTTCTTTTCCTTCGAGAATAGGAGAGCTAGCACATAAACCAGGAATTAAAGGTAGGAGAATTCTAATAGCCGCATGCAATTTTTCAAATTCTGCATCATCATAAAAAGGCAGATTTATATGTGTGCTTTGCACATTGCTCCAACCATGGCCTTGACAATTAAATATTCGATTATATAGTTCATACACTTCGCTATAACTGTGTTTCCATAATTCTGTGTCTGTTATAGGGTTCATTAAAGGGTGTGAAGCTGTGGGAAGTAATTGTGCATTTAATGGCTTTAAGATAGTATTGATTTCAATAATGTTTTGATGAAATAATTCTGATAATGCATTTAAATTTTTAGTAGGGCCATTTGTTTTTAATTCCACAACATGTCCCACAAGTTCATTGCTCCAGGCAATCCTTCCGTTTTCAATATCTGATGTTAGTTCTCCATTTTTTATGGTTAGAAGCGTATCAACAAAAGGTGTTATTTTTAGGGTTGTTTTAGAAACGAGCATATATTCAAGTTCTATTCCAATAACGTCAAATAAATGATATTTTTTACGCATGTTATTCCAATCGTTTTTTTAGTGCCATTAAAATGTCTTGATATACCAAATCGCCATAAAAGGCATCTTCTACACCAAAATCAATATTTGGGTTATCGTTAATTTCAATCACCATAGGTTTGTTGTTAACTACCTTTATATCAATGCCATAAAGTCCTTTTCCCATAAGTTTGGCAGATTTTAACGCCATATTTAAAACTTTTTTAGGCACTTTTTCTATAGCTAAACAATCTGCATTCCCGTCTTGATCGTCTTTGTCTTTGGCACTCCAATTATAAATTTGCCAATGTCCTTTGGCCATGTAGTATTTGCAAGCAAAAAAGGGTTTGTCATCAATAATACCAATACGCCAATCAAAATCTGAAGGGCAAAACTCTTGAGCGATAACCAAATCAGATTCTTTAAGCATTTCAGAAACTAAAGCATGATATTCTTCTTTGGTTTTTGCTTTTTTAACACCAAACGAAAAGGTAGAATCGGGAGCTTTTAACACACAGGGTAACCCTGTAAAACCAAGAACTTTATGTTTGTTGTTTTTATGAACAATAATGGTTTTTGGAGTGTCAATATGAGCATTTTCTAATGCTTCAGCCATATACACTTTATTACAACATTTTAAAATAGCATTTGGGTAATCTATAAGCGCTAAACCTTCCTGCTGTGCTTTTCTGGCAAAGGTGTATGCTTCATTATTTACTTCGGTACTTTGTCTAATAAAAAGAGCATCGAAAGATGGTAATCTTGATAAATCCTTTGGCTCAATAATTTCAGCGTAAATATTCATTTTTTCAGCAAGATCAATAAACCTTTTTAATGCTTTGGGGTTGCTTGGAGGAGCGGGGTCATTCGGATTGACTAAAATAGCCAAATCAAAATCTGAAGTGGTTAATTTAGGAGTGTCATAGCGTTTTTTTGAAAAATACTGATTTGCAAAATTGTGAACACTTTCTATGTGATCTAATGGGATTTCAGATTGTGAAATAGCTTTAATACTTTGAATGTGCCATTTAGTATTATGATTGAATTTAATGCGTAAAAAAGGTACTTGAAAATGTTTGTAAAACATGGTACTCAGGCCTTTGTATTTTTGAGCAACGTTCTGCCCAAAATAAATACTTAAAATAAAATCTTGTGATTTAATGTTTTTTAAACTCTGCTGAATGATATCATCAAATTCTTCAGAAACAATTTTAACAAGCTTTAAGTCTTTTAAGTCTACAATATTTTGTACGGTTGGTACAGCTATGTGTCCTCTTGCTTCTGCTAAAAGTGATACATAGTATCCTTTACTTTGGTAGGAGTAATCTTTGCAAAGGTTAAAAATACGTGCTTTTTTTAGTAAAGAAAACTCTGGATTGGTAAGGTAGTCTTGTGAAGATATAATGGTTAAATTTTCAATAGAAAAACGCCATTCTTCTGGTTGGTTAACAACAATAAATTTGTTCATTGTAAGCGCATAAATGCCATAGATATTTTAAGTAAAATTATATTATTTTTTGATTGGTTTTACATGCTTAAAAAAATATTTAAAAGTTTCTTTTTTTTGAACTTCATATCAATGAAAACAATAATATAGCACAAAAAAAGCGCCTCAATTAAGGCGCTTTTAAAAAAATTTATATTTTGGTGTTTTAGAATTGGTAACGAATACCTAAAGCAATATCAAAATCTAAATCGTTGTTGTTATAAGTATCATCGCCAAAACCAATTTCTGGTCTAAAATCCAATGATAATAATAATGGAATATCAAAATTGTATTCAATACCTATATCACCAGCAGCAAAAACAAAGGTGTCTGAAATGTCTTTTCCTCCAGGAACATCAAAACTAAAAGACCCTAGTCCGCCACCAGCACCTGCATACCAATTAAATCCTTGATCGATATTCCAAACCCATTGGTATAATCCTGCTAATTTAAATCCATTGTAATCACTTCCACTTCTCCAGCCTAAATCTGCTTCTAAACGATTGTTGCTTCCTAAAGCACGTTGGTAAGATACCTCGGCACCAAACCCATCGCTATCTCCTAATCTTAAACCAATGGCATTGTCTGCAATGTCTTGAGCATTAGAAATGAATGAGAATCCGACGAAAGCCATGGCTAATAAAAATAATTTTTTCATAAATTTTAATTTTAGTTTATTCAATAATATACGATATTTTTCACAGAAAAGACTTTTTTCTGATTCAGAATATATTTGCAAAAATAACGCCAAAAATCTATTTATCTTTAGCTTCTTTTTAGTTTTATATAAATTTTTAGCACTCATAATCTTGGAAAAACATTTAGATGTCTTAAAATCAAATCTTTCGGGTGAATTATATTTTGATGATTTAATGAAATCATTATACGCTACGGATGCGTCAGTGTATAGAATGATACCTTTAGCAGTTGCTTACCCCAAGGATAAAGAGGATATTAAAACATTAATTCAATTTGCCAAACAATATAAAATTACATTAATTCCAAGAACAGCAGGTACTTCATTGGCAGGACAATGTGTTGGAAAAGGTATTGTTGTTGATGTTTCAAAATATTTTACAGAAATTTTAAATCTTGATATAAAAAATCAAACCATTACTGTTCAGCCGGGGGTGGTTCGAGATGCTTTAAATAATTATTTAAAACCTTATGGGCTTTTTTTTGGACCCAATACTTCCACTTCAAACCGGTGTATGATAGGGGGGATGGTTGGTAATAATTCATCAGGAACAACTTCTATTAAATATGGAGTAACACGTGATAAAGTGTTGGAGTTACATACTATTTTAAGTGATGGTAGTGAGGTTGTTTTCGGTGAATTATCGAAAGAATCATTTCTACAAAAAATAAATGACAACTCTTTAGAAGGGTATATTTATAAAACTATTTATTCGGAATTTATTTCAAAAGACGTTCAGAATCAAATTATGGAGGGGTTTCCAAAGCCAGAAATTCACAGAAGAAATACGGGCTATGCTATTGACGAATTGATTAAATCAGAAGTGTTCACAGATTCTACTGAAACTTTTAATATGTGCAAACTGCTTTCTGGGAGTGAAGGTACGTTGGCATTTACAACACAAATCACTTTAAGATTGGATAAATTGCCACCCAATGAGAGTGTGATGGTCATGCCACATTTTGAGAGTATAGCATCTTGTTTGTCGGCTGTAGAGCTTTCAATGCAACATAATTTGTTTACCTGTGAAATGATGGATAAAACCATTTTGGATTGTACGAAACACAATAAAACTCAACAAGAAAACAGGACGTGTATTATTGGAGATCCCAAAGCTATATTAATGTGTGAGGTTCGAGCAAACACAAAAGAAGATGCGAAGGCACAAGCAGAAATACTGCTTAAAAGCATTAATGACTCAAAGTTAAGTTATGCCATTCCAGTGTTGATTGGAGAAGAGATTAATAAAGCTATGGAACTACGTAAGGCTGGATTGGGGTTATTAGGTAATATTGTTGGTGATAAAAAATCAGCGGCGTGTATTGAAGATACGGCTGTAGCGCTTCCAGATTTGGCAAATTATATTTCGGAATTTACACAGTTAATGAAAGGCTATGATCAAGAAGCAGTGTATTATGCTCATGCTGGAGCAGGTGAATTGCACTTACGCCCCATTTTAAATTTGAAAAAGGCTGATGATATTGTGCTATTTCGTAAAATAACCACTGATGTAGCGCACTTGGTTAAGAAATATAGAGGCTCTATGAGTGGTGAGCATGGCGATGGTATAGTTCGTGCAGAGTTTATTGAAATGCTAATAGGTACATCGAACTACAATATTCTAAAAAGGATAAAAAAAGTTTTTGATGCGGACAATATTTTTAACCAAGGTAAGATTGTAGACGCTTTTTCAATGGATGCATCATTGCGGTATGAAGTTGATAGAAAAGAACCAAAGGTAGAGACTTTGATGGATTTTTCATCATCTTTAGGGATTCTTCGAGAGGCTGAAAAATGTAACGGTTCTGGAGATTGCAGAAAATTGCCAGAGTTTGGAGGGACTATGTGTCCAAGTTATAGAGCGACAAGAAATGAAAAAGATACCACTAGAGCTCGTGCCAATGCACTGCGTGAATTTTTAACGCATTCTGATAAGCCTAACAGATTTAATCATCAAGAACTTAAAGATGTTTTTGATTTGTGCTTAAATTGTAAAGCTTGTTCAAGTGAATGCCCAAGTAGTGTAAATGTAGCGCATTTAAAAGCAGAGTTTTTATACCAATATCAGAAAGAAAATGGCGTATCATTACGTACAAAATTATTCGCTTATAACAATCAGTTAAATCAATTTGGAAGCCATTTCACAGGACTTTCAAACTTTATACTTTCTAATACGGTTACAGCTTCAATTTTAAAAAAATCGTTTAGAATAGCTAAAGAAAGAAGTTTGCCTTTGGTTTCAAATAAAAGTTTATATAATAGCATTCAATATATTGGAAATAAGTTAGTTAAATCAATTGTGATTAAAACTATTTATCTGTTTAATGATGAATTTACAAATCATTTAGACACTCAGATTGGTGTGGATGCAGTTGAGCTATTAACAGCCTTAAATTACGAAATAAAAGTGGTGAAAAATGCGGAATCTGGTCGTGCTTTTTTATCAAAAGGATTGCTTCAAAAAGCTAAAAACTTAGCTAATAAAAATGTGGCTATTTTTAAAGATGTGATTTCAGAGGCAACACCTTTAGTTGGAATAGAACCCTCTGCAATTTTAAGCTTTAAAGATGAATATATAAAGTTGGCAGATGATAAAATTTCTGCCAAAGCAATTGCTCAAAACACTTTTTTAATAGAAGAATTTATTCAAAATGAAATAGAATTAGGGCATATAAAACCTGAACAATTTACTAAGGAAGTAAAAACCATTAAATTTCATGGGCATTGCCATCAAAAGGCATTGAGTAATCAGCTTTCAAGTTTTTCCGTATTGAATTTGCCTAAAAACTATCAAGTGACTATAATTCCAAGTGGTTGTTGCGGTATGGCTGGAAGTTTTGGATATGAAAAAGAACACTATGAGGTTAGTATGCAAATAGGAGAGCAGACCTTATTCCCTGCAATTAGAAAAGCTTCTGAAGATGTTATAATTTCAGCCAATGGAATTAGTTGTAGGCATCAAATTAAGGATGGTACCCGTCGTGAGGCAAAACATCCTATTAGTATTTTAAGAGATGCATTGATTTAATTTTTTAGTTAGATACAAATTTTAACCCTACAATAGATATTATAAGTGTTGTTATAAAAAATAATCGCCAAAATGTGGCAGGTTCTTTAAAAACAAGTATTCCAACCAAAACAGTTCCTACAGCGCCAATACCGGTCCAAACAGCATAAGCTGTTCCAATGGGTAATTCTTGGGTTACTTTTACTAACAAATACATACTGATAGTTAAACAGATTAAAAAACCAATGAACCAAAAGGTGGTTTCAGTTCCTGTAGATTCTTTTACTTTGCCTAAGCAGGCTGCAAAAGCAACTTCAAATAAACCTGCAATAATGAGTAAAAACCAATTCATGTTAAGTACCAATTATTTTAAATGTAATTTCATGCCTTCGTGAGAGTCAATAAACCCAAGTTTTTTATAGAATTCAATGGCTTTTGGGCGTTTTTTGTCACTTGTTAGTTGTAAAATATGAGCTTTTTTTTCTTTTGACCTACTTATAGCCCACTCAAATATTTTTTTTCCAACGCCAAGTCCTCTTTGGTCTTTTCTAACCTGTACAGATTCTACTTGAGCTCTTAAACCACCACAATAATTCATATATTGTATGAAAGTTAGTTGAAATGTTGCAATAACTTCAGAAACATTATTTTCTACAACCATTAATTCTTGATTTTTGTCGGCATTGATTATTTCAAATGCTTTTATATATGATTCCGGTAGCGGGGTTTTAAATTGCTCTCTGGTTTTCCCTAAGGCGTCATCAGCAAATAACTCAATTATTGAGGCTAAGTCGTTTTTGTTTGCTTTTCTAAAGGTCATTTTTTATATTATTGAACACTTATTTTATAAATAGTAAAATGTTTTTTTGTTTTGAAATAGTTAATCAAAAGTACTAATTCTGTTTTATATTATGGTTTAATAAAACGTTGCATATTAAAATAGAAATTTTCTTCACTTAATTTTAATGGCATGCCTTTTTTATTAAAGGCTTTAGCAGTAAGGAGGATCTTGCTGGTTCCGTTATCACTAAAGCGTAGTTGCGTAACTGGATTATATCATGCAAATTGACCATTTTATTTATCTTATTAATTACATAAAAAAATGGCGGTATTATTTGTAGATTTATGATTTTAAGTAAGTGTGATTTTATTGTCTTTTCTAACAACTTGAATATTCTTAATAGGTTCTAATACCTATGATTTACAGGCTTCCCTTTGAATTGGTCTGCGTTGGAACTAATGGTGAATATCAATGATATCTAAAAATTCAATTGGATATCAATTAGATTGTTGCCATTGTGTTTAATTGATGATAGATGTAGATATGCGGTATTATTATAAATACTCTTGCGTTTAAATATTTTAAGGGGTTTTCTTTTTGTGAGGCTCAAAAATGGTAATAGCAGCAATTAAGTCTTTCATATCCATGTTTTTAAGGTCTTCATCAGCATAAAAAGGTAGAAGTTTGTCTTTGTCATAGTAGTAAACTTTCCAGCGTTTAAATTGGTACTCTAATGCTGTAAAATTTTCAACCCAATCTCCAGAATTTAAGTACATGGTTTTACCATTTTTGTTTTCCATGTAGGCCTGTTTTGGCTGGTGTATATGTCCGCATACTACATAGTCATAACCGTTTTCAATAGCTAAGTCTGATATTACTTTTTCATAATCATTAATGTATTTAACTGCTCCTTTTACTCCATTTTTTACTTTTTTTGAAAGCGAGTAACGTTCTTTTCCTAAGCGTTCTAAGCACCAATTTGTATAATGATTTAAAAATATTAAAAAGTTGTAACCATACCCTCCAAGTTTAGCTAACCATTTGGCATTTTTTATGGAAATATCAAAAACATCCCCATGAAAAAACCAAGCGCTTTTACCGTCTAATTCTAAAACCAATTTATCAACAATAGATATTTTTCCAATAGTCAGGCCACTGAATTTACGTAACATTTCATCATGGTTTCCGGTAATGTAGATAATCTCCACACCTTCAGTGGCCATGTCTATAAGTTTTTTTATAATTCGTAAATGTGGTTTTGGAAAATAATGTTTTCTAAATTGCCAAATATCAATAATATCACCATTTAGAATTAGTTTTTTAGTATCAATACTATTCAAATAGGTTAGGAGTTGTTTTGCATGACAACCGTAAGTTCCTAAATGAACATCAGATATTACGGCTATTTCTAATTTTCGTTTAATCAAAAGGAATGGATTTGTTACAAATTACAGACATATATATAATTCAAAGGTTATCAATCAATTAAATAATTATAAGGGGATTGTTACTAAAAAGTTAACTGATACATTAGGATTACGTGCTATTTTGTTAATTCAAATTAGTGAAATTCATGTCTATAGTTTATTTTAGCCAAAAATTAAATTTATGGCTGGAAATTCCTTTGGAAAACTGTTTACACTTACTACATATGGTGAATCTCACGGACCTGCTTTAGGCGGTGTGATTGATGGGTGTCCATCTGGGATTACGTTAGATTTAGACGCTATTCAGGAAGAGTTAGATAGACGAAAACCAGGACAGTCTGCTATAGTTACCCAACGAAAAGAGCCTGATACCGTAAAGTTTCATTCGGGTATTTTTGAGGGGGTTACTACAGGAACTTCTATTGGTTTTGTAATTGAAAATACCAATCAAAAATCTCATGATTACAGTCATATAAAAGATAGCTATCGACCTAGTCATGCTGATTATACATATGATAAAAAGTATGGTGTAAGAGATTATCGTGGTGGAGGCCGTAGTTCAGCACGTGAGACTGCTTGTCGTGTTGTAGCAGGTGCCATAGCGAAGCAAATGTTGAGAGGAATTGAAATTATAGCCTATGTTTCAGGTGTTGGTACCATGAAATTGCATAAAGCTTATAACGAATTAGATCTCACTAAAATAGAGTCTAATATTGTACGTTGCCCAGATCAAGACATGGCGGCAAACATGGAGACTTATATTAAAGAAGTGCGCAGTAAAGGAGATACTGTTGGAGGTATTGTAAGTTGTGTAATAAAAAATGTACCTGTGGGATTGGGGGAACCTGTATTTGATAAGTTACATGCCGAATTAGGTAAAGCCATGCTTTCAATAAATGCTGTTAAAGGTTTTGAATACGGTAGTGGATTTCATGGAAGTACCATGTATGGTTCAGATCATAATGATGCATTTAACACTGATGGCTCTACAAAAACTAATTATTCTGGTGGTATTCAAGGTGGTATAAGTAACGGGATGGATATTTATTTTAATGTTGCTTTTAAACCTGTTGCTACCTTAATACAGGAATATGAAACAATTGATAAAGAAGGGAAAGTAGTGCAAATGCATGGTAAAGGGCGTCATGATCCTTGTGTAGTACCGCGTGCTGTTCCTATTGTAGAAGCTATGGCTGCATTGGTTATTGCAGATTTTTTCTTGATTAATAAATTGTATGGTTAAAACTTATAACCATATGTAATAGTGTATTCTAAGCAAAGTAGAAGCATTTTTGCTTTATTTCATTAAATTTTTTTTGGTAGTCTCGCTGTATGGTTAGAGGTAATTGTATAACTTTTACACAAATAACTACATTTAAAAAAAAAGATTTCACTATAACTAAGGTTAGGATTACAAGTTTTATTATTTGCTATTTTAAACCTATGTTTTTTAGTAAATGGAAAATAAACTGCAGCTATTTTTATCTATTTTGGATTGCATATACAATTCATAAAATTATAAAATTCTTATCTTGGGGTCCTTAAAAGATACAATTCAAAAGCATTTTATGAAGAAACTGGCATTACATTGGAAAATATTGATAGGTATGGTACTCGGTATCATTTGGGCTTTACTTTCAAGCTCATTAGGTTGGAGTGAATTCACTATTAATTGGATAGATCCATTTGGCACTATTTTTATCAATTTATTGAAATTAATAGCGGTACCATTAGTGCTTTTTTCAATAATTGGAGGTGTAGCTAATATTGGAGACCCAGCAAGTTTAGGACGAATGGGAGGAAAAACTTTAGGTATTTATTTAATAACTACTGTTTTAGCTATTTCATTAGGTTTAGGGTTGGTAAACCTTGTTAAACCAGGTAAATTAATTGATGAACAAAGTAGAATTGATAATAGAATAAGCTATGAAATTTGGGCAGCAGCTGAAGGTCATGAAATTAAAGATGGAATAAATTATTTACAAAATCCTGATTTTTTTGAGCGTGCTCAAGAAATTTCTAAACTTTCAAAGTCTGAATTAAAAGAAGCGTCATTTACTGATAAAATAGAAAAAGCCAAAACTCAAAAAAGTATATCGCCATTACAGCCCCTTGTAGATATTGTGCCAGATAACTTTTTTTATTCGCTTTCCAATAACGGATTGATGCTACAGATTATATTCTTTGCCTTATTTTTTGGTGTATGTCTGTTATTCATACCAGATGAAAAATCTGAACCCGTTTTGGTCTTAGTTGATGGTATTAACGAAGTATTTTTGAAAATGGTAGATTTGGTGATGCAGGCAGCTCCATTTTTTGTGTTTACTTTATTAGCGGGTGTTGTAAGCAAAATGGCAGGTAATGATATTGGGAAAGTAGTGGAAATTTTTAAAGGCTTAAGTTGGTATTCTTTAACCGTTTTATTAGGCTTATTACTTATGATATTTGTAGTCTACCCAAGTGTTTTAAAGATGTTTGTGAAAAAAATTCCTTACTTAGGCTTTTTTAAAGCCATGGGACCTGCTCAAACTTTAGCTTTTTCAACTTCAAGTAGTGCAGCCACATTACCCGTAACGATGGAGTGTGTAGAACAAAATTTAGGTGTAGATAAAAAGATAAGTAGTTTTGTGTTACCTATTGGTGCAACGGTTAATATGGATGGTACGAGTTTATATCAAGCAGTAGCAGTTATATTTTTAGCACAAATGCATATGATTGATTTGAGTATAGGACAGCAATTAACAGTAGTAATTACCACTACATTGGCTTCTATTGGTTCTGCAGCAGTGCCAAGTGCTGGTTTAGTTATGTTAATTGTTGTATTGGATTCTGTGGGATTAAACCCTGCTTGGATTGCTATTATTTTTCCTGTAGACAGAATTTTAGATATGTTTAGAACAGTTGTAAACGTTACAGGTGATGCAACAGTTTGCTCAATAATAGCAAATAGTGAAAACATGATAAATTACAATGACCATGATCCGACTGAAACTTTTGATTTAGATTCTTAATTCTAAATAAACCAGATTAATTATGGCTGTTATTTCTATAGAATCACCTATTGTATCCATAGAATGGCTTTGTGAACATTTAGATGCGGAAAACCTTATTATACTTGATGGTACTATAAATAATTTTTTTGACTCTTCTAAAAATCAAATATTAAATACACGTTTTTTTGATATAAAAAAGAAATTTAGTGATATTGCAAATGCCTTTCCAAGTGCATTTCCTTCTGTTGAACTATTTCAAAAAGAAGCCAGAAAATTGGGCATAAATAAAAATAGTGCCATAGTAGTTTATGACGATAGAGGTATTTATTCAAGTGCGCGAGTTTGGTGGCTCTTTAAGGCGATGGGGCATAGTAATGTAGCAGTTTTAAATGGAGGGTTTCCTGCATGGCAAAAAGCAAAGTATCCAATAGAGAAGTCAAAAATAACAAAAGTCTATTCTGGAGATTTTATTGCTAATATTCAGCCGGAATTAATGAAGTTTTTTGAAGATGTTAAGGATGTTACAAAAAATAAAACACATAAAATAATTGATGCACGTTCAAAAGAACGATTTTTTTCTTTAGTTGATGAACCACGTGAAGGACTCCGAAGAGGAACTATTCCAAATTCAGTAAATCTACCTTTTAAAGATTTGATGGAGGGTAATGAACTTAAAGATACCGTTGTACTACAATCAATATTTAATAATTTAGCTCAAAAAGAAGATCCTATTATTTTTTCATGTGGTTCAGGAATTACAGCTTGTATTTTAGCTTTAGGAGCCACAATTTCAGGATATAAAAACATTGCAGTTTATGATGGTTCTTGGACAGAATGGGGGAGTCTAGTTGATGAATAAGTATTATGACCTAATATGGAGTGCTGTATTTGGCGTACTTTAGTGGTTTGTCAATGACATAACCTATAAAAATTTACGCTTCAATTCAGGAGTAGGAACCCAACAAGATGCTTTCTTCCCATACCATTTATATCGGTTTTTGGCTATATAGTCATAAACCCAATTTCTAATAAAAGGCGGGATGATTAAAAATACACTCATTAAATTTATAGGAAAGTTTAAATGAATTGCAATTTTTAGTGCTGCAGTAGATTTATAAACGATTCCATTTTTTGGTGTGTAAAGTAGTATGGAGTCTATTTTTGTGGTATCTATATTATGTTCTTTGATAATACATTGCCCCGTAGTACTTTGTAAAGCGGTAAACATAAAAACGTTTTTTTTGTCATGTTTTATTACGTATAGTACTGAGCTATTGCAAAGGTTGCAAATACCGTCAAATAGAATGAGTTTTTTATGTTTTGGTAGTGTTGTCATTACTTAGGGTTGTACAAAAATAATACTTTATAAGCTATTTAAATACTGATTAAGATTGGTTTCTTTATCTTAGTTACGGCAGAATTATAATGTTTAGAATGGAAACTACGGCAAATGCTACCAATGCCGAAGTAATAGCCTCGTTAAAATACGCCGCTGGCAATAATGGCTTGGAAACCAATTTGTATAGCCGATATGAAGAGGTTCTTACAGAATCTACTATTACAAACTTTGGTTTTAGGGGTGGTGTCAGCATCGGATTCGAAACCATATCTGCAACTATCTTTGGAAGATTTAAATAGTATTTATTGATAAAATATAGTTTAGCAACTGGCACCTAAAGTTGTAGGTCCAACAACTTCTTGGTGTTGGTTACTATTTCTTTATAGCCTCTACCAATTCCAATTGATCCATACTGACATTAGTCGTAAAAATACCATAGTTTACCACGGCTTTGTTCTTTTCAATTTTATCAATGCTTCCTATAGCTCTACCATCTTCCATTCTAACCCTATCTCCAACTTTTAAAATGGGTTTTGGTTTTGGGGGTTTAACAGCTTGTTTTTTGGCTTCTTTTTTCTTTTTTCGAATAAGCTCAACTTTCTTTTCTACTTCTTGCTTTACTTTAGTTTCTTTAGCTTTTACTAACTTTTTTTCTTTTACTGAAACTCTTTTGCGTTTTGAATTTTCAATTTGAACAACCTTGAAGAGTTCACCCATCAATTCTTTTTTTTGCTTATTGTTAAAATATTTTTCAGCTAGATCATTTATTTTTTGACCTAAATATATGAGGCGTTGATTACTATCATATAATTCTTGATAACTTTCTAATTTCTTCTGAATCCGTGCATTAATTTCTTCGAGTTTATCAGCTTCTTCAATCTTTTTCTTTTCGTTAAGCTTTAATGATTGTCCTGTTTTTTCAAGTTTAGAACGTTCTTTTTGAAGTTTTGCTATTGTAGCATCAAAACGTACTTTACTGCGTTCAATTTTCTTTTTAGCACGGTTTATTAAACTATAAGGTATGCCATTTTTTTGTGCAACTTCAAAAGTAAAACTGCTACCAGCTTGACCAATTACAAGTTTAAAAAGGGGCTCTAAAGTACGTTCATCAAAAAGCATATTGGCATTAAGCATGTGTGGCATTTCATTGGCTAAGATTTTTAAGTTGGAATAATGGGTGGTTATGATTCCAAAAGCTTCTCGATGATAAAATTCTTCTAAGAAAGTCTCTGCCAATGCACCACCTAATTCAGGGTCACTTCCTGTGCCAAATTCATCAATCAAAAACAGTGTGTTTTTATTGCATTTTTTTAAGAAATAATTCATCTGTTTTAAACGGTAGCTATAGGTGCTTAGGTGATTTTCTATAGATTGATTGTCACCGATATCACTTAAAACCCTATCAAACAAACAAACCTTGCTGCGTTCGTGTACAGGAATTAATAAGCCACTTTGTAACATGACTTGCAATAATCCAACCGTTTTTAAAGTAATACTCTTTCCACCAGCATTGGGGCCAGAAATAACAATTATACGACTATCTTGTTTTAATTCTATAGTTTGAGGAAAGGTTGTTGTTTTTTTCTTTAAATTGTTTAAGTAGAGGAGTGGGTGATAGGCATCTCGTAAAAACATGCTTTTATCTTCTGAAATTTCAGGAAGAATGGCATTCATGGATTTGGCGTATTTCGCTTTTGCGGAAATAAGATCTATGTTAATTAAAAAATCTTGAGAATCTTTTAATAATCCTGAAAACGGACGAATATAATTAGTTATTTCTTTAAGAATTCTAACAATTTCTTCTTGTTCTTCATATTCTAAATTATTAAGTTCACGTGTGTGTTGAAGCGTAGTTTCAGGCTCTATATAAACAATGCTGCCCGTTTTACTTCCACCCATAATAGCACCTTTAACTTTGCGTCGGTACATGGCTTTAACGGCTAAAACACGTTTGTTCTCTACCACTGATTCTCGAATGTCATCTAAATAGTCTAAATTGTGATATGTGTGAAGTGCGGTTGCAAAACTTTGATTTATTTTTCCTTTGATGCTATTTATAGATTGCCGTAAATCAAATAATAACTCAGACGCATTGTCTTTTATATCACCAAAGCGGTCAATATTGGCATCTACTTTTTCAATAATAACCTTAGTAACTTCAATATGTGAAGCAAATGTGTTAAGTGTGGGATAATACTCTTTGAATTTTTGGATAAACACAACTATTTCATTGGTTGTCAATGAAAGTGCTACAATTTTTTTAAAACCGTGAATATCCAAATAAGTGTTCTCAATACGTAAAAGGTTTAATTCTTTGCTTATCGCATCAAACCCATGATTAGGTATGCGGTTGTCATTGTAAAAAGATGATAGGTACTCACTGGTTAATAGTAAGGCATTTAGTAAGTCCTCTTTAGTTTTATAAGGCGAAATTTTTAGAGTTTTTTCGTTTCCTAAAGGTGTAATACAATGCTCGCTAACTTGTTGTAAAACTGTGAAAAATTCTAAATCTTGTAATGTTTTTTCGTGAATGTGTATCATTCTTAAATTTATGAGAATGCAAAGTTAAACAATCTAATGAAAAACTGACCTTGCTTGATGTTTAGAAATAGAAACGAATATAAAAAAGAAAACCCCACGACGTTGCTTTGAGGCAAACTTGTCGCGGGGCTTTCCAACTAACCAACCAAAATTGTTAGCGTCTTCTATTTGTTGAAGTGCTTATATTGTTATTCCCAGAATGACTTCTGCTTTGTGTTGATCTTGATACTACTTGTGGTGTGTTTTTAGTAATTGTTTTGCTTTTAGTATATGTACGAGTATTACTCGTGTTTGGTTTTTGGACTATTGAAGTTTTTCTTTGTGTACTCGATTGGTTCGAACGGGTATGACTTGTACTTGTTGTTCTGGTAACGGTTTTGTTATTGTTAGATTGTATAATGTGTCTTGTAGTTGTTTTAGGCTGTGTGCTACTACTTCTATAATTGCGTGTGCTTTCATAACGATTGTTTTTAATGTTTCTATTATTATCTCGGTTTGTACGTTGTGAGTTTATAACGTAATTGTTGCTTTTTTGCGAGTTGCGATTGATGTTTGATTTCGAATATCTTATGTTAGAAGTATTATTATGTCTATGTACAGTGGCGTAACTCCTGTTTCTAATAATGGTTGTTCCACGTCTGGTAGCAACAGATGTTGATGGTCTTCTATTGTTATAAAAAGGTCTTGTATAGGTATATCTGATAGGTTTATAGTGCTGTCTGTATGGTCTGTTGTACACAACGCGGTAATTATATGATGGAATTCTATAATAGGTGTGCCATGGTCTGTAAACATAATATCTGTTATGTACATTTATATAACCTGTATAGTGTGAAAAGGTATTATATCTGTTGTAATGTACGTATAATCCACCTACACGTGATACATGTCCATGACTATTGTAATAAATATTTACAGATCCAGCTCGGCTAATGCGCCCATAACAATCATAATAAATAGGTGTATTTTCTATTTGAATGATAGCGCCATACTCATCATATTGTATGTAGCCGTTATAATCATAGCCAGAGTTAAAACTAATATTTACATGAGGCGAACCAATAGATACATTTAAATGCGAGTTACTGCCTAATATATTAAAATCGAAATGACCATCTCTAAATACAGAAAATTCTATTCCTCCTTCAACAAAAATAAATGAATTGCCATATCCTCTGTTGTCATTAATTATGTGTTCAGTATCGTTTGTTTCGGCATTAACCGTAATTCCTGTTAGGAGAATACCAGCTAATAAGAATATATATTTTTTCATAATTGTAAATTTTAATGTGTTATAATTACGTAATTACAAACAGCGTGCCAAAAAATAAAATTGCACGTATAGGGGATGCTTATTGAAGTATAGGATTTAAATAAAAACACTGTTATAGATGTGGTAGATATTTTTTCAATTAGATTTTAAATCATTCAATTCAAACATAAATACAATAGCCGTTTTTTATATTGACACTTATAAAAATTCACTCTTTTATTGATATAGTAATTTGATCGATTGTAATTTAAAGATATACTATAATTTTTGTTAAATGTTAGGTTGTTTTTTGGTAACTTCATATTATAAATTATATTGAGATATATGACAAAACACATCACAAAAAAACAATTACAAGAAATACTAAATCTTGCGAGAAAATTACAAGAACCCCAGCAAAAAGCAAGACCTAATCTTTTTTCAAAACGGATAGGTCCAATAATAGAAAAACCTAAATCAAAGACCTTTTTAATTAGGATGATGGATACAGCTTTTCGTTCTTCTGATTATAATAGAATTTCAAAATATATTACCAATCTTTTAAACTCGAATGAAGAATCCTTGGCTATTTTTAGTCATACAGAAAAAATTCTGATTAAATTATATAGATTTATTGGAAACAAAATACCTTTTGTAAGTATTCCATTGATGCTTAATCAAATTAAAAGTGTAACAAAACCAATTTTATTTTTTGTAAATGATTCTAAATTTAAAAATCATGTAACCAAAAGAAAGGAAGACGGTGTTGTGCTAAATGTTAATTTAATTGGTGAGGCACTTATAGGGGAAGAAGAGGCAGCTATAAGAATTGAAAACTACTGTTTGTTGCTTAATCAAAATGAGGTGGATTATATTTCTATAAAAGCATCAACCATTTCATCTCAAATAAAACCCATAGCATTTAATGAAACTGTTGAGATCCTGGTTGAAAAACTTTCAGTTATTTATTCTGAAGTTATAAAAATACAAAAAGAAACGGGTCGGTTAAAGTTTGTTAATTTAGATATGGAAGAATATCGTGATTTAGAAATTACACTTTCCTCTTTCATGAAAACATTGGATTTGCCGCAGTTTAAAAATTTAAGAATGGGAATTGTGCTGCAAGCGTATTTGCCTGATTCTTTTCAGGCGTTATTAAGACTTCAGCAATGGGCTATTTCTCGCGTAAATAATGGAGGAAGTCCAATAAAAGTAAGGCTGGTTAAAGGCGCAAATCTTGAAATGGAAAAAACAGAAGCTTCTCTTGAAGATTGGCCTCTTGTAACATATAATTCAAAATTAGATACTGATGCTAATTTTAAAAAAATGTTGCTTCAAATGCTAACTAAAGAATCTGCTTCTGCTTTAAATGTTGGTATTGCATCACACAATGTTTTTGATTTAGCGTTTGGTTTACAACTTGTAAAAGAACATAAAATTGAAAGATATGTGGATTTTGAAATGCTTGAAGGTATGGCAAATGCAACGGTTCATGAACTCTTAAAACAAAACGTTAAACTTTTGCTTTACACGCCTATTGTTAAGCAAGAGAATTACAATAGTGCCATTGCATATTTGGTTCGCCGATTGGATGAAGGGACTCAAAGTGGGAATTTTTTAAAAGAAGGCTTTCAGTTGAAATTAGATTCTGATAAATGGAATGAATTAACGCGGCAGTTTATAAAAAGTGTTAAACGTATTGACACGGTACAAGACATGCAAAATAGATTGCAAAATAGGGCGTCAGAATTACCAAAAACTCAAATGGAGTTTGCTAATGTTGCAAATACTGATTGGGTATTACTTGCAAATAGAAATTGGCTCGATGATATAAAAAAGCGTTGGAAGTCGCCTATTGATATTTTAGGAAGCAAAATACCTGTTGTGGCTAATTTGCCTGAAAAAAACAGAACTTTAATAGCTTTAGAGGCCTGGGATGGCGTTCATCCATGGAAATATGAACTTGCTGATATTGAAGATTATCAAAAAGTTATAGGATCAGATTCAGAATGGACTGATTACTCAATTGAAAAGCGTGCAAAATTACTGAGAGCAGCCGCGGTACAAATGGAAAAAAATCGCGCTGATTTGATAGGAGTAGCAGTGGCTGAATTAGGAAAAACAATAGCAGAAGTTGATGTAGAAGTTTCTGAAGCTATAGACTTTGCTAATTACTATGCACAAAGTGCATTGGATGTATTTAATTCGGAAGGTATAATAAGTATGTCAGGTGGTATTAATCTGGTATTGTCGCCATGGAATTTTCCAATAGCCATTCCAATTGGAGGTGTATTAGCATCGTTAGCGGCAGGAAAACGCGTTATTTTAAAGCCTTCGCAAAATGCAGCAGCTTGTGGATATTTAATAGCTAAAACTTTATGGGATGTGGGCATTCCAAAAAGCGCCTTTGCTTTTTTGCCTGCCAATGAAGATACCTTAGATTCTTTTTTAACAGACGACTCTGTATTTGATGCTGTTATTTTAACAGGTGGAACTGCTACTGCTAAATTTTTATTGGAAAGAACACCCAAACTGAAACTTTATGCTGAAACGGGAGGTAAAAATGCTACCATCATAACGGCATTGGCAGATAAAGAGCAGGCTATTAAAAATGTGGTACAATCTGCTTTTGGAAATGCTGGTCAAAAATGCTCTGCTACATCTTTATTAATACTTGAAGAAGAGGTGTTTAATGATCTTCATTTTAAGAACTTATTAAAAGATGCCGCAGAAAGTAAAGTACATGGGAATCCATGGGTTTTTAACACTGAAATAGGACCATTAGCTGTTAAAATAAATGATAAACTTAAACGTGTTTTAGATAACACTACTGATAGTGAATGGCTTTTAAAACCAAAATTAGATGGTGATTTCTTCTTGTCTCCCGGTATTAAATGGGGTATTTCTTACGAAAATTACGAGTATAACAACGAACTTTTTGGACCCATTTTGTGTGTAATGAAAGCTAAAAACCTTGATCATGCTATATCATTGGTTGACAATTTAGACTATGGATTAACAAGTGGTATTGAAAGCTTAGATACTAATGAGGTAGATTATTGGTTGAATAGTATTAAAGCAGGTAATTTGTATGCCAATAGGTCAACAACAGGAGCTATTGTACAGCGTCAACCATTTGGAGGCATGAAAGCTTCGTGTTTTGGGTTTGGAATGAAAGCTGGAGGACCTAATTATGTATTGCAATTTTTAAATAAAAAAGAAAAGGATTTGACTTCAAAAGAAATAAAAGAAGTATATCAAAACGCATATAATACCCATTTTTCAAAAGCCATAGATTATGTAAAATTGAGGGGGCAGCATAATATTAATGTGTATTTAAAACCTAAAGAAATTATTGTTTGTATAGATAATAAAGTTTTAAAAAATGATATTGAAAAAGTGATAATAGCAGCTAATATTTTGAAAGTTTCTATTACATTTTACGGGGTTGAAGCGTGTACAGATGTTTCAAACTTTAATTTAATAAGTAACTGGTCTGAGCTAAAATCAAAAATCAGCCACCAGAATAGGCTTCGTGTTTTAAATTACGAAAGAATAGACGTGCAATTTTTGAAAATGTGCCATGAAAAAAATATTCATGTTTATGGTGAAAAACCAAGTAATTATGGGAGGTATGAATTGCTTAATTATTTGACAGAACAGAACAGATCAATTAATTATCACCGTTATGGGAATTTGATGGGCGTGGAGTTTGTTTCATAATTCAATTAAATATATGTTGAAACAATGAAGAATCTCATGAAACTTTAGTATTTTAATTTTTTGAGATTCTTCGCTTTGTACTGAATCAATACCAAAGACGATCTTATTGATTGAAAATTTAGAGTTTCTCTTTTAAATATTTTCCTGTAACTGATGTTTTTACTTTCGTAATCTCTTCAGGAGTGCCAGAAGCCACAATATGACCGCCATTTTCACCGCCTTCAGGACCTAAGTCTATAATATAGTCGGCACATTTTATCAGTTCTAAATTATGTTCTACCACAATGATGGAATGGCCTTTTTCAATAAGAGCATTAAACGATGCTAATAATTTTTGAATATCATGAAAGTGTAAGCCTGTTGTTGGTTCGTCAAATATAAAAAGCGCTTTTTCTTTGTTATTTCCTTTCCCTAAAAAGGTAGCTAATTTAATGCGTTGTGCTTCACCACCAGAAAGTGTAGACGAGCTTTGCCCAAGGGTTACATATCCTAAACCAACATCTTGTAGTGGTTGTAGTTTGTCTTTTATTTTCGTTTGATTTCGTGCTCCAAAAAAAGTAATAGCATCATCAATGGTTAAATTCAAAATATCATCAATGTTTTTATCTCCAAAAGTAACTTCAAGTACTTCTTTTTTAAACCGTTTTCCTTTACAAGTTTCACATTCTAAATGCACATCCGCCATAAATTGCATTTCAATAGTTACTTCACCTTCGCCTTTACAAGTCTCACAACGACCGCCATCTACATTGAAAGAAAAGTGCTTTGGTTGGTAGTTGCGAATGGCGCTTAATTTCTGTTTAGAAAATAGAGCCCTAATATCGTCATAGGCTTTTATATAAGTTACAGGATTAGAACGTGAAGAACGTCCTATAGGGTTTTGGTCAACAAATTCAATGTGTTTAATATTACTAAAATGTCCTTCTAAATTTGAAAATTGCCCAGGTTTATCACTAAAATCGG
This sequence comes from Pseudalgibacter alginicilyticus, assembly GCF_001310225.1. Classification (GTDB taxonomy): domain Bacteria; phylum Bacteroidota; class Bacteroidia; order Flavobacteriales; family Flavobacteriaceae; genus Pseudalgibacter; species Pseudalgibacter alginicilyticus. Next base: position 575,248 of record NZ_CP012898.1, on the reverse strand, counting down.
TTATTTTTTTTTGTAAAGCAGGATATAATATTTTTTTAACTAAGGTGCTTTTTCCACTTCCAGAAACCCCGGTAATAACTGTTAGCATATTAAGAGGAAAATGTGCCTCAATATTTTTTAAATTATTTTCTCGAGCACCAACAATATTAATGTAATACTTTGAGGTTCTTCGTTTTTTAGGAACTTCAATTTTTAAAGTTTCGTTTAGGTATTTTGCTGTTAAAGATTCGGAATCTAAAATGTTTTTAAAAGTGCCATTTGCAACTACATGACCGCCAAAAGTACCAGCTTCAGGTCCAATATCTATTATATTGTCGGCAGCAATCATGATATCTTCATCATGTTCTACCACAATTACGGTGTTTCCTAAATCACGTAATGCTTTTAGTACCAGAATTAAGCGTTCGGTATCTTTTGGATGTAAACCAATGCTAGGTTCGTCTAATATATACATGGAGCCCACCAAGCTACTACCTAAAGAAGTTGCTAAATTAATGCGCTGGCTTTCGCCTCCAGAAAGGGTATTCGATTTTCTGTTTAAGGTTAAATAATCTAATCCAACATTTGCTAAAAAAGACAACCTATTTGTTATTTCCTTTAGTAATCTATCAGCTATCTTAGCGTCGTTATCACCTAATTCTAATTGCTTAAAAAAGTTCGCTAATTTATTTAACGGCATTTCAACCAAATCTGTAATAGTGACCCCTGAAATTTTTACGTAATTGGCTTCGGGACGAAGTCGTTTTCCACTACAGGTTTTACATTTTGTCTTTCCTCGGTAGCGCGAGAGCATGACACGATTTTGGATTTTATAAGCCTTAGATTCTAATTCAGCAAAAAAAGAATTTAAGCCTTCAAAATACTGGTTTCCAGTCCAAATAAGTTCTTTTTGCTCGTTGCTTAATTGAAAATAAGGTTTGTGTATTGGGAAATTAAACTTATGAGAATTGTTTACTAATTGATCTCGATACCAACTCATGCTTTCACCACGCCAGGGAAAAATAGCATTTTCATAAACCGAAAGAGCCGTATTAGGAATTACTAAATCCTCATCAATACCAATAATATCACCATAGCCTTCACATTTTGGGCAAGCACCATATGGATTATTAAAACTAAACAAATGAACATTTGGCTCTAAAAAACTAATACCATCAGCTTCAAATTTGTTACTAAAATGATGTGTATTATTATCTTTTAAAGTTTCTATAATACATTGGCCTTTGCCTTCAAAAAAAGCAATTTGTATAGCGTCTGCTAATCTATTGTGAAAATCTTCTTCATCTTTAATAATGATTCTATCAACTACTAAAAACACCTTGTTTATAGTTTGATAGTTTTCTAATTCATCTATTCTCAAAACAGTGTTATCTATCTTAATTCTGGCATAACCTTGTTTGTGAAGTGTTTTTAATTTGTCTTCTAGGGTTCGGCCTTCTTCTAAATAAATAGGAGCGAGCAGAAGCAGTTTTTCGCCTACAACGTACGTTTTTAAATGGTTAACAACATCTGATACCGTATCTTTTTTTATTTCAACACCTGATACAGGAGAGTAGGTTTTTCCTATTCTGGCAAATAGCAATTTTAAATAATCATAAATTTCTGTAGTTGTGCCAACTGTTGAACGCGGATTGGTTGAATTGACTTTTTGTTCAATAGCAATGGCAGGCGCAATACCTTTTATATAATCTACTTTTGGTTTATTCAACCTACCTAAAAATTGCCTGGCATAACTAGAAAGACTTTCTACATAACGTCTTTGACCTTCGGCATACAAGGTATCAAACGCTAAACTTGACTTTCCAGAACCCGATAACCCCGTAATAACTACTAATTTGTTTCTAGGTATGACAACATCAATATTTTTTAAATTGTGCAATTTAGCACCTTTAATAATAATATTTTGTTTTGGGTTTACATCAGAAAGACTTGTGCTCATGGACTTTTTTAAGAAAAATTAATGCAAAGGTACTATAAGTATTTCAACTACTATAAAGTTATTCTATGCAACTTAGTTTTTAAAAAAAAGAAAAAAATTTTGCTATTTAGGTGTGATTGTTGTTATATTTGATTCAATTATAATAATTTACGCCTATAGCAAAACATTACTTTTTAAACATTTAACCCCAAGCAACGAAGATTTCTTCTGCGCATTAAAAGTAATGATTATGTACAACGAACCCATTTCTGACGCTATTCTTGTTAGTTCTTACATTAAAGGAAACGAAAGTTCTTTAGAGACACTTATAAACAGGCACAAACAACGAATCTATAGTTTTATTTATTCAAAAGTATACGACAGAGATATTACAGAAGATATTTTTCAAGATACTTTTATAAAAGTTATTAAAACCTTAAAGCGGGGTGCTTACAATGAAGAAGGTAAATTTCTCCCATGGGTGATGCGAATAGCACATAATCTTGTAATAGATTATTTTAGAAAAAATAGCAGAATGCCAAAATTTGACAATACTGGTGAATTCAGTATTTTTTCGGTATTAGGCGATCCAACTCTCAATGCTGAAAAAAAACTTATTAAAGATCAAGTAGATAATGATGTTAGACGATTGATTAATAAGCTTCCAGATGACCAGAAAGAAGTTTTGTTAATGCGCATTTATGACGACATGAGTTTTAAGGAAATATCAGATAGAACAGGGGTTAGCATTAATACAGCCTTAGGAAGAATGCGCTACGCTTTGATTAATTTAAGAAAAATAATTGATAAGCATAATATTGTTTTAACCAATTAAATCCAACTGTGTTTTTAAAGATACAATAAAGTGAATTTTGCTGCGTTATTGAGGTATATAAACTTAAATAATAAAAAATGGCAAAAATTTACTCTGATAATTCTATTAATAAAGTGAACGAACTAAAACCGGCAAAAGAAACGATTGATTTTCTTTTGAATTATTCCAAGGCTTTAAGTGTTATTAATTGTAATAAATTGAAGTTTGAAGCACTTCTTAATTAGTTAGAAAAATTCCTGATATATTGTTATCAGGAATTTTTTGTTTTATTGTAATCGTTGATTATTGACTTTCTTCCAATTGTTTTGGTGATAATATCTTTTTCTAAATCCCAACCTCGAGCAGGAGAATATTCGCGTCCATACCAAATAATTTGAAGATGTAAATCATTCCATAATTCCTTCGGAAATAAACGTTTTGCGTCTTTTTCGGTTTGGATAACATTTTTTCCATTGGTTAAATTCCATCGATGCATGAGCCTGTGTATATGTGTATCTACGGGAAAAGCAGGCACTCCAAAGGCTTGAGACATTACCACACTAGCTGTTTTGTGACCAACAGCAGGAAGTTCCTCTAATGCTTCAAAACTTTGAGGGACTTTACCATTGTGTTTCTCAATAAGTATTTTTGACAACCCATGAATACCTTTACTTTTCATAGGAGACAAACCACAAGGTTTAATAATATCTTTAATTTCTTCAACTTGAAGTTTGACCATATCATAAGGGTTGTCGGCTTTAGCAAATAACAAAGGGGTAATCTGGTTAACACGGACATCTGTGCATTGCGCTGAAAGTAAAACCGCTACAAGCAATGTGTAGGGGTCTTTGTGATCTAAAGGAATGGGAATTTCTGGGTAAAGCTTATAAAGTGTATTAATAATGTAGTTAACTTTCTCTTTCTTAGTCATAAATTGTATTTTTGTAAAAATCAAAGTTAATACTATGACTACACTAAAACAAGGTGATGCCGTTCCTAATTTTTCGGCAAAAGACGAGCAAGGAAATACGATTTCATTAAGTGATTATAAAGGAAAAAAATTAGTTGTTTTCTTTTATCCTAAGGCTAGTACTCCCGGCTGTACTGTTGAGGCATGTAATTTAAGAGATAATTATCAGGTTTTACAAGATCAGGGTTATGAGTTATTGGGTGTAAGTGCGGATTCTGAAAAAAGACAATCTAATTTTAAAAATAAACATAAGTTTCCTTTTCCCCTTTTAGCTGATGAGGATAAAACTGTAATTAATACATTTGGCGTTTGGGGACCAAAAAAATTTATGGGACGCGAATATGATGGTATTCACAGAATGACTTTTTTAATAAATGAAAATGGAATCGTGGACCGTGTTATTGAAAAAGTAAAAACTAAAAGCCACGCAGAACAAATTTTAGAATAAAAAAATGCCTTTCATAATAAAATGAAAGGCGTTTATATTATTTGTGGTTTCTTTTTCTTAAAACTAAAGGTTTTCGTGTATAACCAAAAAGACGGTAATCTTTTATTAAATCTGCAGTTCCTTCTGGGAGCATGTCTTCCCAACCAGTTTTACCACTAGCAATCATTTGTAAGATTTCTCTGGAAAAAACATCCATGATACTTTCGTCATAATCTTCAATATCAATTACTTTTCCGTTGTATTTAAAGAATTTATACAATTCTTTCATACGTGGATATACTTTCAGATTTTCACTATTAAGCAATTCTCCCGTTTTTGGGTCATGCATTGGATAAAGATATACTTTTAAATCTTTGAAAAATAATTTACCAAAAGCTTCTAATATACCACCACTAATGTGTCTATAATATTTTTCGTCAAAAATATCTACCAAATTACTAACCCCCATGGTTAGCCCCATTCTGGCTTTAGAGTAATTTGAGAAATATTCTACCACCTTATAGTATTCTTGGAAATTAGAAATCATAACCGTTTGTCCTAAAGAGCATAATAAATCTGCACGATCCATGAAATCCTGTTCATCAATTTCTCCTTCAGATCTCAAATTAGATAGGGTGATTTCAAAAACAACAACGGTTTTATCTTTGTCCACTTTCTTTTCTTTAATAAACATGTTGTATGATTTCTCATACATCTCCATGTTTACTTTAGTAACAGGTCTAAAACTACCACGAAGTGCCAAAATATTTTTCTTATAGAAAATTCTAGCAGGCAGTATGTTTTTACCATCGGGGCCAAAAACAACGGCGTCGGTCATATCATTTTTAACCAATTGCAAACTCATCAAACGGTTGTCAACATCTTTAAATGCAGGACCAGAAAAGTTTATGGTGTCTATTTCTAATTGGTCTTTATCTAAATGGTCATATAAATGGCGAAGCAATTTTTTAGGTTCATTATAGCTATAAAAAGCACCATAAATTAAATTAGTACCCAAAACCCCTAAAGTTTCTTGCTGCAAGCGGGCATCGGTTTCTTTAAAGCGAAAGTGTAAAATTATTTCGTTGTAGTCTTGATCTGCATCAATTTGATATTTAAGACCTACCCAACCGTGACCTTTAAATTGTTTAGCAAAATCAATGGTTGCAACAGTATTAGCATAAGTGAAAAATATTTTATTAGGATTTTTTTCACGCGTTAACCTATCTTCCATTAAATGCATTTCATGGGTGAGCATTTTTCTTAAACGAGCTTCGGTAACATATCTACCATCTTCCTCAGCTCCATAAATTGCATCACTAAAATCTTTATCGTAAGCAGACATTGCTTTGGCTATAGTTCCAGAAGCCCCTCCAGCTCGAAAAAAATGCCGACATGTTTCTTGTCCTGCTCCAATTTCAGCAAATGTTCCGTAAATATTTTCGTTTAAATTAATCCGAAGTGCTTTGGTTTTTAATGATGGAATGTCATCAAACTCTTTATCTCCTTTTATGGTTATCTCCATAGTATCTTGTATGGTTACTTATAAAGTACGTAAAGGTATTAAATAACCAAATGAAAGAAAAATTAATCTTATTTTTGTTTTGAAAAATAAACAATACTCTTGAAAATTACATTTTTAGGCACTGGCACATCACAAGGCGTTCCTGTTATTGGAAGCACTCATCCGGTATGTTTGAGTGTAGATGCTAAAGATAAAAGGCTTCGCGTGTCTATACTTGTAGAATGGGATACCTATGCTTATGTTGTTGACTGTGGACCAGATTTTAGACAACAAATGCTAAGAATAAATTGTTATAAATTAGATGGCATTATTTTTACACATGAACATTCAGATCATACGGCTGGCATAGACGATATTCGTCCCTTTTATTTTAGACAAGGTGATATAGATATTTACGCTCATAAACGTGTACTAAAATCTTTAGCTAAGCGATTTGATTATATTTTTACAGATAAAGACAAATATCCTGGCGTACCAACACTTTCAACCCATATTATAAAAAACAAGCCTTTTAAACTTCACGGTTTAAAAGTCATACCTATAAAAGGCTTACATTATAAGCTAAACGTTTTTGGTTACAGATTTGGAAACTTTGCCTATTTAACGGATATGAAAACAGTAGAACCTGTGGAAATTGAAAAAATAAAAAACATCAAAGTTTTAGTGATTAATGCTTTAAGGAAGGAGCCTCATATTTCACATTTTAATTTGGAGGAGGCCTTAGATTTTATTAAAAAGGTAAATCCAGAAAAGGCATATTTAACCCATATAAGTCATTTAATGGGGTTTCATGAAGAAGTTCAAAAAACACTTCCTAAAAATGTGTTTTTAGCATATGACAATTTACAAATATCAATTTAATTAACTGAAACACTTAGAAAAATGAAACAACGAATTTTTATGTATTTATTTATTTTTATGACACTCATTGTGTTGTTTCAATATGTAAGCTCAAAACGTATTTTAGTAATTCAAGATAAGAAAATCAAATCCTTAGAAAAAAACCAAGTAATTTTCACGGATTCTTTAGAAGTGCTTCAAAACGAAATTTATAATCTATCGCATTTTAATTTAGAAAGAAATGAAGATGCTATCAGTTATTTTGAAAGAGATGGTTATGATGTGAGTGCGTTGATTCCGTTTATTAAAGATGAAATTTATAAATTAAATGAAGTTAAGGGACAACATCCTTTAGTACCATATTCTGCAAGTAGCGGTAGAAAACTAATGATTAACACGGTTAAACTCTTAAACCATAAATGGATAATTGCTGATTTTTCAGATGGAGAATTTTGGGGAGAAATCTTTTTAACGTATCAACTAACAGAACATAAGGAGCTTGATTTCAATTTAGTTGAATCTTTTTTATACCCACTGAACTAATCAACCTTGTAAGCAATACCTTTTTGTTTTTTTGTTTCACCAACATATGAATACTCAAAGGTATATGAAGAGTCTGTTGTTGTTAATATTTTCAAGTGCACATCTTTTTGTTCACTCATACTTTTGGGGTTAATGGTTTTGAATATAACTTCACAGTCATTAACCCATCTGAGTTTTGATGAGTCTGTTTTCTTATCGTAAATTTCTACTTGTAAATCTTCAGTTCTTGTAAAATGTGAGGTATAGGCTATTCCGTCAATGTTTATTTCGCTATAAAAACTTCCAACCTTAAAATCCTTGCAATTACGTTCAGATTGATAACAGCTAAAAAATACTAAAAACAATAATGCGAAGCATGATTTTTTCATAAAAATTCATTTTTAACAAAACTACTCAAATAGTTATTAATTCTGAAAATTTTCGAAACTTCCATCAGAATAAAAAATAACAATGCGTTCAATTTTTTTTCCTGGAGTTTCTTTTTTGATGATATGTTGTGTGTTAGGTGGTATTTCAGATTTAGGAGTTGTAAAAAGATTTTCTGGAACTACCATTTTTTTATCTGGAGGAAAATGCCCTTTTCCATTGAGCAACCAATAAAGTTCAACCTCAGGATAGGAGTTGATAATTTTCATAACAAAATCTAAACTTGGTTTATTTCTTCCCGAAAGAATGTGTGAAATACTGGAACGCTGTACACCTATACTTTCTGCAAAAGCAGAGGCTGATTCACCATAATAATCTATTACTTCTTGTAATCTTTTAGAAAAATCATCACTGTTTACCATTGTAAACTATTGTTTTACTTAATTGTGTTACAAATGTAATAAATAGTTGTTTACAAATGACAATAACTAACAAATTAAAGATATTTTATATGATACTTAACTTTAAATAACTGTATTTAGTATACTGATTTTTAGTTTTTTAAATAAATGAATTTATAATAAATATTTTCTTGGTTACTAAACTATAACACAGCAGGTATTTAACAGGTTATGTGCTTATATTTGTAAACAACTAGACTACCAAATATTGTTTACATTTGTAAATTACTAATTGTTTACATTTGTACCATAAAATATTTTAATGAAAACATCAACTATAACCTCATTATTTTTCGAATATAAAGAATCACAATTATCACATCGATATGTTACTAATAATCATATTCGCTCTTTACTTAAAAAACTAAACACGAATTTTAAAGTAGAAGTTATTGGCCAGTCTGTTTTAAAAGAAGACATATATGGTGTAAAATTGGGACATGGTAAGAAGCGAATTCTTATGTGGTCGCAAATGCATGGAAATGAATCAACCACTACCAAAGCAATTTTTGATTTATTTAATACCTTTTCTTCAGGAAACTCTGAAATAAATACCATATTAAAAAATTGTACCTTATATATAATACCCATTTTAAATCCAGATGGCGCTAAAGCTTATACACGAGTTAATGCTAATAAAGTAGATTTAAATAGAGATGCTCAATTACGTTCGCAGCCAGAAAGCAAAGTGTTGCGAAGTGTTTTTGAAACTTTTAAACCTCATTTTTGTTTTAATTTACACGGACAACGCACCATTTTTAGTGCCGGAAATACTAATAATATAGCAACGGTGTCTTTCTTGTCTCCTGCACAGGATCAACAATGTACAATAACATCAAATCGGAAAATTGCTATGGAAATAATTGGAGTTATGAATCATAAACTTCAAGAATTAATACCAAAACAAGTAGGTGTTTATGATGATGCTTTTAATTTAAATTGTGTAGGAGATACGTTTCAAAGTGAAAATGTACCTACCATTTTGTTTGAAGCTGGACATTCTCCTAATGATTATGGGCGAGATATAACAAGATTATATATTTATACATCTTTCATAGTTTCATTGCTTTATATTGCAAAAAACACAGTAAAAGGGGAGCAATATGAGGCATATTTAGAGATTCCAGAAAATGGTAAGTGTTTTTATGATATAATTATTAGAAATGCTAAGGTGAACGGCTATCCAAATGATATAGCCATACTTTACAAAGAAATATTAGTAGGAAATGAGGTGACATTTCTACCTATAATTGAAGAAATTGACGATTTAATGGGCTTTTATGGACATATAGAGATAAATGCTCAAGGCAATGATGTATTGGGTGCAGATTCTAAGATGTTAAAAATTGGAAGCGCTCATGAATTTATTTTCATTAAAAAAATAAAAAAATCACTATTAGTGAAATAAAGTGTTTAATTAAACTGTGTTTATTAATAATAATGTACTATTTTTGAGCTTTATTTAAAGATTTAATAATTATGGGGAAAATTAAACTAGATGAGATCGATCACCAAATTCTTGATATGTTAATAGACAACACAAGAATTCCATTTACGGACATTGCTAAAAAACTTTTGATATCTGCTGGTACTGTGCATGTTCGAGTGAAGAAGATGGAAGAGGCTGGTATTATTAAAGGTTCTTCTCTAACTTTAGATTATAAAAAACTTGGGTATTCATTTATAGCTTATGTAGGAGTGTATCTAAACAATACCTCTCAAACAAAATTTGTTTTAGAGCGTATTAATGAAATTCCATTTGTAACTGTTGCACATATAACAACAGGGAAATTTAATATATTTTGTAAAATACGAGGCAAAAGCACTGAGCACGCAAAAGAAGTTATTTTTATGTTAGATGATATAGAAGGGGTTTATAGAACGGAAACAATGATTTCTCTTGAAGAAAGTATTAATGATAAAAAACGTTTGATGCACTCTATATTTAATGATATGTAAATAGATTAATTTATATAATTATAATTTTTAAAGCTCTTTTTTTAAGGGCTTTTTTAGTATCAATTAACAGAAAAGAAAGTTAAAAACTACGTTATAGCGCAACTTATATTATTTTTCATGTAGTTTGCAGAAGTTTTTTGAAGATATGCGCCTGTTCTTTCATATTTGCCTTTTAATTTTTATTTAACAAGGCGAACCAACCAACCGTTTTTATGATATTTAATTCTTTTGAGTTTTTTATATTTCTCCCTGTAGCTTTTCTTTTGTATTGGTATGTTTTTAATAAAAACATTAAAAACCAAAATATATTTATATTAGTTGCTAGTTACTTATTTTATGGTTGGTGGGATTGGAGATTTTTATCTTTAATATTTTTAAGTACTTCCGTAGATTATCTGATAGGTCTTAAAATACACAATACCACAGAACAAAAGCTAAGAAAAAGATGGCTCTGGGTTAGTGTTTTATTTAATGTTGGTTTACTTGGTTTTTTTAAATATTTCAACTTTTTTATTGATTCTTGGGTTGATATGTTTTCTTTATTTGGTTATGATATTAAAAGTACATGGACTTTAAGGGTTGTTTTACCTGTTGGTATTTCGTTTTATACATTCCAAACCATGTCTTATTCTTTTGATATTTATTATAAAAAATTAAAACCAACTAAAGATTTTTTATCATTTGCTGCTTTTGTTAGTTTCTTTCCACAGCTAGTGGCTGGTCCTATAGAGCGGGCTTCCAATTTACTTAGTCAAATATTAAACAAGCGAACTTTTAATTATCATCAAACGGTTTCTGGATTGAAATTAATTTTATGGGGTTTATTTAAAAAAGTGGTTATAGCAGATTCTATAGCACCTATGGTAGACGATATTTTTTTAAATTATGCAGACTATCCTGCCTCTACACTTATTTTAGGGGTTACCTTGTTTAGTTTTCAGGTGTATGGAGATTTTAGTGGGTATTCAGATATTGCCATAGGAACCGCAAAATTATTTGGTATTGAACTCATGTCAAATTTTAAATTTCCTAATTTTTCAAGAAATGTAGCTGAATATTGGCAACGTTGGCATGTATCACTTTCAACATGGTTTAGGCACTATATATATATTCCCTTAGGAGGTTCAAGAGTGTCTAAATTAAAGTCTATAAGAAATATTACTATTGTTTTTTTAATAAGTGGCTTTTGGCATGGTGCTAATTGGACATTTATTTTCTGGGGAGCTTTTCATGCAGCCGCGTTTATACCCGTGTTTTTAATGGGGAGAAATACTATTTACAAAGATTCTGTGATAGGTGAACATACTTTTTTCCCATCATTAGTTGAAATAGGGCAGGTTGTATTAACTTTTGGAATAGTTACTTTTTCTAGAATATTTTTTAGGTCAGAATCAATAACGGATGCATTTGCTTTTATAAATAGGATTTCTACAGATTTTTCCTATAGTGCTTACGCGCATCCTATGGGCTATAGAATGATGGATTATTATATTTTGTTAATTTTATTTACACTTTATGAGTATGTAATTAGAAAAGATGAACGCGCTCCATTTAAATTTAAATCTAAAGGCCTAAGATTTTGTATTTATACGATAATAATTCTGTCCATGTTACTCTTTTATGATAGTAGTATAGATAGGTCATTTATTTATTTCCAATTTTAAATAATATGAAAAAATTATTTATAAAATTTATAATCTATGGAATTCTAATTTTATTAGCATTAGAATTATTGGTGCGTATTTTTCATTTAACCAAAGATTATCCAACGAGATATGTAGATGAATATGGTGTGGAAAAATGGTTGCCTAACCAGGAAGGCTTTTCTGTAACGGGTAATAGACGACAAAATTTCTCCGCGTATCACATCAATGAATTTGGATACAATTCATATAGAGAATTTAAGCCTTCTGAAGACAAGGTTGAAATAGCGCTTGTAGGAGATTCATTTATAGAGGGTTTCCATCAACACTATTACAATTCTATTGGAAAGAAAATTGAAAATCAACTAAGTGATGTTGAAGTTTATGAATATGGATATGCTGGCTATGATTTTGCAGATCAGTTGCATTTAATTAATAAGTATAAAAAGCATTTTGATTTAATTGATCATGTTGTGATAGGCTTAAAATTTGAAAATGATTTAAATAGAGGGGCTTATAAGTTACTTGATGAAAGAATGAAACTTGAAACACCATTGTACAAGAATTTAAGAAAATTTAAATTATTAGTATACCTTCAAACCATAGGTGTTTTAGATGCTCCGAAAGAATTTATTTCAAATATACTAACAAAAAAAGTTGATAAAGCACCTGAATTAAGTGAGAGTGAAGAAGCGGAACTTCAAAAAATAAGATATGCCAAGTATATTAAAAATTTTGAAAGCTTAATAACATTTTATGGCTTTGATAAAAAAAGATTTTTGTTTTTATTAGACTCTAAAAACACGCCTAATTTTTTTTTAGATTATTTAAGGATCAATCATTTTAAATATATTGATTTTTCTAACACATTAGAAAAATCAAAAAGACCAACAAATTTAATTTACGATATGCATTGGAATAATCATGGGAGAAATCTTATTGCAAATCTTATTTCAAATTATATTTTAAATGAAGAATGAGTAAGTAATATGTATAAACAAATTCAAACTTATAATAATAACATGTTGTTAAAATGAATTATATCTATCTTTTGCTATTTTTGCTCAAATTTTAAAATATTAAAGCATAATAAAACAATGAATATATTAATAACATCTGCCGGAAGACGTGTTTCATTGGTTAAGGCTTTTCAAGCAGAACTAAAAGCGTTGGCACCTGAAGGAAAGGTTTTTACTACAGATTTTAATACGGATATGTCGTCTGCATGTCGAGTCTCAGATGGTGCTTTTCAGCTTCCTTTAGTTAGTGATACAAATTATTTAAATTTACTAATTAAGGTGTGTGTTGAAAATCAAATAAAAATTATTATCCCAACCATTGATACAGAGCTATTATTGCTTGCAAATAGTAATAAAACCTTATTAAAAAATGGCATTACAGCCATTGTAGCTTCTTCTGATTTTATAAATATCTGTAGAGACAAACGTAAAATGAGTGCTTTTTTTATTGAAAACAATATCAAAGTTGCTAAAGAGTACTCTAAATACGATTATAAATTACCATTATTTATTAAACCATTTAACGGTAGTAGAAGTGTTGATACTTTTATTATTAATAAACACGAAGATTTAACCGAATATCATTTTAAGAATGACGATTTAATGTTTTTAGAATACATCGATCATTCAGAATTTGATGAATATACATGTGATTTGTATTATGATGTTAATCATAATTTAAAATCAGTAGTTCCTAGAAAACGCATAGAAGTTCGGGATGGGGAAGTTAATAAAGGCATAACCAAAAAGAATATTTTAGTTGATTATATTAAAGAACAATTAAGCCATGTGGATGGTGCTATTGGTTGCCTTACGGCTCAATTTTTTAAGCATGCTACTAAAGATATTATTTATGGAATTGAAATAAACGCTCGGTTTGGAGGTGGTTTTCCGTTATCCTATGCTGCGGGAGCAAACTATCCTAAATGGATTATTCAAGAATATTTATTTAACGAACCTATCGATTTTTATGATGATTGGGAAAATAATTTATTAATGTTACGATATGACAATGAAGTGTTAGTGCATGGGTACAACGCATGATTTCATAGTTATTTTAATTTAAGTAACACATGTTAGAACTTATGGTTTTACCTATTGTTAAATAACAAGAGTGATATTGAAACCTTTGAGTTTAGAGGAAATTGACCTGCTTATTTTAAGCACAGAAGTATGATAGATAAAAATACATTAATTAATAATATTGCTTAAACTTATGGAGCTGCAAGTACACAAAATATTAAATGATGATGATTTAAGTAGCTATTTAAAGCATGTAGAATCCTTTGAGGTTATCAATCCATTTTATAAGATCTGGTATTCATATGTTTCTGAAAACACTCAAGATCGGTTAAAGTATTTCACTTTTAGTGATTCGAAGGGCTCTCTTTTAATATTAATGCCTTTTATACTCAGAGAGATTCCATATAAAAGTGATCAAACATATTATGATGTTATTTCCCCATATGGATATAGTGGGCCTATATTTAATGATAGCTTGTCCAGAGGCTATCTTATTAAGTTTTGGGAATGTGTTGATGCTTGGTATAAAAACAATCAAGTAGTTTCTGAATTTATCCGATTTAGTCTTAACCATAATTATCATTTTTATTCAGGAAATTTGGTGCCCACTTTAACAAATGTGAATGGACAGATTATTGATGAAGCATCACAATGGGCTAATTTTAAACAAAAAGTAAGAAACAATTATAGAAAAAGTGCTAAGGAAAACTTGCAAATTAAGTTTTTACATACAGGTTTAGGCGAGGCAGATATCAAACAGTTTTATGATATTTACATTCAAACCATGTCTCGTATTGGAGCAGATCAAGAATATCGCTATTCTATTAATTATTTTAAAAACATCATCAAGTTAAGTGGTGATAATTTTATGATTGCTATTGTTTATAAAGATACTGTAGCCATATCAACAGAACTGATATTAATTTCAGGCGATACTTTGTATTCATTCTTAGGAGGGACACTGTCAGATTATTTCAATTACAGACCTAATGACTTTTTAAAAATTGAAGTGATGAAATGGGCACGAGCTCATCAATATAAATATTATTTGTTAGGAGGCGGTAGGGAAGATGGGGATAGTCTTTATCAGTATAAAAAAACATTTTTCCCTAATGATAAAGACCTCATTTTTTATACAGGTAGAAAGATTGTTAATGAAAAAATGTACCAAGAGCTTGAAGATCAGCTTAATGTAGATTTAGTAGCTACAGATGTAGCATGTTTAGAAGTGAAAAAAGCACATCGGATTACCTTTTTTCCAGCTTATCGAAAAAATGGTTTTAAATAATAAATTATTATAAAATAAAGTCTTGTAATTGAGGCCTGTTATTTAAGTATTATTTTCCTTTTGACTTCCTGTAAATTCAGGCATATTTGCACCTTCATTTGTGTTAATCCCTTCTGGTACTATTATTCTTTTAATGGTTAATAATATAATTTTTAAATCTAACAATAGGGAGCTATGTTTAACATACCAAACGTCATATTCAAATTTTAATTCCCAAGAAATAGCATTCCTTCCTTTTACTTGTGCCCAACCCGTAATTCCTGGTTTAACATTATGACGTTGTTTTTGAAAATCATTATATAGAGGCAAGTAGGATGGGAGTAAGGGTCTTGGGCCTACAATACTCATGTCACCCTTAATTACATTTATAAGTTGTGGAATTTCATCTAAAGAATAAGTTCTAATAAAATGACCTATTTTAGTTACTCTATTTAAGTTATGGATGTCTGTGTTTTGATTTGGTTTTAAATCACGCATCGTTTTAAACTTTATGATCTTAAATATTTTTCCGTTTTTACCAGGTCTTTCTTGTAAAAAAAAAGGCTTGCCATTGTTTACTACAAATAAACAGATAAGTGTTGTCAGGAAAATTGGAAAAAGGAAAATAAACACGATTAATGCAGAAAAAAAATCTATGAATCTTTTAGTTACTTTATACATTTTTTTTATTAACAGTTCTGTATTCGTTTAAGTCAATTATATTTTCTCCAAGTGCTATATCACTTGCATGAAATACTTTTTTGATAGTTTTTAAAAATATTTTTGTGTCTAATAAAAATGACATATTTTCAACATATTCAATATCTAAGGCTAATTTTGTATCCCAATTTAATGAATTTCTTCCAGATACTTGAGCTAAACCAGTAACTCCAGGTTTGATGTTATGCCTAACTTTTTCTTTTTCAGTATAAAAGGGTAGATATTGAACTCTTAAGGGTCTTGGGCCAATTAAACTCATATCACCATATAGTATATTTAATAATTGAGGTATTTCGTCCAAAGAGTATTTTCTAATAAAATTACCAAACGGCGTAACTCTTTCATCATCTGGTAAAAGATTTCCATTAGCGTCTTTTTTGTCAGACATGGACTTAAATTTTATGATGCTAAAAATTTTTTCATTTTTACCTGGTCGTTTTTGAAAAAAAAATGGGGTATCCTTATTTAAAATAAAAAGTGTTACAGCTACAATTAAAAATATGGGTGATAGCAAAATTAATGCTATAAAAGAGAAGCTTATATCTATAATTCTTTTAAAAAAATACTGGTACATAATATGTTTAAATCTCATTCAAAAATATCATTATTAATATTAAGTATTGTAAAATACCGTTTTTAGTGATTTTTATTCGATGAGGGGTTAACTATAAAAAAATGAGGTGGAATATATTTATAAATGATTTATGTGATTAAAAGCGTTTAATGCATCTGCAATATAGTGCATATCATCACATGTATATCTAAAGTCTACGTGTATATTTAAATAATAACCATATTCTTTTTTGTTATTAGGCCACAATAGTGATGGGTAAATATTATTATCAATTAAATGAGATCTTAATTGATCTAAATAGGCCTCGTTATTTATATATAATATAAGTCCAAAAGTTCTACTTGAATGATGAGCAATAATTTCAAAATTATCATTGGGCTTAATGCAAGCACTTAGTTTTTGTAAATTTTGTAATTTGAAAGCACTATAATTTATACTTAAAAATTCTTTTATTGTTTTTTCATGTGTAGGATGTATTTGTGTTAAGCTATAGTTTTGATGTAAAGCCAATTCTGTTTCACTTATTAATAACAGGCTTTTTTCTTTTAGTGTTAAATCACCTGTTTTTTCAAAATCGTGTTTTAATTGCATTGCGTTTTGTATCTTATTCCAAATAGCCTCATAGGCATGGGATTCTAACAAAGGCACATTTTTTTTAACAGGATGGTTTTTAGGGCTCCATACCATGCCTCCAAGTGGAATAGGTAATGTTTTTCTTAAAGATGTCATACAATAATCAGCTTTACTGTTTATACAGCTATTACTAAGCCATCCGTGAGAGTGATCTTCAATAGTCACTATTTTTTTATCTCCTTTGTTAATTATGCAATCATGAATTCCCCAAAAATTATTTATAATAACAACATCGTTATCAGATGCAAATTCAAAAGCATTAATACTAAACTGTGCTTTGGAAGGATTGGTTTTATATGTCTTTATATTAGAATAGTTAGATTTTAACCAATGGGTAACATGCATGCAATAATATTCTGGCAACCAGATTATGAATGATTTTTTTTCTAACGCAATTAACTCTATGATATATTTAATAGCTTGCCTACCGGTATAAAACAACATTTTATCCTCTGGATTAAAACTTGTTTTATTTGCAAGAAATTTATCAACGTTATTTTCAATAAAAGGGAAGAAGGAACCTATGCCTTTATTATTTTTTTTCATGTTATGTGTGTTATAATTTCATCTAAAAGGATATGATGATGCAAAATAAATTAAATAACTTTACAAATTATTAGTTTTAATTATTTAATAAATAAAATGAATAATAAGATAATTGTTTTTTTAGGTTCACGCTATAATGTGTTAGAACAGCTTATAGCGTGTGAGAGTTTGGTTAACCTTAAGATTTACGCTCTTAAAGGAAGTCTGCTTGAAACTATTTTAATTGATAATGGTATTCCGCATGATGTATTTTCTCTTGAAAAGAAAAAGGATTTTCTTAAAATGCTAATTGATATTGAATTTGATATATTAATTTCAAATGGTTGTCCTATTATTTTTCCTGTAGAACGTTTTAAAAAACATCAAATTTTAATCAATATACATCCAACTTATCTCCCTTACTTGCAAGGTAAAACACCCCTAAATGGTGTGTTTTATGCCCATTATGATTTTTATGGTGCAACGATGCATTATATAGACAAAGGAATAGATACTGGAGACATTATTTACCAAAAAAAACAGAAGCTTACCAAAGATATAGATTTAGGTCTTTTGTACCATTTAGCTATGAAATTAGAAGGTGTTGTTTTTAAACAGGGTTGGAATAAATTAAAGGCAAGTAATTTTAAAAATATTGGCAGAAAACAAAAAGGCAACCCCTCGTATTTTAATAGGACTGAAGTAATGCAAACCATTGATTTTAATAGTCATAATACGGATCAAATACTGCTTACTATTAAAAGTTTTGGTATTGAAACACAAGGAAGTTTTTGTTCTATTGATAATAAAAAATATAAAATAATAGCCGCTGAAAAAATATTACATAAACCATTATTAGATATGTATGCCAACTGTTTGCCTGGAAAAATTGTTTTAACGTATGACACTAAAATGTTAATAAAAACAATTGATGGCCTTATAAAAGTTACTCGATTTTTTAGGCTTTAATGTTGAATCTCAGATTCAATAGCCTTAATTAAATCTCCTACATTATTCATGTTCATTAAGTCCATGAGTTTAAATTTAATATCAAAGCTTTTTTCTATTTCATTGATAATCATCATATGAGTTATAGATTCCCAGCCATCAACATCATTGGCCGTTGTTTCATCGCTTAGTTGAAAGTTTTCATGTTCTAAAACTTTAATAAAAGCTTGCCTAATTTTAAATACAATATCTTCTTTGTTCATTATTTTAATTTATTTTGAAGTGAGTTCTTAATGCTTTTCTATCAATTTTACCATTTATACTGTGTGGAAATTCTTTTATAAATTCCACATGCATCGGTATCATGTAATTAGGGAGTTTTGTTTTCATGTACTCAAAAATTTCATCCGTATTAAAAGGGGTAGATTCTATAGCTAAACCTAATTCGGCATTCCCTAAATTGTTTTCTATATCTATGGCTACCATATTTACTTTAATAGGGGCTTTAACTTTAGCATGAAATTCAATTTCCGATAACTCTACTCGATAGCCTCTTATTTTAACTTGAAAATCGGCTCTTCCCACATATAAGTAATCACCTTCATGATCTTTAAAACATAAATCGCCTGTTTTGTAATATATAAGTGGAGTCCCATTATCATCTACACTAAAAAAAACAGTATTATTAAGTTCTGGGTTATTCCAATACCCCGGTGTTACTTGGCTTCCTGAAATACATAGTTCGCCTGTTGTTTTTAAAGGAACTTCTTCGTTATTTTCATTTACTACCATGTATTTCAAATCCCCCATAGGTTTGCCTATTGAAATAATACCATTATGTGCTTTTGTATTGTTCTGCTTTTCATAAAGATAAAAGCCGCTATAAATAGTTGTTTCTGTTGGTCCATAATAATTATAAATTTTAGAATTTGGTATACAGTCACTCCATTCTGAAGCAATATCATCATGTAGTGCTCCTCCAGCAAAGCTACAATAGCGTACTTGTGTTTCGTTAATCTCTTTAAAATAAGGACGTAAATAGTGAATTATTGAAGCAACTAAGGTTAGCACTGTAAGTTTATACTCTTTTAACAATTTGTATACCTGAAAATATTTGATAGCTTTACTTGGTATGGTGTAAATAGAAGCTCCACTTAATAAAGGCATTAAATACGATACAACAGACATGTCAAAAGTGAGTTCAAACATTTGCAAACACTTATCCGTTGGCATTAATTCAAACCCAGGATCTTCATTGATAGCATTTACAAATCCATTCACATTTTTAAAAGTAATAGAAACTCCTTTTGGCACACCTGTTGAACCCGATGTAAATAAAATGTATGCTAAATCTTCACTATGAATATTTGCTACTGGACATAAATTTATCTTACATGGAATTTCCCCCTCAGTGGGATTAATTACTGTAAGATTTAGATTATTATAGTTGGAAATTTTGGAAGAATCTATAATAAAATGCGTATTAATAGATTGTAAGATATGTGTGTTTCTATCTAAAGGTACTTCAGGGTTTACAGGCACATAAGCTTTTCCTTCAAGCCATAAGGCTACAATACTCGCATAGGTGTAGATATCATCATTAGTTACAAGGCCTATTAACGTATCTGTTTTTTTGGTGTTGTTCTGAATAGCAACTCTAATTTTTGAAATTTCAAGATTAAAATCACTATAAGTGTAAAAAACATTATTGATGCAAAAAGCCTCACGCTCTGCATGTTTAATTAATGATTTTTGTAGAGCTTTTATAAATTCCATTTTTTTTTATTTGAATCATTGTTTTTCAAATCTTTACTCAATTACTATTGTAATTTCAGATAGTTATTTACTCATTTTACAAGCTTGTTAATTTATATACAACTTGGCTTAAATTAGTAAAAATGGCCATCACTATTTAGTATTTCTTGATTTTCAAAGTTTATATCTACATCTTGATGCGCCAAAGCTTTTTTATCCACTTGATGTGTAAAAATAGTTCTGAATCTTTGTTTAATGCTATTTGCTAACTTTGTATCATCAGTAAAAATGTACTTTTTTTGAAGTTTAATAAAATTCTCAATCAAGGCATCTACACATAAATTATAGTTTTCTCCATTTTCAGCCAAAAAATACTTGACGTTTAATTCATTGTAGTTTACAACAAAGGAAATAAATCCAATGATTTTATGTTCTTTTAAAACTTTTAGGTTATGTATGGCAATATTTTTAGAAATACCTGTAGCTAAAGATGAATAAGGGGTTTTTAAATTAATTGGAGTTTGTATGTATTGTAGTTTGCTAATCTGCCAATTCACATACTTTTTTGTTTTGTATATAAAGTCTTTTTTACACAAGGGTTCTATAAATGCCCATGCTTGAGTGTCTAACTCATTAATATACTCATAATTTAAATTTTCAGTATTACTTTTTAATTTTGACTTATTGTATACCTGTAAGGCTTTTGTAACTAAATAGTCTAAACCATTTAAAATAAATTTTAAAGGTTTTATAAATTTGAATTTAGCAATAAGAATATCAGGATCTAGACTAAAGAAAATAGTATATCTTGGTCTTGACATGATGGTTTTAAAAGGCATTTTTTTGTAAAAACTATGAGCATTTTCTGCAAAAGATTTCACGACTACTTGATTTTTTGCTAATCTTAAAGCTTCACTATAGATGTATGTGGATAATACATTGCCATTGTATTTATCAGCAATCCACCAATACATCATCCAATATATTTTTTTTTCAATTTTTTCAGAAGTTAGAGTTGTGTCTGGAATCATATAAACAAGTCCAATAATGATGTTGTTTTCTTCAGCAATAACACCACAAACATCATCTTCTCCCATTCTATCATTATTCAATAGCCATATTACTTTGCTTTTAGCTAAGGCTGTAGTTTTATGGCACCAATATTTGTCATTCTCTAAGTAATCTCGTAAAACTTTTTTAGAAAGATTTATTACTTTAACATCATTCATACCTTTATATATGGTTTTTAAGGAGGATCATTTTTACTAAATTAAAAGTCAACAGCTATTGTGATTTCAAATATATAATTATATTTATTTTATCACATTTTCAAAATAATTAAAACGTTATTATAATGCATTTTCACGACGAATGTGGTTTTTTAGTAAAAAGACCATATGAATGTTCTAATCATGTTAAGTAATATTTGGTCAATCAGCACAAAAAGAAAATGTTATTACCTGTAAACTTAGAATAATAAAACCATTCTATTAATTCTTATAAAAAAAGAACTAATAAGACATTAAGTATTTGTGCATATGAATTTTTAGTAATATAGGGTGTCTATTAACTTTTTAGGCGGTTTTATGAAAGGCTTTTATATTCGTTAAGTACTGCTTCCCAAACCTTTTGTCTTTCATATCTCGTTGTAATAAGCTCTCTGCAAACTGATGCTTGAAATTTATTTTTGTTTTCATAAAACTCGCGCATTTTTACGTATAAACTTGCTTCATCTTTTGCGGGAATTATAGCCCCATTTTCACCTTCTATAATAATTTCGTTACTACCATTTATATCAGTCACAAGAGCAGGTAGTCCCATAGCTCCTGCTTGCATGACTACATTAGGAAAACCTTCTCGATAGCTAGGAAATACAAGTGCATTTGCTATTGAAAAATAAGGACGTACATCGTTTACCCAACCTGTTTCAATTATTTTGGTATTGGTTTTTATATTATTAATTGTTTCAGGAAGCAGAGGGTCTAATGTTTCTTCATAATCGCCTACTAATAATAGGGTTGCTTGGTCTGTGATTTTAAAGTTTTTATTAAAAACGGAAACTAATTCGTTAATACCTTTGTCTTTAACAAGTCGTCCTACAAACACAAATACAAATTCGTTATTTGTAATATTTAATTCTTTTCGAATTAGTTGTTGTTTTTGTTCGTTAAAATGTTCTTTAGAAAAATAATCAAGGTCTAACCCGTTTATATTGCCATTTGCTAATACCTTTAATGGTTTTGATGTAATGTTATAATTTTCCAAATCTTGTTTAACACCATAACCTTCTGGATATATTTGTGTGGCACAGGCACAAAGTATTTTATCGGTAGTTATCAGTATTTTTTTCATAACCCCTTCTTTTGTAGGGAATATAAGTCCAGTAAATGTATGCATTCTATGAGGAACTCTAGCTAAGTAAGCCGCCATCATGCTTAACAAACCCGCTTTTGGAGTTATGGAATGTACAACAAAAGGCTTTTCTTTCTTAAATAAACGATATAGATTATATAGTGATTTTAAGTCATTGATTAAAGAAATGGGACGCACCATTTTAATAGGGTGTATTTTGATTCCTTCACTTTGTTCAACCAAACTTAAATTAGTGTCATTGGATGCCACACCTTGTACTTCATATTGTTCATTTAAATATTTTAATTGTCCAGAGATTAGTTTTAATGATACTCCTGAAGTAACAACTCTTATGATTTTTTTTTTCATAAAGATAAATACTCGTAATTAGCACGAATTAAGATTTATAAGCAAATATATAAAAGTAATTTATTTACATTTTATTTTTTCTATTTAATGCTAATTTTATTATAGTTATTAGATATGATAGGTCTAAATTTATCTTATTTTGCATACAGTTCAATATCAGGTTTTTTATGTTTAGAATTAAAATTACATAGCAGTTTCTATATAAAATTGTTGCAATTTATTAGTGTTTTCTTCTATGTCATATTGGGCATCTAAAATGGCTTTAAACATGTTTTTTCTTTCATATTCTAAATGCTTTAAAACAAGATTAGCCCAATATGTTTCAGATTCTTTTAAGTCGCAAAAAGTAACTAATTTTGTAATAGCTGTTTCTTTGTCAACTGTAGTTGATGTTATTACTTTTAAACCAGCAGCCTGAGCTTCGACTAAAGACACTGGTAATCCTTCATACAAGGAAGGGAATAATATAATATCTATGGCTTGTAATAAATCGGGAACATCATTTCTGAGTCCTAAAAATTTCACATTATCTTTTATATTTAGTTTTTTAACTTGTTCTTCTATTTTTGGCTTTAAATTACCATCTCCAATTAGTACTAACACTAAATTTTTATTTTGAAGCCACATTTCATAAAAGATTTTAATTAAAAAGATGTGATTTTTTTGCTCATTAAATCTACCTACATGACCTATGACTTTTTTGTTACTTATTCCCAGGTCTTTTTTTATTTTAACAGCTTTAGTTTCGTTATAAATAAAAGTTTTGGTGTTTATAGCATTATTAATAATCTTAATACGGTCCTTATTTTCTTCACCATATAACCAAACCCCTGCTTTTTCACCACAAGCAAAATAATGTGTTGCATATTTGCCTACTTTGGATCGAATGGAAAACTTGAAAAGGTCTTTTAAGACTTCTTTTAAATCCGTTTGTTTCTTAAAAATCTTTTTTAAGCCAAAAGGTTCAATAGCTAAATGATTGTGACCTATTCTAATATTTACCCCAGCTTCTTTAGCCGCTTTTAAAACGATAAAGCTTAAGGTATCTAAGTGGCTGTGAACTATATGGTATTCTGGATGGTCTGTAAAAAAAGACTTTAATTGTTTTTTGTAATTAGAATATGATTTAACACTTATGGGGTCCATTTTAAACAGCTTGCCTCCTAAACTCAAGATTTCATCATCAAAAGCACCTTCATCTTTTCTATGCAATAAAAAGTCGAATTGAATTTTGCTTTTATCAATAGATCTGTAATAATTCATAATCATATTTTCAGCACCACCTCTGTTCATTATAGTTAGCACTTGTAAAATTCTTGTGGGTTTATTCATCATGATTAATTAAGAAACAAAATATTGGTCAAAATTGTAAATTAGTTATAAAAAATAAATGTAAATTTTTGTTATTTAATGAGTTTAAAATAATTGTTAAAACTGATAAGCAAAAAAAATAATATTTTATTATTGAAAATGTGGGTTAATATTCTTTCTTTTTTAGAATTATAGTCTACTCCAATAAATTTATTTAAAGGGTACACCTTAAGTAATTTAAATTCATTAGTTATGGATTGAATTTCGTTAAAGGAACAATTAGATTTCACTAATCTAACCAAAAGAAAAAATAAATAGGATTGTTGTCTCGCTTGTAGTCTTTTAACAGCCTTATAATCAGCATTATTATGTTTTGCTAAGTCTATGAGATTTGTAAACTTAGTAATAATGAATTTAAAATTCTTGTTTAAATGGTTAATGTGTTCCTTTGAAGTTTTTCTCATTATGGAATTTGTATTTACAAAATATCTATAAATACTTAGTGGTATAAAAGCTGTTCTTTTGCATTTGATTAGAAGCTCAGCTGTATAAATACCATCTTCAAGCATAACACCTTCTACAAATTCTATTTTGTTGTTTAATGCAATATCCTTTTTAAAAATATACCACCAAGTATAATTATAAAAATTAAAGTCAGATATGAATGTACAGCCATTTTTAATTTTTAAGTTATTTGCGTAGCTTTCCATGTGATCGGCATTTATAGTTAGTTCAAAATTTGACTCTGAAGTATTAGTATATTTAAATCCTAAAAAATCGAGATTATTTTCTAAAATAAGGCCCAGTAAGCTTTTTAATATGTTTTTTTGTATATAATCATCAGAATCTATATAATAAATATAAGTTCCAATACTATTTTTAAATCCGTTATTTCTTGCGGCACTAGTTCCTTTATTTATCTGATTGATAATTTTAATTTGTTGATATTCTTTAGCATAATGCTTAGCTATAGATAGGCTTGAATCTGTAGAGCCATCATTTACTAATATGATTTCATAATCATTATAATCAATATCTTGTTCAATTAAACTTTCAATACATCGAGCAATAAACTTTTCTGTATTATAAAATGGGACAATAATGCTTATTAACATTTGTAATAAAAAAATTAGTTACCAAAGTATATGAATTAATTTTACTACACAAAACAAAGTAGTTGAAATGTTAAATTTCAGCTATAAAATGATATTTTGAATGTTTACTTTTTCATTAGTTTTTATAAGATAAATCTATCATTACTATTGATGGTTTTTATCTTTTATTATTATTTCTCTTTATAACTTTTTTAATTACTAACAATCAGACTATTAAGTTATAAATAGTTATTAACAATGACTATTAAATTATTTAACATAACTTATTTTTGCTTTTCAAAAAAAATAGAATGCATAAAAACATCCAAAAAGTCATACAGGAACGTATATTGATTTTAATAACTATGAAAAAAACAGATTATCGTAAAAAAGAAACACTTAAACGAGTATTATGTTAGTCTTGAAAGCATTTCAGCGAAAATAAGAAACACTTAAGCGGTAATTCTTTTGATTTTTTTTAATATTGAAAACAAAAATTAATGCCCTCCAAAAACCTAAAACTTATGAAAATGATGTTTAAACCTATGTATTTATTATTTTTTATTATTATTTCCATTACGTCTTGTAATAATGAAGAATTATTTGAAGAACCTATCTTAGAAGAACCTATAGAGGAAACTCCTGTTACACCTGAAGATATTATTGATACAGTTAATCCAATAACTGCCCCTTGTGATTTTGACTTAGCTAATGCCGAAATCAATTCTACTATCGTAATTAATTGTGTGATGGACTTAGAAGGTAAAACGATAAACATACCTGATAACGTAACCATTGTTTATGAAGGAGGTTCTATTGTGAATGGAACTTTAAATTTTTCAAGTGAAAGTATTATCTCTGGTGATTTATTGAATTCAAGCCTAACGCTTGGAGGAGCTAAACCTTTGTTAAAAGACCCTACTTTTAATTTTAATCCAAAACGCTGGGGAATCGTAGAAGGAGTAGTTAGTGATGCTGTTGCTTTGCGTAATCGAGATATTTTAGAAGGCTCATTTGAGTTAGTAAAATCGTTAGGGGTTTCTACTTTTATAATAGATGCTATGGATGCTTATTTTAAAGTAGATGATGAAAATTTTAAGGGTTATGCATATACTTATGCTATCAACCCACCCTCTAATTTCACTTTAAAAATGAGTGAGAACACTCATTTAAGAACACAACCTACTAATTTTTCTAATTATGCACTTATTTCTGTTAGAGACGTAGAAAATGTCGTTATTGATGGAGGAAATTTATATGGTGAACGGGATGAACATGATTATTCCAGTGGAGGTTCGCACGAGTTTGGTATGTGTTTAACAGTAAGTGGCTCAAAAGATGTAACTATTAAGAATATGACCATTACAGATGCTTTAGGCGATGGTATAATAATTGATAATATTGGACACACCTATGATTCTTTTTACACTTACACTGATAATTTATTAATTCAAAATAATAAAATTATTAGAAGCCGAAGAAATGGGATTTCCATTGTTGAAGGTAAAAATATTGTGATTGATGGGAATGAACTTGTTGACACAGGAATAACAACATCCAAATCTAGTGGGGCTGCGCCTATGTGGGCTATTGATATTGAACCTGTTTGGGAGAATGGGATAAAATACCAAATTGTGGAATATGTTACTATTAAAAATAATATAGAACGTGGCTCAGAAAAAGGTGGGTTTATAAATGCGAGAGGTTGGTATATTACGTATGAAAATAATACTATGGAAAATACTATAGCCATAGGGGAGACAGTTGGCTCGATTGTTAGAAATAATATATTTAAGAATCCAGGTAAAAACTCAAATGTTGCGATTGCAGCAGGTATGAATGACCCCTTGGGATATGGTAATGAGCGTAATTATGATAATGAAGTGTATGGTAACACCATTACTGGCTTTCCAAAAGGTATTGAGTTGCAAGACCCAGGTATCGATCTTCATCACAATACCATGATAGATTGTGGTCGAGGTATTGATTTATTAAATACCCGCGACTCTAAAGTTCGTGATAATACTATTACAAGTACAGTTACAGGTAGTGATGGTATTGGTAATCACGTAACCTCATACATCAATAATGTAGATATTTTTAATAATACTATAAATGTACAACGCGTTCCTATTCGGTTTTATGAAGTGAATAGAAGTGCCGCTAATATAGGCTATAATATTTCTATACGGGATAATGACTTGACTTCCACGGGAAATCATAATTCAAATTTCGCTAAGATTAGAGGTTTTGATTTTAAAAATAATATATGTCATAATTCTGGAATATATTTAATAGAAGCCTCTTCCGCTAACGTATTGAACAATACATTTGGAAACAAACAAATAAAAGTATCACAAAATTGTATGGATATTACTATTAAAGATAATATAGGTTGCGTAACCGATGATACTACTTCAACTAATATTATAACACTATCTAATACTTGTAATTAAGAGTATATTCGATTTTTTATATAGACAGGGGTTAAATTAATATTTAACCCCTGTCTGATTTTATAAAAGCTTATTATTTTATTTATGTTTCTTTAAGGTTTTATAAAGTTAGGCTACGTATTTTTTTTTGTTTTTAATAAAATATATAAATACAATAGTATTCCTGGAGGTATTGCTAAAATGGTTAAAGCTTTTTTAGGTGATTCCGATATGAACTTTTGATTTTTAGACAATAAACTACTAGATACATAGTGTATGGCTTTTTTATACTTTTCTTGTAAGGATTTCGAATATTTCATTTCTGGAATTCTTGAAAAGGCAAAGCCTTTAGGGTGTCTTCTGTATTGTTTGAAGATATTAAGACTCGAACCGTCTGGCATATACTCTACAATACATAAAACCTTATTAATAGGAAACAGCGAGAAATCTTGATCAATAAGTAGGTACAAGTAATGTAAGGGCACAAAACGTTCGTCTTTAAAAATGGGGTAGGGTGGATACTTTTTTACCACATCTGTTCTTAAAACTAATTTTTTATCCCCTTTCACTTTATGTATTTCATATAAATCAGATAGTGTTGTTTCTTTTAAGGTTTCTGGTATTTTAGTGCCAATAATGTTTCCCTGTTTGTTTGCATCTAATCCAACTAAACCTGCAAACTGCGGTTTATGTTTAATCAATAACCAGTTCTCTAAAATTATTTGTACTGCATCATCAGGCATAAAATCATCCGAATCAATACATACATTTAATTCCGTTTCAATTAATCTGTAAGCTGCATTGTGTCCTCCGTGCATGCCTTGATTGTCCTGATAGTGGTATTGGATTGAAATTTTATTTTCATCCATCCAAGTGTTTACCAAATCTTTAGTATTATCAATTGAGCCATCGTCTATAATTAACCAAATAAAATTTTGATTGGTTTGCCTAACAAGGCTCTCATAACACTGGTGTAAACAGTAGGCACGGTTATATGTTGGTGTAAAAACTGTAAGTGGTTTCATGTTAAATATGTTGTTAATTAGTTTTTAAAATGGTATAGTATATGATATACATTAAATAGGTAAACATAAAGTATGCAGTTATAACCTTGGCTATCATGTGTTGTTGCTTTTTAAAAAACTCTTGTTTTAATAGCGGATATATAATAATAAATGCCATTAAAAACCAAGATAAATAAGCAAAGCGATTCGAAAAATTAGCCCGAATGACTAAAATCCAAAAGGCATTACAAATCAAGTAGGTATTAAAAACCTGATTATAAAAATTGTCTTGAAATTTTCTTTTTATAATAAAATACCAACCAGCAAACACAGGGAAAGCACTGTAAAAAATAAAATCCCAACGAAACCCTGTTTTTATTTCAGAATCTGTTGCAGCCTCCCCAGATAGATACCCAGCTAACCTATCATCTCCAAAACCTAAACTGGTAAAAATCATAATAAAAACTGACCCCATTGCTAATGAGATTGGTATTGCCAGTAGCCATGCTTTTAAATAGGTTTTTGGATTGTTATAAATTAGGGTTAAAACATATGCCATGATAGGTAAGAGGGTTGATTTATGAAATAATACTGCGATTAAGAAACAAAATCCCATTTTTATTTTTTGATTTGTATAACATAAGCCCCATAAAAAAAATGAGGTAGCTAAGCCGTTTCGAATGCCATTGGTGCCATACGTGAAAAAAGAAAAGGATACTACAAACATTAAGAAAGCATAAAACCAATAGGCATTAAAATATTTTTTTGATATAAAGAACATAGGAGTAATATACAAAGTGGCTACTATAAAAAAGAAGCCATGTACACCCATCACATTAGACAAAAACTTCATACAATAATTGAAAAATACGTCTTTATCGATGGTTACAGGCAAACCATTTGCATACCCATTGTAATACTTTGCATAGGTACCCATATCACCAAAATACCTACCACTGATAGGGCGCAGTCCAATGTAAAATACTAATAGGACTAACAACACCATCCCTGAAGTTCTTAAAAACTTTAAATTTTTTGGATTATTAAGATCTAATACATAAGCATGTAATAAATTAGCGACTACGAGAAAAAAACAAAAGTAAATGAATGCATCGTAGTAATATTCTAAAGGGATGAAGTCTATCATTTATTTTTAATTAGATTCATTTGTATTTGAGATCTTTTGATAACGCCCTTGCCATTTAAATGATAAGCGGTATCAAAAAAATAGTTATCAGGAAAAACAAAATCGGATGGAATTCCAAGAATTTTTAAATTAGAAGTCTTTAATTTTTTTTCAATTTGTTTTATATACACTTCATTTATAAGGTATCCCGTTTTGCATAAACTAGGATATGTAATATATAAAGATGCTCCTTTATTATTAATAATATTATTGTAGTTTAATAACAATTCTATTGATTTCTCATTATAGCTTCCCGAAAACTTGTAAGGCTCAAACTTTTGGTTTTCTAAAGACCAATGTGAATTGTTATCTCCATTACTGTTTATAGAAAATTCCGTATATACATTAGAACTAGATTTTTTACTTTTCACAAAAGTACCATATACAAAAGACTTCATTTTATCAAACGAAAACTTTGGAACAAACGTAGCAATATTAATAGTTTGATGTAACGACAGTAATTTGATATTATTAGGTTTTACAGTTAGTGAAAATAATATTGGTTCATTACCCAGCCTATTGTTGTCTAAAAAATGTGAATATTCAGGTGCTAATATTACAATATCTCCATTTTTGATATATGGTAGTAAATCATCCATAATATATTTCAAGCCATAGCCTGCATGAATGGCATGGTTTACCACTGGCATTTTTAAACTATCTGCTATTATCTTTGAGTTAAAACCAAATAATACATTAGATCCTCCAGTTAAGACTATTTTAGGTTCTTTTGTAGTATTTAATATTTCATGTTTTTTTAAAAGGCTATAATCAATTGATCTTGGTTGTGATGTATTAGGAAGTAATAAGCCTATGGTTATAAGACCTAAGATAAGAAATAAAAATAGAATGCTATTAATTAAATATTTTTTCATGTTGAACTAAAATTGAAAATATATAAATTCCTGTTTATCGGCCCCAAACCAGAAAATAAGTATAATTAAAAACAGATAGATACTCCAGCGGTATACTTTTTTTATCCTATCGATATTCAATTCCAAGCCATGTTGTTTATGACGTTGCAGCCATTCAACTACAACAAGTATGGTTATGAATGCAAAAGGCTTGATATCTACAGCAGGCCATGCTGTTAATGATTTAGAAACCATTCCTTTTAGATAATTAAGTGCATCGGTAACAGTTTCTGCTCTAAAAAAGACCCATGCAATTACAGTGATTGAAAATGTAAAAATTATTTGAAATGCTTCCTTGGCGTTAATTAGTACTTGACCTTGTGCAGCAACATCTAAATTAGATCTGTTTTTATTTCTTAGTAATAAAGGTAAAAAGTATAAGGCATTTAATCCTCCCCAAATGATAAAAGTCCAGTTAGCACCATGCCAAAAGCCACTCACTAAAAATATAATAAAAGTATTTCTTATCTTCATTGCTGTCCCCCCCTTACTACCTCCAATAGGTATGTAAAGATAGTCTCTAAACCAAGTAGATAATGAGATGTGCCAACGGCGCCAGAATTCAGCGATATCTCTGGAAAAATAAGGGAACGCAAAATTTTGCATGAGGTTGAATCCGAATAAACGTGATGTACCAATGGCAATATCTGAATAGCCTGAAAAGTCACCATAAATTTGAAAGGCAAAAAATATAGCAGCAATAACTAAAGTACTGGCATTATAATCTGCATGGTTATCAAATACTTGATTAACAATGATTGCACAATTATCAGCAATCACTATTTTTTTGAACAATCCCCAAAGTATTTGGCGTAACCCATCTGTGGCTTTTTTATAATCAAATATTCGTTTTGTATGAAATTGAGGAAGTAGGTTGGTCGCTCTTTCTATTGGTCCTGCTACAAGTTGAGGAAAAAAGCTTACAAAAGCAAAAAAAGCTATGATGTCTTTGGTCGGTTTTAGTTGTTTTCGGTAGACATCAATGGTATAACTCATGGTTTGGAAGGTGTAAAAACTAATTCCAACAGGTAGTATGATGTCCAAAGTAAACGTATTAACTTCTATACCTATTGTTGCCCAAGCCGCGGCAAACTCAGAAGCAAAAAAATTATAATATTTAAAAACTCCTAAAAAACCTAAGTTAACAATCATGCTAAGAGTTAGCCAACGCTTTTTTATAGTTTTTTCCTTAGCTTTCTCAATGGCTAAGCCACAAAAATAATCGATAAAGGAACTAAAAATAATAAGCGATAAAAAGCGCCAATCCCATAAGCCATAAAAGAAATAGCTCACTACCAACAATAAAAAGTTTTGCCATTTTAAGTTGCGATTACATACAAACCAATATAATATAAATACTGTAGGCAGAAAGATTAAATATTCGAAAGAGTTAAAAAGCATGAGGGTAATTATTTTTTATATAAATATCAGATAAAGAACTGTGGTAATACACCTTCGTTTGCTAAAAATATAATTTATTTATTTTTTAATATATTGCATCGTGATTTTATTTATATCAAATTTGCCTAATAGTTTTATTTTATGTTCTTGAAGTTGTTTTTTATAGTTATTTGTCTCCAACATTTTTTTTAAAGCATCTGCAAATAATATTTCTTCTTTTATGAGCTTATTATCATTAGGTATTTGTAATAATTTACCTTTGAAGATATTTGGGGTTATTATACCTGCTTCTACCTCAATATTTATATTAGTTTCAGAATGATTTTTTAAACTCATTAGTTCTATAATTCCTTTAGTACAATATGTAGAAACAATTGGTGTTTCTAAACACATTGCTTCGACTATGACATTTGGAGTCCCTTCATAATATGAAGAAAGAGCCAATACATTTGATTTAACTAAATATTTATAAGGGTTATTTCTCCTCCCTAAGAGATGAACGGATTTTTTAATATTTAATTCTTCAATTAAGTTTTGCAAGTGTTGTGTTACATTTGAATCACCATCTCCAATTATTACTAAATTAGTGTCTGGGAATTGATTTAATACTAATTTAAAGGATTTAATTAGGTGCCAAGGTGCTTTCTGTATTGATAATCGTCCTAAAAATAATATAGTTTGTTTTGAAAAAATTTCTTTTTCATCATCTTCTATTATAGCTTCTTTACTTAAACGAATTATATCAATTAAATCATGTGGATTATAAATTATTTCTATATTGTCAAATTTGTATGAACAATTTTTTATTAAATCTTCTTTAATTGCGATACTTATACACACCAATTTATCCAAAAATTTATAGGAAGTTTTATAACCTAATTTACTTATTGTATTAAAAATAGTTTTGTTTTTAAATTCTGTACTTTTTAATGCATGAATACTTCCTATTTTAAATTCTTTACTAAAAGAAAGAGAGCTAAATAAATTAGCCATATCTCCAAAAGCTATGGAATGTGTAAATTTATGATTCTTTATGATTCTATTAATTAAATATGGTGCTTTAACATAAAATAATAATCTTTGTATTTTAGACATTTGATAAAAATCATAGTCACTTAAAAATAATTCATCTTCACCAAATTTAATAATATCATTATCAAGTTTAATGAATTTTAATGCTTTGACATCATATCCAACTTTTTTATAGTAATTATAAAAACCAAGTGCTAAACGCTCCATGCCACCTACACTACCATATGGCATAATTAATAAAATAGATTTTTTGTTCATTTTTTTTTTTTGAATTCTTGTAACCTAAGTATTTTAATAATTTTACTTATAATTTTCACACCAAAAACACTCATTAATTTTCGTTTTATATTGGGTAGAAAAGTTTCTTTTTTTGATACCCAGGACATGGCGAAATGATGTATGGTATAAGTATTTGGCGTATTTTCTAATTTTCCTGTTCCGTGATTTTTAGCACAAAAATAGTCTTTGGGAAATAGAAATAAGGTTTTTGTATTCTCTTTTTGAATTTCTGGACGTAATTGATGTGGCGGTAATTCTTTAACTTCTCTTTTTTGTAAAATTTGTTGCATCATAATACGTGGTAATGTTAATGTATTAAAACTACCATCTGCATTTATAAAAAATTTATTTGTATAATAATTTAAACAATCTAGAACCCAATCGCTGTGTTTTTCTGCTCCAAATACACCTGCTTCAATAACTCCTTCAATTTCTGAACCAGCGATGTAAGGACGGTCTAGAAGGTCATCAAAGTTTTTTAGTACCTCCACATCAGTGTCTAGATAAATACCCCCATAATTATAAACAGCATATAAACGAATATAATCGGCTGCAAAGGCATATTTTTTGGTTTCAAACGCTTGTTTTACCCAGATGTTAGATTCTAAATTAAATTTATTTGTATCCCAAAGCACAAACTCATAGTCTGGTAGTTTTTCCTTCCAAGTGTCTATACACTTTTTTATTACAGGAGGAAATGCGTCACCACTAAGCCAACAATAATGTATTATTTTAGGAATCATCTCTTTTTGTTTTTAATTTAATAATAGCATTTGGTGTTAAGGACTTTAATGTTAATAGTCCTATATATTGATAGTGTTTTGTTGAAGCATATATAAAAGCTTTTACGATATAAATTAAGCTCTTTATTTTTTCATTAAATCGACCTTCACACAAAACTTCTGATATTTTTATATATCGACGGTACTTTAGAAATTTTATTTCCTGATTAGTGAACTTTTCTTTATTGCTTTTTTCAAATTCAGCTAATAAATCGAGTGATTTAATGATTTTTTTTGCACCAAGATATGATATTCTTAAGCCAGAATGTTCCACTAAGGTTAAAAGTTGTTTGTTTAATACGCCTATTTTATATCCCAAGTTTAAAAACTTATAATGAAAATACTTGTCTTGAAACCTCGGTATCTCTGAGAATCCTTCTAATTTAAGGAATATATTTTTTTTAATTAAAAGCATCGATGTAAATAAATTGCCATCTAAAATGGCTTCTTTTAAAGTTTCTCCACGGGCTGTGTTTTCTCTAGACTCTATTTGCTTATTATTTTCATCTATTCGGAACATGGAACACATGCATGCATCTAGTTGAGGATTATTATTTAAGAAATTAATTTGCTCTTCTAACTTAGTCGGTTCATAAAAATCATCATCATCTAAAAAGGCAATATATTCACCTTTAGCAGCAAACGCTCCGGTATTTCTTGCTACACAGCCGCCTTGGTTTGATTTGTGCTGTATGTAGGTAATTTTATTTTGAGAAATATATTTTTTTAAAACAGATTTAGTTTCTTTTCGATATTCATTATCGTCATTGTCATCAACCACAATTATTTCTAAAGGGCTATAGGTTTGACCAAGTACACTTTCAATTGCTATTGGGAGTCTAGAACTTCGTTTGTATGTCGGGATTATAACTGAAATCATTCTTTATAAATTAGGAAATTCTTTACTAAAAAACAATTCATTGTTTAACAGAGTTTCTAAATTGTTTAAATCTCTTTTACCTATAATTCTTTGTCCATTGCCAACTACAATATCTCCTGCTTCAACATTTTTAGAAATGGTAGTTCCCATACCAATAATAGCTCCATCTCCAATTTTTATACCAGGAAGAATATTAACATTTTGTCCTATCCATACAGCTTTACCAATTTTTATTTTTTTTGTGATGTATTTATCATCATATGGGACAGATATTTTAGATTTGTAATCATGATTACCAGAATGAATACAAACATTTCTACTTATTATTGTACCTTCTCCAATTTCAACACCACCAATAGCCATTATAAAACAATTATCTCCAATACGAACATGACTACCAATACTTAAATTTTCTGGGTGGTAAATGGTGCCTCCTGCTTTAAAAATAACATTGTCTCCAATATTTTTAAAGTATTTTTTTTGAGAGTTGATAACGAAATCATCAATTTCTTTTTTTAAATAACCCCAATATAAAGCTGCTATTTTTTTTGATATGTATTTTAAAACTTTACTTTTCATTTGAAAAATTTAGAAGGTAACAATTGTTTCTTTTCAAAGTCATTAAGAACAATATAATAGGCTAATAATGAATAGATTATAGAATATAAAACTGATTTTAATATAAAATTGCCCCATCCTTCACCAATAATTATATTTAAGAAATAACCTACAATCAAAGATAAAATTAAAGCTATTAATAATTTACCAAATGTTTGAATAAAAAAAACTTTAATATTAATATTTAACTTTTTATCAAAATACCAGTTCATAATAAGTTGTGAAATAAACCAAAATATGGAATAGCACCAAGCAATTGCCCAATACCCATAAAATTGAGAGAAATAGGCACCTAAAAATATTCCTGTTGAAATTGTGAAAAAATAAACTATTGCTTTGAATTTAAAGCGACCTGTAGCTTCAATAATAGAATTTGCGAAATTTTGAACCAATGGTAAAATATAAGCAGTCATAATAATTAGCGTGATTAAATAAGAGTCTGTATATGTTTCACCAACCCATAATAAAATGAATTGTTTACCAAATAACAGAAAAGCACCCCAAATAAAAATTAATATAACGGAAACAATTCTTCCTATTTTAATCATCATTTCTGTTAATTCAGCCCTAGTACTTAATTGTTCAACCATAAAGGTAGCCTTAGGTAAGAACACACTATTAATAGCTCCAGCAAAAGCTCCAAAATACCCACTTAAAACTATACCGACAGCATAAATCGCCACAGCATCTGTGCTAATAGTTATACCTAAAATCATCTGACCCGATTTCCAAAAAAGTTCACCAATCATAGCAAAGACAAATATCCAAATAGAATAGCTAAAGATTGTTTTTATCAACTTTTTATCTAATTCTATAAGTTTGATTTTTACTTTTAAAATTTTTATAACGTAGTAAGCATCTACTACAATAATAGTGATGTTTAATACAGTATCTATAACTACCAGCGAAATTGCTTTACCGCCATGGAATAATATAAAAAACACTAATAAGGATCTAACTATATATCTAATAATATTTACAACTCTTGGATATACAAATTTTTCATAACCATTACAAATACCAGTAAAAGCACCTCCAGGTAAAGAAATAGATAAATTAAAAACTAAAAGTAGCATTAATATTTTAGCTTTATACATTTCATCTGTGGTCAGTGACTGACTAAAAATATTTTCAATATTTAAATAAGCAATTCCTCCAATTATTAATGTTAATATAGATATTGATATATATATTATGAAAATTGTAGCTAAGAAGTTTTTTTGACCATTTAAATCGTTATTTGCTCTATATTTAGCTACAAACCTAACAATGGTATTGTTTAATCCAAAATCAAGCAATGAAATATAGCCTACAAGCGAGCCTAATAAAATGTAAAGTCCATATTCTGATTGACCTAATTGCCTAATAATAAAAGGTGTTAAAACTAATCCAACAATATTTGTCAAGAATATTGTAGAATAAGACAGTATGACACCTTTTTTTAATTGACTCATAATATTTTTAGTATAAATATATTGTTATAAACCACCATCTGTTTTTTCATTAACGCTCCCCTTAACATCATACAAAACACCTCTTGTATTTAAAAAGCTATTAAGCCTTAACTTTAAAAATTCTTGATGAGCCACTGTTAAAATAACCGCATCATATTTAGAATTAGGCACTTGTTTAACAGTTTCTAAATCATATTCACACTTAACTTCATCTGGATTTGCCCAAGGGTCACAAATGGTTAAATGTGTGCCAAAACTTTTTAATTCGGTGATGATGTCTACTACTTTGGTATTTCTGACATCCGGACAATTTTCTTTAAAGGTAATGCCTAAAATTAGTATATTAGCTCCTTTAATTTTTATGTCTTTATGAAGCATTAGCTTGATAACTTGCATGGCAACATATTGCCCCATACTATCATTCACTCGACGCCCTGCCAAAATAATTTCTGGATGGTAGCCCACTTCCTGTGCTTTTTGAGCTAAGTAATACGGATCAACCCCAATGCAATGGCCACCTACTAAACCAGGTTTAAAAGGCAAAAAATTCCATTTGGTACCAGCAGCTTCCAATACAGCATGGGTGTCAATGTCCATTAAATTAAATATTTTGGCTAACTCGTTTACAAATGCAATGTTAATATCGCGTTGCGAATTTTCAATCACCTTGGCGGCTTCGGCCACTTTAATAGTAGGCGCCAAGTGGGTGCCTGCTGTAATAACACTAGCATATAAAGCATTAACTTTTATACCGATTTCAGGTGTAGAACCCGCGGTTACTTTTAATATTTTATCTACGGTATGTTCTTTATCTCCAGGGTTAATACGCTCCGGAGAATAGCCCGCATAAAAATCTGTATTAAATTTTAAACCACTAATTTGTTCTAAAATAGGGACGCATTCTTCTTCTGTAACTCCTGGATATACAGTCGATTCATAAATAACAATATCGCCTTTTTTTAAAACTTGAGCCACTGTTTCACTAGACTTATAAAGAGGTGTTAAGTCTGGACGATTATTTTTATCAATAGGAGTTGGAACAGTAACTATAAAATAATTACAATCTTTGATATCTTCGAGTTTATTAGAACAAATCAAGCCGTTTTCATCGTCTTGATTTGATTTTAAAACCGCTTTTAAAATAGCCGAATCAACCTCTAACGTAGTATCATTTCCTTTAGATAACTCTTCGATTCTATTTTGATTTATATCAAAACCTATGACGTTGTATTTGGTTGCAAACAACCTTGCTAATGGTAAACCTACATAACCCAGACCTATTACAGCTATTTTATCTTTAGTGTTCATAAACTAATTACTGTCCGATTGAATAATATTCAAATCCTATTTTTTGCATCGCTGCTTTATCTAATATGTTTCGACCATCAAAAATAAAAGCGGGTTTTTTCATATGACTGTAAATCTTTTCCCAATCGTAGGTTTTAAATTCATCCCATTCAGTCATGATAGCTACTGCATGGGCTGCTTTTAATGCTTCATAAGGAGATGATTCCGTTTTAACGCTTGCTTCATTTTCTTCTTCCGAGCGCGTATTTAAATAATTTAAATCCGATTGTATTTTAAAGCTTGAAACTTTAGGGTCGTAAACAGATAAATTGGCTTGTTCATTTAATAAGTGATCAGCCACATAAATAGCGGCAGATTCTCGTGTGTCATTTGTGTCTTTTTTAAAAGCCCAACCCAACATGCCTATTTTTTTTCCGGATACGGTGTTATACAGTGTTTTTATCAAACGGTCTGAAAAACGCCTTTTTTGGTGGTCGTTCATAATAATAACCTGCTCCCAATAATCTGCTACTTCATTTAGGTTATAACTTCTCGCAATATAAACCAAATTTAAAATGTCTTTTTGAAAACAAGAGCCTCCAAAACCGATGGAAGCTTGCAGGAATTTTGATCCTATTCTAGAATCCATTCCAATGGCTTTGGCTACTTCGTTGACGTTTGCCCCAGTAAGCTCACATATTTCAGAAATAGCATTAATAGATGATACCCGTTGCGCCAAAAAGGCATTGGCCGTTAGTTTTGATAATTCCGACGACCATAAATTGGTTCGCAATATTTTTTCTTCTGGGACCCAACTGTTATAAACTTTAGCTAAAGCTTCAATAGCAGCTTCAGATTCCCCACCGATTAAAACGCGGTCTGGATTTAATAAATCTTGAACTGCTGTACCTTCTGCTAAAAATTCAGGATTGGATAAAATATGGAAATTGATTTCGTTACCAGTATTATGCAAGATGCTTTTAATAGCTTCAGCGGTTCTTACGGGTAAAGTAGATTTTTCAACCACTATTTTATCGGTTTTTGCAACCGCAGCTATATTACGAGCACAAAGCTCTATATATTTTAAATCGGCAGCCATGCCTTTGCCCTTACCATAGGTTTTAGTAGGAGTATTAACAGATATAAATATCATTTCAGACTCATCAATAGCTGCATCAATATCTGTTGAGAAAAATAAATTCTTTCCACGAGTTTCTTGTACAATTTCAGCTAAACCAGGCTCGTAAATAGGTAATTTGGACACATCGGCATCATTCCAAGCATCAATACGTGCTTGGTTAATATCTACGATGGTAATTTTTAAATGGGGGTTGTTTTTTGCAATGACAGCCATAGTAGGACCTCCTACATAACCTGCACCAATGCAACATATGTTTTTTACTATCATAATTTATAAGTTTTCCAATACCAATTAACAGCCTCTTTAAGGCCATTAGTTATATCATATTTAGGATTATAATTTAATAACTGTTTTGCTTTATCAATAGAAGCTAAGGAGTGGGGGATATCTCCAGCTCTCTGTGGACCATGTTTAATAGCAACCTCTTTAATTTTTGAATCAAACTCAGATAAATATGCTTTTAAAAGCGTTGTTAATTCCAATAAGGTGGTGCGATTGCCGTAGGCCACATTATACACGGTATTTAAAGCAGCTTTGTTTGTAGTTGTTAGTGCTTTGATATTCATCTGTATCACGTTATCGATATAAGTAAAATCACGTGAATAACTCCCATCGCCATTAATTGTAGGCGATTCATAATTCATAAATTGTTGAACAAACTTAGGGATCACAGCGGCATAGGCTCCGTTAGGGTCTTGTCTTTTTCCAAAGACATTAAAATAACGCAATCCAATAGTATCCAAACCATAGGTAGAATGAAAAATATCTGCATATAATTCATTTACGTATTTAGTGATGGCATAAGGGGAAAGCGGTTTTCCTATATGGTCTTCCAATTTTGGTAATGCTTTAGAGTCTCCATAAGTAGAAGAACTGGCTGCATATACAAACCGTTTCACCTTAGCATCTCTGGCGGCTACTAACATATTTAAAAAACCTGATATATTAACATCATTAGTTGTTATGGGGTCGTTTATAGATCTTGGTACCGAACCTAATGCAGCTTCATGCAAAATATAGTGAACTCCTTTGCAAGCGGTATGACAATCATCAAGATTCCTAATATCGCCTTCTATCAGTTTAAAGTTTGGGTTTTCAAGAAAGGGTGTTACATTTTCACGCTTTCCTGTGGAGAAATTGTCTAAACAGACCACTTTGACGTCACTTTCTAAGAGAACCTCACATAAATTTGAACCTATAAATCCAGCTCCACCAGTAACCAATACCGTATTGTTTTGTAGAGTTTTTATCATTTAAATTTGGGGTTTACTCATTAACGAGGCAAATATGTAAAAAAATATCTAAACAACGTACATTAATTATATTAACTAAGTGTTTTTCTCGTTAAAAACCACAAATAATTTCAGATGAATTAATATCATGGTTGAAACACCATTTACAACTGATAACTTAATACTCTCATTTTGTTTTTTATGTGGTTATTTGATATAATTTGTAAAAATTCAATATCATATTGCATGTGAAATTAATTGAATAAGGCCTTTTGGTTATCGATAATAGACACTGTTTGTCTGTTATTAAAAATGAGAGATGTATTTAACCGAATTTAATTACTCTTTTGACGAATTAAAGAAATTCTTGTGCACATGGAGGGAAACAATTACTAAATTTACACCGTTAAAAAGTACAAAGTTAAATTGATTGATAGCAGAAAATTGATTTAATACTGTTTAAAAATGTATTTAAAAATTGGCATTTTTCTCTCATCCCTCTCAAGAATTTGATGCTTATTAAAAAATATTATTTATGTATTAAATGTGCTATTAAAAAAATTGATTTTGTTTTATGTGTAAGGGAAATCCACAAAAAACAATTTATTATAAAATTAAATTATTAAAGATATGAGTCTTTAATCGGATGTCCTTGGATAATTAACTTATAAAATATAAGTGTTTAATGTTGACTAAAACTAAAATATGGCTATCATCACCTCACATGGGAGGTACAGAACAAAAGTTTGTAAATGAAGCTTTTGATACAAATTGGATAGCACCTTTAGGTCCCAATGTAAATGGTTTTGAAAATGATTTACGTGAATATCTTGGAGATGACGATTATGTTGCGGCTTTAAGTTCTGGTACGGCAGCCATACATTTAGCACTTCAACTATTAGGAGTTACTACAGGGGACGAAGTGTTGTGTCAAAGTTTTACATTTTCGGCATCAGCAAATCCTATTATGTATCAGGGGGCTACGCCAATTTTTATTGACAGTGAGCCTGAAACATGGAACATGTCTCCTGAATTACTTGAAATAGCTATTAAAGATAGAATTGAAAAATATAAAAAACCAAAAGCTATTATAGCAGTACACCTATATGGGATGCCTTATAAAGCTAATGAAATAAATGCTATTGCAAAACGTTACGACATTCCTGTTGTTGAAGATAGTGCAGAAGCTTTGGGAAGTACTTATTTTAATCAGAAATGTGGTACACTTGCAGATCTTGGAATTATATCGTTTAATGGTAATAAAATAATAACAACTTCAGGAGGAGGTGCATTAGTTACAAAAAACATCAAACTTAAAGAAAAGGCTGTTTTTTTAGCAACACAGGCAAGAGATGACGCACCACACTACGAGCATTCTTCTGTAGGGCATAACTACAGAATGAGTAATGTTTTGGCAGGGATTGGTCGTGGACAAATGGAGGTTATTGATGACAGAGTAAAAGCAAGAAGACAAAATTTTGAATTTTATAAAAATAATTTAGCGCAAAACCCTGTTATTGAATTTTTGGAAGAACCTCAAGGTTTTTTCTCAAACAGATGGATTACATGTATAAAAACACCTTCTTTTGAATTCAGAGAAGGGTTACGGTTAGCTTTGCAAGATGATGATATAGAATCTAGACCACTATGGAAACCTATGCATATGCAACCCGTTTTTAAAGATTACCTAGCCTTTACAAACGGTGTCTCTGAAACCTTATTCAATAATGGTCTTTGTTTACCAAGTGGTTCTAATTTAACCCAGGATGACTTAAATAGAGTACTAAATATTATATCTAAAACCCTAAAATCATGATTAAAAATTACTTTACTTATTTCTCTCATAAATTTGCCTCAAAATGGCTTGTTTTAGGGATTGATTTATTATTAGTTTTATCAGCTTTTTTTATTGCATATGTTATAAGATTTAACTTTACTTTAAATTTTGATTTAGATCAATTCTTAATTCAATTGCCTGTACTTTTTATAGTTTCAACATTAAGTTTTTTTATTGTTGGTTCTTTTAAAAGTGTTATTAGACATACGGGGTTTACAGATGTAATGAACTTGTTTAAATCCATATCATTAACATCTTTAATACTGGTGGCATTGGTGTTAATCAATAGAAATACAGGTTCTTTCCCTGGATTTACAATTCCTCTTTCAATAATTGTGATGTACACATTAATTAGTTTTGTGGTACTTAGTGCAAGCAGGTTGTTGTTTAAAATGTCTTATCAATATTGTAAGAGCATATACATGTCCTCTAAGAATATTCTAATTTATGGAGCTGGTGATTCAGGTATTGTAACCTACAATGCCCTTGTAAATAATGATAAAACAATTTTTAAAGTTTTAGCTTTTATAGATGATAATTCCAGAAAAAATGGAAAATCAATTAATGGAGTTCCCATTTTATCAAAAGATAAAATAACAAAAACCTATATAGAGACTCATGCTATTAAAGAAATTATTATAGCTTCTCAAGCTGTTGACTCTAGTCATTTAATAAAATTGTTAGATAGTCTAATTGATTTGGATATTAAAATAACAAAAGTACCAC
The DNA here is from genome assembly GCF_001310225.1 of Pseudalgibacter alginicilyticus. Classification (GTDB taxonomy): domain Bacteria; phylum Bacteroidota; class Bacteroidia; order Flavobacteriales; family Flavobacteriaceae; genus Pseudalgibacter; species Pseudalgibacter alginicilyticus. The sequence goes on along the minus strand of NZ_CP012898.1, from coordinate 531,984 downwards.
CTATCGAAAAGTGGATAAATGGCGAGTTAAGTACAAGTCAAATTAAACAATTTCAAATTGAAGACCTTTTAGGAAGAGAGCCAATAAAAATTGACAATCCTAATTTATTAAATGAATTTAGTGGAGAAACGGTTATCGTAACTGGTGCTGCAGGTTCTATTGGGAGTGAGTTGGTTAAACAATTAGCTTATTTTGATGTAAGAAAATTGATTTTGGTAGATCAAGCTGAATCTGCTTTATATGATGTGCAACAAGAATTAAAACAAAACAGTAAAGTTGATTTTGTTGCTATTGTAGCTGATATTAGAGATGGCTTAAGAATTGACAATATTTTTCAAGAGCACAAACCAACTATGGTATTTCACGCTGCAGCCTACAAACATGTGCCTTTAATGGAAAAATCGCCGTATGAGGCTATTAAGATAAATGTTTATGGTACCAAGCTACTTGCAGATACAGCATCGCGGTATAATGTTAAAAAGTTTGTTTTTGTTTCAACAGATAAAGCCGTTAATCCTACAAGTGTCATGGGTGCCACTAAGAGAATGTCTGAAATGTACATTAGTTGTCTTCAAAAAGAAAGCAAAACAAAGTTTATTACAACTAGATTTGGTAATGTGTTAGGCTCTAACGGATCTGTTATTCCTTTGTTTAAAAAACAAATAGAAAAAGGTGGGCCTTTAACGCTTACACATAAAGACATTACAAGATATTTTATGACTATTCCAGAGGCTGCACAGTTGGTTCTTGAAGCAGGTACAATGGGTAAAGGTGGCGAGATCTTTATTTTTGATATGGGAGAATCTGTTAAAATATACGATTTGGCTGTTAATATGATAAAATTATCAGGTTTAAGATTTCCTGAAGATATTGATATTAAAATTACCGGTTTACGCCCAGGCGAAAAATTATATGAAGAATTGCTTGCTAATGGAGAAAACACCTTATCAACCTATCATAAAAAGATATTAATTAGTAATACTAGAGAATTAGATTACGACACTGTAAAAGCTGAAATAGAGGAATTGTGTATTACCAATCGTTTCCAAAACAATAATATTGTTTTAAAAATGAAAAACTTAATTCCTGAATACAAATCTAATAATTCTGACTACGAAAGATTTGATAAGAAAGTTCAAATTTATAAGAAAGCAAAAGCATTAACCCAAAACGATAATACTAATAAAACTTACATGAATTTATAGTATAAATGTAGTTTTTTACTAACTTCCCCCAAATTTAAGTATAAAAATGAAATTATTTACCTTACAAAGGCCAAGTTGTTTGGCTTATCTTTCTATTGTGGTATTGATGATGCTTGTATCATCGTGTAAAACCAAAAAAGATATCGTTTATTTTCAAAATGTAAAAGATTTTGAAACCATAGTAGATACGGACATGTTTGAACCTAAGTTTAAAGTGAATGACATTGTGAGTATTTATGTGTCTACGTATAATCTAGAAGCAACCAAGCCCTTTAATTTAGTTAAAAACACAGGGTCTACTGGTCAAGAAATAGACTATTTAATAGATAGTGAAGGAAATATAGATTATCCCGTTTTAGGAAAAATAAAATTAATAGGCCTAACCGTTGAGGAAGCAAAACAACTTATTAAAGAAAAACTTTCTAAAGATTATTTAAAGGACCCAGTAATAAATATAAGAATTCTAAATTTTAGAATTACGGTTTCTGGTGAAGTTAATGCCCCAGGTGTTTATAGTGTTTCTGGAGAACGTATAACAATTTTAGAAGCGCTTGGTTTAGCAGGTGATTTAACAATTAAAGGTAGAAGAGACAACGTATTGGTTGTTCGTGATTTTGCTGGAACTAAAACATACACACGAGTGGATTTAACCTCTAGAGAATTATTTAATTCCCCTGTTTATTACTTAACTCAGAATGATTTCATATACGTGGAGCCTAACAATTCAGCTATTAGTGGTGCTTCTGGTGATTCAAGGATTGGGACTATCATAAGTATTACTTCTTTTATTTTAACTACGGCTCTTATATTTGTGACCAGAAACTAATATAATATTTGTTATATGCTAAATCAAAACAACTCAAATAATTCAATAGAACCTATAACCGAAGGATTTAACCTAAAACAAACTATTGCTACTTATTTAAAGCATTGGAAATGGTTTGTTTTAAGCGGAGTCATTTGTATTTGTTTTGCTTATTTTAAAATCAGATACACCATACCTGAGTATGTGGCTTATGCAAAAATCATGCTTCTTGATGAAAATGATGGTACTGCTAATTCTGTTTTTAAAGATTTATCTCTTTTCTCTGAAAATGAGGAGGCAAAAGTTGATGATGAGATACAAGCTATTCTTTCAAGGGAATTTTTAAAAAGTCTTGTTAAAAAGCTAAAGTTAAATGTAACTTATTATTCCAAGGGGCGGATCAATGAAACGGAATTATATAAAAGTGAACCTATTAATATCAGTTTCATAGCTTCAGATTCTATTATTGATCAAACAAATTTTAATTTTTTCGTAGACATCCTGTCTGACACCGAATTCAATTATAGGCTTTTAGAAGATGGAGAGTCAAAAACTTATAAATTTGGAGAAATTATCCCTACGTTTTTTGGTGAAATGATTATTACACCAAAAATAGAAAATATAGGTAACTCCAATTCAAACACCATTAGGGTTAGGTTATCTTCTGTTTTATCAATAGCAGAGTCTTTAAAAAATAGAATAGCAATTTATCCATCTGGACAATCTTCAAAGGTGTTAACCATCAGTTTGCAAGATCCTTTGGTAGATAAAGCTAAAACGATAATAAACACACTGATAGTTGAATATAATAAGGAAACTATTAATCAAAAAAATATCAGATCAAAGAAAACAGCAGATTTTATTAACGAAAGAGTAGAGTTAATAGCATCTGATTTAGTGAATGTAGATGATAGTATTGTAAGATTTAAAACAGGTAACAAGATAACTGATGTTACTTCTGAAGCGGGTCAGTTTTTAGCTTCCAGTGCACAAAATGAAGAACAATTAAATGTAAGTAGAACTCAGAAAAATATATTAGATTATGTTGATGAGTCTCTTGCTATAGATTCTGGTTCGTATGAACCTATAAATGTTAGTATTGGCGATCCATCATTAGATGCACTTTCTTTAAGATATAATGAAGTTTTATCGCAAAGACAAAATTTATTAAAAAGTGCTGGGGAAAAAAACGCTACGGTTTTAGAATTAAATCAATCATTAAATAATATACGTCAAAGTTTAAAAAACAATATAGAAAGTTCTAAACGGTCTCTTGATATTAGAATAAACAGTTTAGAAAATCAGTCAAGTAGAATTAATTCTAAAATATATTCGGTTCCTGGGCAAGAGCGTAAATTAAGATCGATTGAAAGAAAGCAAGGGGTAAAAGAATCCTTATACCTTTATTTATTACAGAAAAGAGAAGAAGCTACCATATCACTTACTGCTACTTCGGCAAACTCTAAAATCATTGACGAAGCGTATTCTACCAACTCTCCTGTATTTCCTAATAAAAAGATGATTTATCTTGCGTCTATTTTTATTGGATTACTTATTCCATTTGGAATTATTTATTTGAAAGATTTATTGGATACTAAAATTCATAATAAAGAAGACTTAGAAAAAGAAATAAATAATATTCCAGTTATAGGGGAAATACCTAGTATTAAAGGAAAATCTTCTGAAGCAACAATAATGAGAAACGATAGATCTTTGTTGTCGGAATCTTTTAGAATTATTAGAACCAATTTTGATTACATTAGTAGGGGTAGAGACTTAAAACCTTATAATAATGTTATTTTTACAACTTCCACGATAAAAGGAGAAGGAAAGTCATTTTTTAGTGTAAATATGGCACTTACTTTAGCTAATACAGATAAAAGAGTTTTGTTAATTGGTGCTGATATTAGAAATCCTAAAATTCAACTTTCACTTGGTCTTGAAAAAAGTGATGATATTTCCAAAATAGGATTAACCGAATATCTGTCTGACAAATCTATACTAATTGGAGAAGCTATAAATTCTTATGACATTAATGGTAATAAAATAGATGTGATGTTATCTGGAAAAATTCCACCTAATCCAGCAGAGTTATTAATGAATAATAGAATGAAACCGCTTTTTGATAAAGTTTCTGAACAGTATGATTATGTAGTTGTTGATACAGCTCCATCCATGTTAGTTACTGATACTTTATTATTTAGTCAATTTGCAGGGCATACCATCTATATGACGCGTGCTAATTATACTGAAAAACGTTTGTTAAACTTCCCTAAAGAACTACATGCTAACAAAAAACTTAATGGAATGATGTTGGTTGTTAATGGTGTAGATCAGTCTAATTTTGGCTATGGAGCTAAGTATGGTTACGGAGCCTCTGAAAAGAAATCTTGGTTTAGAAAGAGAAAGAGTAAGGCTTAAATTACAGAAAAGGTGTGATTAGTTTCTTGAATTAAAGGTTCTAAATTCTTATATAAAGTTTTAGATAGTTTTATATTCGTTAACTTTTCAATATGTTTCAAGTTATGAGTATCTGTACCTACAAAATCAATTAATTTTTCATCAATTAGATATTGCGCTTTTTTTTGGACATTTGTACCGTAATAATCACTTAAAGATAAAAGGTTTAGTTGAAAATCACATCCTAATTGCTTTAACCGATGGTAATACTCCTTATTATTATGGTAATACAAATAACGTTCTGGGTGTGCTAAAACAGGTTTGTAACCATGTTTTTTGATTTTTCTAATAATGTCCTCTAGATTTATAGGTGCTTGAAAATAAGATATTTCAACCAATACTATGTTCTTTTTTAAAGTAAATAAATTGTTATTTAACACATGGTCTTCAAAGTATTCATCCATCATATATTCAGCTGCTGGATTAATAACAATATTTGATAGTTTTGATGAACTTGACACTGCTTCAATAAGAGATTGAAAGGCATCACCAATGGTTTCGTCAGTATTAGGATAAAAATCCTGCATAACATGTGGTGTGGCTACAAATTGAGAGACTCCCAACTGCGTTAGTTTGTCTATTAAATCCAAAGATTCAGTAATATTGGATGCGCCATCATCAATACCTGGTAAAATATGACAATGAATATCAACAAATCCTTCTAATAAATCTTTTAGGAATAGTTTTTTTTGAAAAAAATGAAACATGTGTAGTAGGTCGTCTTTTTACTTTTTAAAAAGTGAATGTGTAATGGTTAGATTTTTAATTATTCTTCTTCGTCTCTTAAAATAGTTGGAGGTATTATTTTGTCATCAGCACCTACAATAACATTTCCTAATTCATTAACTTCAAACGAATCGCTATCAAAATTAGTCATGGTATAATGCAATTTGCTACTTACTTTAACCAAATAAATGGCATCCTCTGTTTTTATTTCTACAGCTTCTATAGTTTCATTATGATGGTTGTCAAATTTAATAATATCATCATCGCCATAGCCATCAGGAAACTTTTCTGTTAGTAAAGTAAGAACTTCTGGTGTTAATTTTTTGTAATCCACAATAACTTTTTTCATATCAAAAACGTTTTAAATGAAACAATAATTTCAATCAAATAGAATTATAATACTCAGATAAAGTTACAACTATTTTTTTATAGACATTATGACTTATAAAAATTAAATGCTTTGTAAATTAAAGCATCACTTACAAGGCAATCAATTTTTGGAATACCAATAGCTTCTAATAACACAAAGTTAATATTGCCGTGCTCATTCTTTTTATCATATTTAAGCAGCTCTATAATCGTGTCATATTCACTTTCGTTAATATCTACTTTACCGTAATAATTAAGGAATGAATTTTTAATAGTTTTAGTTGTTTCTATAGGAAAACCTGTTAATTCAGATGATATATAACATTCTAAAATCATTCCAAAAACAATAGCTTCACCGTGTAACAGTGTTGTTTTTTCTGAATTACTTAAAAAGTAAGATTCAATAGCATGACCTAAAGTGTGTCCAAAATTTAATGTTTTTCTTAAGTTTGCTTCAAATGGGTCTTTTTCAACCACATTCTTTTTAATAATAATTGAATCATAAATTAAATGATCCAAGTCATTTAATGAAAGTTCTGCTAAATCTTTAAAATGATTCCAATAGGTTTCTCCAGTTATTAGTCCATGTTTGAGCATTTCTGCCAAGCCCGATTTCATTTGGTTTTCAGCTAAAGTATTTAAAAAAGAGGTGTCCACAAGCACCATTTGTGGTGTAGAAATAACTCCAACTTGATTTTTTAAATGCCCTAAATCCACACCTGTTTTTCCTCCAACAGAGGCATCTACCATAGCTAATAGCGTAGTTGGAACATTTATATATGCAATACCTCTTTTAAAGGTTGAAGCTACAAAACCACCTAAGTCAGTTATAACACCACCTCCAATATTTATAAGAAGACTTTTTCTGTCTGCATCTAACTCCGATAGAGCATTCCATACACCTACACAAGTTTCAATAGTTTTATTAATTTCACCATCTTCAATTTCAATAATTTCAATAGTACTTGTTGTTTCTAATTTTTCAAGAAAAGAAGGGAGGCATAATGAGTGTGTGTTGTTATCTACTAAAATAAAAATTTTTGAAAAATTATTTTTTTTAAGATGTTCATTTATAGAAGCATAACAAACTTCATTAAAATGAATCATACAATCATTTGCTGCGAAAGAATTCATAGATTTTCTACTGTATTTTTTAAAGCGGTGAAATTAAGGAGATTTTATATAAAATGATAATTTAGCGGAAATTATCTTTTGTAATTATCAAATGAAATGACACACCTTTTTAGATTAGCGATTTTAAAATTAATTTGATTTCGGCAGGACTTTGATATGGTTGTATGTTTTTTAAAACATCAATATCAATTGTTTTTCTAAGGACATTAGGTTTGTCAACAACTAAAAAAATATCTTTGTGTATGGTTGTTTTTAATAATGTTTCGTTGTTGCTTAGTGTTTCTTCATGAAGCTTTTCACCGGGCCTGAGTTCTGATGTTTTTATTAATATTTTGTTTTTCTCATTTTTAGTTAATTTGAAAATAAGAACTTCTGCTAAATCAATTATTTTTATTGGATGCCCCATATTAAAGGTTAAAACACAATTGTTGAGAGTATTAAAACTCGCAATCTGGAGTATCAAATGACAGGCTTTGCTTTTTGTAATAAAATATCGGGTAATATTTTTATTGGTGATGGTTAATGGGGTTTCAGATGTTATGTGCTTAATGAATAAAGGTACAACTGAACCATTTGACCCAAAAATATTTCCAAATCGCGTTATAATAAATGAGGTATGATTTTGAGTGCCCAAGCTTTTTAAATAACATTCAGCAAAATACTTGGTCATCCCCATAACACCAATAGGATTTACCGCTTTATCGGTAGATATGAATATAAATTTTTTTGCATTATTTTTAATTGCAAAATGCGCTAAAGATTTTGTAGCCAATACATTCAATTTAATAGCTTCGTATGGATGGGCTTCCATTAAGGGAACATGTTTATAGGCAGCCGTATGGAAAATAATAGTTGGTTTAAATGTTTCAAAAAGATATTGCATTGATGATTCATCTCGAACATCTGTTAAGTAAAATTCAATATTTGATATATTTTTTAATTTTAATTCATTAATTAAATAATATAGCGGGGATTCTGCATTATCTATCAGAATTAGCTTTTTGAAATTACTATGGCGCAATTGCTTGGTAATACCACTACCAACAGACCCTGCAGCACCAGTAATTAAAAGTGTTTCGTTAGAAAAATTAAATGATTCTTTTAATATGTTAATATTTGTTGCTGGTTTCAATAATTCAGACTCATCCAATAATTGGCTAATGAAGTTAAAAGTCGTCTTATCCATTTTAGGTCGATTCGTTGAAAAAGGTATTTAGTTGGGGTAATTATACATGCAAAATAGGAATTAAATTCTTTTACTCAAAATTTAAGCAAAGCGTTTTAATTATTTGAATATAACTCGTAAAATGGTGATGGCAATAAGCTTTAAATCGAAAAAGAAATTATTCTGAGCAATATATATTTTATTGTATTTTAATTTGTCAGGAATAATTGTTTTAATATAGTATTCTTTAGGGTGTGCTGCAGCTTTTAAAAGCTCCACTTCATTTCTATAATGAATAGAGGCTAAGCCTGTAATACCCGGTCTCACATTAAATATAACATAATCTTCAGGTTTATAATGATTCACATATTCTCTTAAATCTGGTCTTGGACCAACAAAACTCATATCACCTTTTAAGATATTAATCAGTTGTGGAAATTCATCAATTTTATACCGCCTTAAGAAATAACCAATTTTAGTTATTCGGACGTCTTTATTTCCTATGGTAAGTGACCCTTCAGATTCAGATTTTACTCGCATGGTTCTAAACTTAAAAATATTAAAATCCTTATTGTTTTTTCCTACGCGTGCCTGAATGAATAAAACAGGACCTTTGGAATCTAATTTTATGATAATGGCTATAATTAGCAGAACAGGTAATAGAAGTATAAGCCCGAAGCATGAAAAAATAAAATCGAAACTTCGTTTAATCATTTCTAATTATTCTATATACAAATTTAGTAGGGTAGCGGTACTATCACAATTTTCAACAACTAGAGCTATTGGGTTTTCATTAAAATCATTTTGAATGTAATAAGTCCCACAAGGCGCTTTTCTTGGTTCGGTTTTGTTGTTGCTAAAATTAATATCACCTTTTAAAAGCACATGTTTTATGGTAATGGAATCAATATTCTTATCTTGCATAATAAGTAAAACATCATCTGTATATTCAAGTGTTTTTGAGTTAATATTTTTTAGTACTCTTGCTTCAGGTCCATAGCTACATGATGTTTTTTTACCACTTAAAAAAAAAGCCAATATAATTAACCCTAAAGAAAAGCCTCCAAGATAATACCCGATACGTTGTATTAATTTCATTTAAAAAATTTTGAATGCTGAAAATGATTTTAGTTGTTAAAATATAAGAAGATTGATATCAGTATATTTCAAATTGAACCATTCAGCAACAGGTTTGCTTGTTAAAATTCCGTGGTAAAAGTACAAACCATTTTTTAATCCTCTATCAAAACGAAGTGAATTTTCAATACCTCCATCTTCCGCAATTTTCAATAAATAAGGTGTAAAAATATTACTGATGGATACAGAAGCTGTTCGAGAATATTTGGCAGGTATATTAGGAACACAATAATGGATAACTCCATTTTTTACAAATGTAGGTGTTCTGTGCGAGGTAACCTCACTGGTTTCAAAGCACCCTCCCATATCAATACTTACATCAATAATCACAGCTCCTTTTTTCATGCTTTGCACCATAGCTTCAGAAACGACAATTGGTGATCTGTTAACACCTCTTACAGCACCAATTACCACATCGCAGCGCTTTAGGGCTTTAGATAAGTTTTTTGGCTGAACGGTAGATGTGAAAAGTGTCCTTCCTAAATTAGTTTGAATTCTACGTAATTTAGAAATAGAATTATCAAATATTTTAACGTTTGCTCCTAAGCCAATTGCACTTCTTGCTGCAAATTCACCTACAGTTCCAGCTCCAATTATAACAACTTCTACTGGTGGTACACCACTAATGTTACCAAACATAATACCATTACCATCTTTATTATTTGATATTAATTCCGAGGCAATTAAGATAGATGCTGTACCAGCAATTTCACTCAAAGACCGAACTGCGGGATAAGCACCATCCTCTTCTCGAATATACTCAAAGGCTAAAGCTGTAATTCTTTTGGCTGCTAAAGCCTCAAAATATAATTTGTTTTGAGTTTTAATTTGTAAAGCAGATATCAGAATGGTTTGCGGATTTATAAGTTTTATTTGCTCTAAACTTGGAGGCTCCACTTTGAGAATCATTGGACAAGAAAATACTTTTTCAGTGTCTTTTGTTATTTCAGCCCCTGCTTCACTATAATCTTTATCACTAAAATTAGCACCGTTTCCAGCTCCAGATTCTAATAAAACTTTATGTCCATTACTTACTATAGCAGAAACGGCATCAGGTGTTAAACAAACACGTTTTTCTTGGTGAGCTGTTTCTTTTGGAATACCAATATAAAGTTCGCCTTTTCGTTTAAAAATTTCAAGCGTTTCTTCTTGAGGTAATAGCTGCTGCTTAGTGAAAGGAGACAGTGATTTTGACATGTTATGGTCTTATTTAATAAAATTCAAATTACGAATATTTTTTTGATTGATTAAATCTTATTTATAAACAATTAATGCAAGAAAATAGTTACTAAAATTTATGATTATCCTCAAAAATATTCTATTAATTATTATAAATTTGTTTTCACTATGTACGTTTATGGTAGTAAAATTTCTATCTTTTATAATCATCTTTTTTTCTATGCTTACCTATGGTCAAGAATTTACCATTAGAGGTCAAGTAAATAATTCAGAAAATACGCCTATTGCTTTTGCCAACGTTACAGCTATGAGTAGTGATTCCTTAAATTTAGGAGTTATTACGTCTGAGAATGGCCATTTTGTTATAAGCAACCTTAAGAAAAAAATATATACATTAAAAGTTAGCTTTATTGGTTTTAAAACATACGAAACAACTCTTCTGGTAGATAAAGATATTGATTTTGGAATTTTAATTTTAGAAGAGAACATTGAACAACTCCATGGAATTACTATTATAGCCAAAAACCCTACGGTAAAACGGTTAGTTGATCGTTTTATTTTTAATGTTGAAAACTCCACGTTATCAAATGGCAATGTTTTAGATATTTTAAAGCATACACCTGGTGTTTTGATTAATGAAGAAAAAATAACTGTTAAAAATGGAGAGCCTACAATTTATATCAACGATAGAAAAGTTCATTTGTCATCTTCTGAAGTTTTACAATTATTAGAAGGTACTTCGGCTGATAACATAAAGTCTGTAGAGGTTATTACAAATCCTCCTGCTAAATATGAAGCAGAAGGAGGGTCTGTGCTTAATATAATTACTAAAAAGAATATAATTTCTGGGTATAATGGGAGTATTTTAGGATCTGTAAAACATGGAAGTGAATTTCCAAAATATTCATTAGGATCCAGTCATTTTTTTAAAACTAAAAAAATTAGCACCTATCTTAATTATAATATAAATCCCAAAAAAGATTATATAAATAATACGGAGTTTATCAATTTTATTGATAATAACAGTGTCGTTTCCAGCTGGGAAACAGCTTATGAAAAAAGGCAAAAATTTTCAAACCACAATATTAATGGGAGTATTATTTATGATTTGGATGATCATAATTCTTTTGGTTTTTTCACAAACTTGCTTTTTGCTCCAAGAGACAATACAAAAATGGACGTTTATTCATCTACTGAAATTTATGATTTTGATAGTGAATTGGAGTCCACATTTAACACTTTAAACAAATCAGTAAATGAGATATTCAATTTTGCATTTACTTTAGATTATGCTCACAAATTTAAAAGAGAAGGTGAAAAGATTTCAGCAAACATTCATCATACTAATTATGATTTTTCAAGTTTTCAAAATGTAGATACAGACTATTTTTATCCAAATGAAATTGAACCGTATTTAAATAATAGGTTTCAAACATTTTCAAGTCAAGTAATTAAATTATATACTGGCCAAATGGATTACGAATTACCAATATCAGATTCGTCAGAATTTGAAGCTGGCTTAAAAATATCGAGCATAGATTCCGAAAATATTATAAGGCAATATATTTATGAAGACGAAGTTAAGCAAGATGATATAAATAACTCGGATACATTTTTGTATGATGAAATGAACTACGCCATCTATTCAAGTTTTTCAAATCAAACAGATAATTGGAGTATTAAAGCTGGTTTGCGAGTTGAATATACCAATCTTGAAGGTAACTCATTAACAACAGACCAAGATAACGTTCAGCATTATGTCAAATTTTTCCCTGCATTGTCAATTTTGAAAAATTTAAATAAAAAAAACACTTTGTATATTGAATATAACAGACGCATTTACCGTCCTCGATATCAAGAATTAAATCCTTTTAAGTTTTTCTTAAATGATAATGTTTATACAACTGGAGATCCAAAATTAAAACCTCAAATTGACGATGTATTTACTTTAGGCTATACGTTTAATAAAAAATATACCTTGGAAGCGTATTATCGTTATGAAAACAATCCTACATTAGAAATTGTATTCCAAGATAATGATACTAACATTTTAAAATATATCAATACCAATATAGATACTAGTATATCATACGGTCTTGATTTTTCAACCTATACTAAAATTATCAACCGTTGGCACATGAATGCAATGGCCTCTTTATTTTATTATGGTAATAAATTTTATGCATTGGAATCAAACAATACATTGGAATCTAAAAATAAATGGTCTGTATATTTTGAAATTGGTAATTACTTTTCTTTTTTAAAAGATAATAGCTTAACGGCTGATGTTTCATTATTATATATTTCGCCATATGCTGACGGTCCCTCTATTATAAGTGATAGGTTGGGCTTAGATATTAATTTAAGGAAATCACTATGGAAAAACAGAGCATCAATAAGTTTAGGGGTGTCTGACATTTTTAACACTAAAAATTATAATCAAACCACTAAATATTTGAATCAGGATATTTTACTTAAATCTAGAATAGAAAATAGACTCGTTATGTTTGGATTTAATTATAAATTTGGTAATACTCATTTAAAAAACAATCAAAAAGAAATTGATTTAGAAGAACGAAATAGGTTGGGCAGTAAAAAAAATAATCACTAAAAATATTGTCGCATTTTTTCCCAAAAACTTTTTGGAGACACTTTCAGTTCATCTTCCAACTCTTGCATTGTTTTGGTTGTTTCATTAATTTTATTAAATATCCGCGCTCTTATTAAATAAATTGAAGGAATAACAACAGCCATAATTGGAAATAAATATATTAATTGATTGGCATCAAAAAAGATTATATCTTTATTTAATACATCAAAGGTTTGGTAGGCATACATTGAAATAGGTACAATTAAAACATGATACCACCAATGCCTGCAAGTAAAAAACCAAATGAATAATAAATATAATGGAATAAGTTTCCCTAATAACACCCAAATAGCTATAGAAGCACTGTCATAATGTCCTGCGTTATAGGTAAATAAAAAAGTGTGCCAAACTTTAACATCAGGCACACTTTCATGTAAGTAAAATAAATAAGGACTTATAGCAATTAGAGTAGCAATTATACTACCAATTACTAAATTCTTATTTTTTAACTTTTCTTTTGTCAACTTTGACTGTTGTTGTTCCATCTAGGTTGTATGCATTTACTGCTTGTGCCATAAATAAAACACCACCGAAAATAGCTACTGCTACTACTAATTTTTTTGCTCTCATTTTTTTAAGGGATTTAAATTAATTAATTACCTCAAAAGTATAGAATGAGTTTCTTGATGAAATTGGACAAACGTTAAAAAAATGTTAAAAACATAGTTTTTTTATTTTTATGCTGCGGTTTATCCGTAACTCTTTAAAATTATGGCGTTATTTATGTTATTTTACTTAAATTTTTATATCTCTATTTATCTGTTATATTGTTCTTTAAATCAATTTTAATGTTCTAGAATTATTAAGATTTATTGTTAATTCAACTCTATCAAAATGCTCTGGTAAAATATCTTCAATTATTTGAGGCCATTCAATAATTGACCAATTGTCTGAATAAATATATTCTTCAATACCAAAGTTATAGGCTTCTTCTAAATCATTAATTCTATATAAATCAAAATGATATATTAACGTTTCATTTGTACTGTATTCATTTACTATTGAAAAAGTAGGACTACTAACTTCATCAGTACTATTCAATATTTTAACAATAGCTTTTATAAGGGTTGTCTTACCAGCTCCCATTTCACCATAAATCACTATTGTTTTTGTTTTTAGATTGCTAACTAATTGTTTAGCAACTTCATTGACATCATCAATATTATATACTATTTCCAATGGCAAACATTTTAAAGCAATATTAATAATAAAATTTGAATTAAGCTAATACACGATGTATTTAATCGATTATTTATGCATTACACGGATTATTTAGGATTAAATACAACAAATGGAATAATCATTTCTTCAAGGGACACACCACCATGCTGATACGTGTTTCTAAAATAACTGACATAGTGGTTGTAATTGTTTGGATAAGCAAAAAACAAATCGCTTTTAGCAAAAATGAATGAACTACTCATAGTAATGGAAGGAAGGTGAATTTCTTTTGGATCTTTAGCGACTAACACATCTTTATTATCATAAGTTAAACTTCTACCTGTTTTGTAACGAAGGTTTAAACTTGTATCTCTATCTCCAACAACTTTTGATGGGTTTTTAACATTAATCGTTCCATGGTCGGTTGTTAAAAGCAACTTAAAGCCTAAAGCTTGTGCTTGATGAATCATTTCTAGCAGCGGAGAATTTTTAAACCAGCTAAGAGCTAAAGACCTATAAGCCTTGTCATTTGAAGCTAATTCTTTAACTACTTCCATTTCAGTTTTGGAATGGGATAGCATATCAACAAAATTATAAACTACAACAGTCAAATCATTGTCTTTTAAAGAGTTGAAATTGTCTGCTAATTTTTTTCCACTTTTAAGATTGGTTATTTTGTGATATTCGTATGTTAAGTGATTTAAACTAAGGCGCTTCATCTGGCTTTCTAAAAACTCAGCTTCATAAAGATTTTTTCCTCCTTCATCAGTATCATTTTTCCAATACTTAGGGAATAATTTTTCCATTTCACTTGGCATAAGCCCTGAAAAAATAGCATTTCTTGCATATTGTGTCGCAGTAGGTAGAATGCTAAAAAAACCAGTTTCACTGTCTTTTTTATAGTAATTATTAATAATTGGCTCAAACACCTTCCATTGGTCGTAGCGTAAATTATCAATAACCACCAAAAGTATAGGTTGTTCCTTACTAAGTTCGGGTGCTATTTTTTCCTTAAAAAGTGTGTGAGACATAATTGGCGCGTCCGTATCTTTATCAAACCAATTAAAATAATTTTTTTCAATATATTTTCCAAACTGGCTATTCGCTTCTACTTTTTGAGATTCTAAGATTTCAAACATCCCAACATCTTCAATATCTTCAAGTTGTATTTCCCAATAAATTAGTTTTTGGTACAAGTTCACCCATTCTTCATAAGAATTAACCATTGCCAAATCCATTGCTATTTTCCTAAATTCTTGCTGATAATTAGATGTTGTTTTTTCGGATACCAATCTCGAATGGTCTAAATTCTTTTTTATACTTAATAATATCTGATTAGGATTAACAGGTTTTATTAAATAATCAGCTATTTTATTACCAATAGCTTCTTCCATAATGTACTCTTCTTCACTTTTGGTAATCATTACCACTGGAAGATTGGCTTGTTTTTCTTTAATTTCATTTAAGGTTTCTAAGCCTGTAAGTCCAGGCATGTTTTCATCTAAAAAAACAATATCAAATTTATGATCGTCTAACATATCAATAGCTTCGGTACCGCTATTACACTTTGTTACTTCGTAATTTTTTTTCTCAAGAAATAAAATATGAGGTTTCAATAAATCAATTTCATCATCTACCCAAAGTATTTTTATTGTATTCATTTTATAAATTTTTGTAAAATTATAATCTTATTATATTCATTTTGCAATTTGAAGTCTTTTTTATTTATAGCTAATATTGGACTTCCTATATTTGTAACTATTTAACGCTAAAAAATAACGTTTGAATAAGCTAAAAATATTAAACGACCCAATTTACGGATTTATTACCATCCCTAATTCGCTTATTTTTGATTTAATCCAACATAAGTATTTCCAAAGACTACGCCGAATCACTCAAATGGGGATGTCTCACTTAGTATATCCAGGTGCAAATCACACGCGTTTTCATCACGCTATAGGTTGTGTGCATTTAATGCAAAATGTTGTTAATGTACTTCGCTTTAAAGGTGTTACAATATCAGAAGAAGAAGAAGAAGCTCTTTATGTTGCTATTTTACTACATGATATTGGCCATGGACCTTTCTCGCATGCCATGGAACATAGTATTGTAAATAATGTATCTCATGAACATATTTCATTGTTGTTTATGGAGCGTTTAAACCAGGAATTTAACGGAAGTTTAACGCTTGCTATTCAAATTTTTAAAGGAGAGTACCCTCGGCTATTTATGTGTCAACTTATTTCTGGTCAATTAGACATGGATAGGGCTGATTATTTAAAGCGAGATAGTTTTTATACTGGCGTTGCTGAAGGAAATATCAATAGTGAACGATTAATTACCATGCTTAATGTGGTTAACGATGCTTTAGTCGTTGAAGAAAAAGGTGTTTATAGCGTTGAAAAATTCATTATTGCTAGACGTTTAATGTATTGGCAAGTTTATTTACATAAAACAGGGTTAGCCGCAGAGCAGTTATTAATTCGAGTTTTAAAAAGAGCCAAAGAATTAAACAGTACAGGAAGTAATTTACAAGCAAGTAAACCGCTTCAGTATTTTTTAAATAATGAGATTTCAATCCATAATTTCAATGATACAACCTTAGATGTGTTTTCACAATTAGATGATTACGATGTAATTTCAGCAATGAAAGCTTGGCAGTATCATGACGATTTTGTTTTAAGTAATTTATGTGCCATGATTATCAACAGGGATTTGTTGAAAATTAAAATGAAAAATAAAAAAATAAAGGATGAAACCTTGCAAAAACATTTGAAAGCTTTTAAGAAAACTCATAATACTTCAACGGAAGAAGCTTCTTATTTTGTTTTTACAGGAAGTATATCAAATCAAGCGTACCAGTCAACAAAACAAAATATAAACATTTTATATAAATCTGGTAAAATAGTTGA
Organism: Pseudalgibacter alginicilyticus; assembly: GCF_001310225.1. Classification (GTDB taxonomy): domain Bacteria; phylum Bacteroidota; class Bacteroidia; order Flavobacteriales; family Flavobacteriaceae; genus Pseudalgibacter; species Pseudalgibacter alginicilyticus. The sequence goes on along the minus strand of NZ_CP012898.1, from coordinate 515,081 downwards.
TATTGTAAAAGCATCAGACCATTTAAATCTTAAAACACTTTCAAAACCAGTGACTAAGTATTATATATGTTACCCCAAGGGCTAACAATAGACGCATTTTCTTAACAGTTTAATAATAATCGATTAAGATAATTTGTTGATCAACATCTAGGAATAAACATTAGCACATGAAAAACTTAAGTACATTTTTCCTATTTTTGCATCGATTAAAACAAAATAACCTTTTTTAGTTTGAAATTTACAGCACAACAAATAGCAGGAATTTTAGATGGAGATATTGAGGGAAACCCTGATATTGAAGTATATAAGTTATCAAAAATTGAAGAAGGTTCAGAGGGGTCTGTAACATTTTTAGCAAACCCAAAGTATAATTCCTTTTTATATTCTACCAAGGCTTCTATTGCTATAGTAAATAAAGAATTCAAACCTGATAGTAAAATCAACACAACCCTAATAAAGGTTGACGATGCTTATTTGGCATTTTCTAAATTATTAGAATATTATAACTTAGTAAAACTCAATAAATTTGGAATAGAAGAGCCTTCGTTTATTTCTAAAACGGCTACCTATGGTGAAGGTGTTTATATTGGTGCTTTTACGTATTTAGCCGAAAATGTAAAAATTGGCAGGAATGTAAAGATTTTCCCAAACGCTTATATAGGTGATAATGTTATCATTGGAGATAATACCATTATTTTTTCAGGAGCTAAAATTTATTCTGAAACCATAATAGGTAGTGATTGTGTTATTAATTCAGGTGTTATTATTGGGGCGGATGGATTTGGTTTTGCTCCAAGTGAGAATGGAGAATACAAAAAAATTCCACAAATAGGTAATGTAATTATTGAAGATTATGTTGATATAGGTGCTGCTACAACTATAGATAGAGCCACCATGGGCTCCACTATTATTAGAAGTGGTGTTAAATTAGATAACCATATCCAAATTGCCCATAATGTAGAAATTGGAAAAAATACCGTAATAGCATCTCAAACAGGTGTTGCAGGATCTGCAAAAGTAGGTGAGAATTGTATGATTGGTGGTCAGGTAGGAATTGTTGGACATGTTACTATTGGTAATAATGTAAAAATACAAGCGCAGTCTGGAATTGCTAGAAATGTAAAAGATAATGAAACGTTGCAAGGCTCTCCAGCTATTGCTTTAAATGACTTCAATAAATCTTATGTACATTTCAAAAATTTACCAAAAATTATTAATGATATCAATGATTTAGAAAAAAAAATAAATGGGAATAGTTAATACTGAAATAAAGCAAAAAACCATAAAAAAGGAAACTTCCTTAACAGGAGTAGGCTTGCATACAGGGAAAAATGTAACCTTAACCTTTAAACCTGCCAATGAAAATACTGGCTATGCTTTTCAGCGTGTCGATTTAGAAGGGAAACCTATAATTGAGGCAGATGCTAATTATGTTACCAATACTCAACGTGGTACATGTTTGGAAAAAAATGGGGTAACCATACAAACATCAGAGCATGTATTGGCTGCTTTAGTTGGCTTGGATATTGATAATATTCTAATTGAATTAAATGAATCTGAACCACCAATTATGGATGGATCTTCAAAGTTTTTTGTTGAAGCACTTGAAAAAGTTGGTTTTACAGAACAAGACGCTTTGAGAGAAGTCTATGAGGTTACAGATGTTATTTCGTATTCTGATGAGGAAACTGGTAGTGAAATTTTAATCATGCCATCCAAAGAATATCAAATTACTACAATGGTAGATTTTGGCACTAAAGTATTAGGAACCCAAAATGCTACTTTAAGTCAAATTTCTGATTTTAAAACAGATATTGCAAATGCAAGGACTTTTAGCTTTTTACATGAAATAGAAATGCTTTTAGAACATGGCTTGATTAAAGGAGGGGATTTGAATAATGCCATTGTTTATGTAGACAAAGCATTATCTCCTGAAACTACAGAAAAACTAAAAGTTGCGTTTAAAAAAGACACTATTGCCATAAAACCAAATGGTATTTTAGACAACCTAACCTTACACCACCCTAATGAAGCAGCTAGACATAAATTACTTGATGTTCTTGGTGATTTAGCTCTTATTGGAATAAAAATAAAAGGTAAGGTCATTGCAAATAAACCAGGCCATTTTGTGAATACACAATTCGCAAAAAAAATGTCTAAACTCATTAAAAATGAAAGACGTAACAATGTTCCTAATATAGATTTGAGTCAAACACCTTTAATGGATGTTAATCAAATTATGGCCATGCTACCACATCGTCAACCTTTCTTACTTATCGATAAGGTTTTTGAGCTAACAGATAATTATGTCATTGCTCAAAAAAATGTAACCATGAATGAAGAGTTCTTTAAAGGTCATTTCCCTGGAGCTCCTGTTATGCCTGGTGTTTTAATTGTTGAAGCTATGGCGCAAACGGGAGGTATATTGGTTTTGAATACAGTTCCAGATCCTGAAAATTATTTAACATTTTTCATGAAAATGGATAACGTTAAGTTTAAACAAAAAGTAGTTCCTGGCGATACGTTAATATTCAAGTGTTCGTTAATAACACCTATTCGTCGTGGTATATGCCACATGCAAGGTTATGCTTATGCTAATGGTAAGCTTTGTGCAGAAGCAGAACTTATGGCGCAAATTTCTAAAGTAAAATAAACTATGAACCAACCACTTGCTTACGTTCATCCGGGAGCTAAAATCGCAAAAAATGTTGTTATCGAACCCTTTACAACCATACATAATAATGTAGTAATAGGCGAGGGAACTTGGATAGGTAGTAATGTAACTATCATGGAAGGTGCACGAATTGGGAAAAATTGCAATATTTTTCCTGGCTCAGTAATTTCTGCTGTACCTCAAGATTTGAAATATAATGATGAAGAAACTACTGTTGAAATTGGTAATAATGTGACAATAAGAGAATGTGTTACCATCAATAGAGGGACTTCAGATAGAATGAAAACGGTTATTGGAAACAATTGTCTAATTATGGCTTATTGTCACGTTGCACACGATTGTATTGTTGGAAATAATTGTATTTTTTCAAATAACAGTACTCTTGCTGGACACATAACCATTGGAGATTACGTTGTTTTGGCAGGTATGGTAGCAGTGCATCAATTTGTTTCTGTTGGCAATCATGCATTTGTTACGGGTGGGTCATTGGTAAGAAAAGATGTGCCTCCTTATGTAAAAGCTGCAAGAGAACCTTTATCGTATGTTGGGATAAATTCCGTTGGATTAAGAAGACGGGGCTATACAACAGAAAAAATAAGAGAAATACAAGATATTTATCGTATTCTTTATCAAAAGAATTATAACAACACCCAAGCATCAGAAATTATTGAAGCTGAAATGCAAGCGACACCTGAGCGCGATGAAGTTCTACAGTTTATTAAGAATTCTCATCGAGGCATTATGAAAGGATATTTTAAATCAAATTAATCATATGGCAACTACAAGTGATATTAGAAACGGATTATGCATTCGTTATAACAGTGATATTTATAAAATAATAGAATTTTTACACGTTAAACCAGGAAAAGGTCCTGCTTTTGTTAGAACAAAAATGAAAAGCGTTACCAATGGTAAAATAATAGACAATACATTTTCTGCAGGTCATAAATTGGAAGATGTACGCGTAGAAACTCATAAGTTTCAATATTTATATAATGATGGTGAGTTCTATCACTTTATGAATGAAGCAGATTACACGCAAATAAGATTATTGGAGGCTGCATTAGACAATCCAGGGTTAATGAAAGAAGGTGAGGTGGTTACAGTAATAATTAATGCTGAAGACAATATGCCACTTTCTGTTGAAATGCCTGCAAATGTTATTTTAGAAGTTACAGCTACTGAGCCAGGAGTAAAAGGAAATACAGCGACTAATGCTACCAAACCCGCAACGGTTGAAACTGGAGCTACCGTTAATGTTCCTTTGTTTATTAACGAAGGAGATAAAATTAAAGTTGAAACAGAAAAGGGCACGTACAAAGAGCGTGTAAAGGAATAAAAGGTTATTACTTATAAAAGTTTGTTTTAAGTCCAGATAAAATTTAAAGGGAACTTTAAAACTAAAAAACTTTTAACTTCATAAACTAACTAAACCATTGAGATGAAATTTCCAACTCCTCATACATTATTGCAAATTGCTAAGTTGATTAATTGCCAATTTATTGGTGATGACAATTTTCCAGTTTTAGGTATGAATGAAATTCATGTTGTAGAATCAGGAGATATTGTTTTTGTTGATCACCCAAAATATTACGATAAAGCTCTAAATTCTGCTGCTACCATTGTTTTAATTAATAAAAAAGTAGAATGCCCCGAAGGCAAGGCATTACTTATAAGTGATGATCCTTTTAGAGATTTTAACAAACTAACGAATCATTTTAAGCCATTTAAAGCTTCAAATGTTTCTGTTTCTGATTCTGCAACCATTGGAAAAAACACCGTCATTCAACCCAATTGTTTTATTGGTAATAATGTTGTTATTGGCAATAATTGTGTTATTCATTCAAATGTAAGCATATATGATGATTCAATTATAGGTAATAATGTAACGATACATGCAGGAACCATTTTAGGAGGGAGTGCTTTTTATTATAAAAACAGACCTGAGGGTTTTGATCAGTTAAAATCAGGTGGGCGAGTAGTTATAGAAGATAATGTAGATTTAGGTGCTCTTTGTACTATTGATAGAGGAGTTACAGGAGATACCAGAATCTGTGAAGGCACTAAAATTGATAATCAAGTTCAAATTGGTCATGATACAGTTGTTGGTAAAAAATGCTTAATTGCTTCACAAGTTGGTATTGCTGGTTGTGTTATTATAGAAGATGAAGTTACTATTTGGGGGCAAGTTGGTTGTACGAGTGGTATTACAATTGGCAGAAAAGCTGTGGTTCAAGCCCAATCTGGAATAAGTAAATCTTTACAAGGAGGTAAAACATATTTTGGATATCCAGCAGAGGAGGTGCGTCTAAAATTAAGAGAGTTAGCTTCAATAAAACAAATTCCTCAAATATTAGAATTTATAAAATCAAAAAAATAACTTAAAAATACTGCAAAAGTATTTTCAAATAAAGTATTTTTGCTCAGCTTTATTCAAATAAAAATAATCACTTATGAGTGTTTTAGTAAACAAAGATTCAAAAATTATAGTACAAGGTTTTACAGGCAGTGAAGGTACGTTTCACGCCAGCCAAATGATAGAGTACGGAACCAACGTTGTTGGTGGTGTTACTCCAGGAAAAGGAGGTCAAACCCATTTAGATAGACCTGTTTTTAATACAGTTCTAGAAGCTGTTAACGAAGCTGGTGCAGATACTACTATTATTTTTGTACCACCTGCATTTGCTGCAGATGCCATTATGGAAGCTGCTGATGCTGGTATAAAAGTTATTATTACCATCACAGAAGGTATTCCTGTAGCTGATATGATTACAGCATCAACTTATATAAAAAATAAAGATTGTAGACTCATTGGTCCTAACTGCCCAGGAGTTATTACGCCTGGGGAAGCCAAAGTTGGTATCATGCCAGGATTTGTATTTAAAAAAGGAAAAGTTGGTATTGTTTCTAAGTCAGGAACATTAACCTATGAAGCTGCAGATCAAGTCGTAAAACAAGGCTTGGGAATTACTACGGCAATTGGAATAGGAGGAGATCCTATTATTGGAACAACCACAAAAGAAGCTGTTGAGTTATTAATTAATGACCCAGAAACAGAAGCTGTAGTGATGATTGGTGAAATAGGTGGTCAACTAGAAGCAGATGCTGCGCATTGGTATAAAACAAGTGGTAGTAAAAAACCCGTTGTAGGTTTTATTGCTGGAGAAACCGCTCCTGCAGGACGAACCATGGGACATGCAGGTGCTATTGTAGGTGGTAGTGATGATACCGCTCAAGCAAAAAAAGCAATTATGAGAGAATGTGGTATACACGTTGTAGATTCTCCTGCTGAAATAGGAAAGAAAATAGCCGAAGTTTTGGCATAAACAAAAGGTTTAAATAGATTCAAAACCTCACATAAATTAGTGAGGTTTTTTTATTTGAAGCCATTTGTATTTGTTATATTTGATTTTAACAAGGTTTATAATAATTAATGACGTATATAATGAAATTACTAAAAGGAAAAACTGCCATAATAACAGGAGCAAGCCGAGGAATTGGAAGAGGGATTGCTCAGGTGTTTGCAGAACAAGGTGCCAACGTAGCCTTTACTTATAGTGCTTCTGTTGAGGCAGCTAATGAGTTAGAAAAAGAATTGTCAGCTTTAGGTATCAAAGCAAAAGGATATAAAAGTAATGCAGCTAGTTTTGATGAAGCTCAAAAATTAGCAGAGGATGTAGTTTCAGAATTTGGTAGCATTGATGTGCTTGTAAATAATGCAGGAATAACCAAGGATAATCTATTAATGCGTATTACTGAGGAAGATTTTGATTCCGTTATTGAAGTGAATTTAAAATCGGTTTTTAATATGACAAAAGCCGTACAGAAAACCATGCTAAAACAGCGCCAAGGCTCCATTATCAATATGAGTTCAGTTGTTGGGGTTAAAGGAAATGCGGGACAAACCAATTATGCAGCTTCCAAAGCAGGTATTATTGGGTTTTCAAAATCAGTTGCATTAGAATTAGGCTCAAGAAATATTAGAAGCAACGTGATTGCACCTGGGTTTATTGAAACTGAAATGACAGCCAAATTAAATGAAGACGTTGTAAAAGGATGGCGAGCAGGTATTCCATTAAAACGCGGTGGTTCTCCTGAAGATGTTGCTAATGCTTGTGTGTTTTTAGCTAGTGATATGAGTGCTTACATTACTGGACAAACTCTAAATGTAGATGGCGGAATGTTAACCTAATTTATATATGCTTTAATTATTCAATATTGTTAAAGCAATAATATCATTTTATCTAAACCGGTTTAAATTTTAATGAGTTACGAAACTCTAATTTATATCATACTTGCTGGAATAATAGCGCTATTTATAGCGCTTTTTCAGTATAAATTTAAATCCAAAATCAGGTATAAACTTAGTGCTGTTTTTATTTTTTTAAGGTTTGTTACGTTTTTTTCTGTATTCTTATTACTTATAAATCCAAAGTTTGAACAACTTATAGTTTTTGAAGAAAAACCTAATTTAGTTATAGCTATAGATAATTCAAGTTCCATCAAGCATTTAAAATATGATAAAGAGGTTCTTGAATTAATCGAAAGCTTAAAAAATAACTCAGAGTTAGCTGATAAGTTTAATATTGATTATTATACTTTCGGCAAAAGCTTAAATAATTCAGATTCAATAACGTTTTCAGAATCTGAAACCAATATTGACAATACTTTTACTCAATTAGCTCAAATTTATAAGAATACGATATCTCCAACTATATTAATAAGTGATGGAAATCAAACGTATGGAAATGATTATCAATTCGTGTCACAGTCTTATGATCAACCAATTTACCCAGTTATTACCGGAGATACCATTACGTATGTCGATTTAAAAATCCAACAACTTAATGTAAATAGGTATGCTTATTTAAAAAACGAATTTCCCGTTGAAGCTATTTTAGTTTATAATGGGCACCAAACAATACATACTAATTTTGACATATATGCCGGTGCTAATAAGGTATTTTCAAAAACCGTTCGTTTTACTAAAGATGATAATTCTGAGATTATAAATGTGGTATTACCTGCTGACAAAGTTGGTATAGCTACATATAAAGCTATTTTAGCACCTATAGTAACTGAAAAAAACACAATAAATAACACTAAAAATTTTGCTATTGAAATCATTGACCAGAAAACAAATATAGCTTTGGTTAGTGATTTATTACACCCAGATTTAGGGATGTTTAAAAAGAGTATAGAAAGTAATGAGCAACGGGCTGTATCCCTATTAAAGCCAAATGAAGTCATTAATCACGTTAATGATTTTCAGTTATTTATTCTATACCAGCCAAATAATACATTTAAAAATGTTATTGAACTTTTAAACAAACTAAATGCGAACAGATTAATGGTAGTTGGTACTAAAACAGACTTGAATTTTCTAAATACAATATCTGAAAACTACCAGTATGAAATAACCAACCAGACTGAGGATTTTCAAGGTAAACAAAATTTTAACTACAAACCTTTTACTATTGATGAGTTGAATTTTGAATCATTTCCACCTTTAAAATCAAATTACGGTTCAGTAACATTTGCATCGTCTTTTGAAACTCTATTAAACAAAAAAATAAATAATGTAACTACCGAAAGTCCGTTATTAGCAACTTTTGAAATTCAAGGGAGAAAAGAAGGAGTACTATTAGGTGAAAATATTTGGAAGTGGCGAGCTCAAAGTTTTTTAAACAATGAATCGTTTAACGAGTTTGATAATTTTATAAGCAAACTCATTCAATATTTAGCTTCAAATAAACAACGTAGTAGGTTAAATGTAGATTTTGAATCGTTTTATGATGGAAATCAAAATGTAGTTATTAATGCGCAAGTATTTGATAAAAACTACGAGTTTGACACAAGAGAAAACTTAACAATAAAAATAAAAGATCTTATTTCTAATGAAGAAAAATCCTTTTCTTTTGTATTCAAAAACAATAATACGTATCAAGTCGATTTGAGTAATTTGCCAGCTTCTCAATATAGTTTCACAGTGAAAGCAGATTATGGAAATATTTCAAAATCTGGAACTTTTCAAATTTTAGAGTATGATGTGGAGCAACAATTCTTAAATGCGCATGTTACAAAACTTCAACAATTGGCAACTAACCAAGGTGCAACATCTTTTTTTATTGCTAATACTGAAAGCTTAGCAACCCATTTGTTAGCTGACGTTCGATACAAACCTATTCAAAAAAGTCATAAAAATTCCATCCCGTTGATTGATTGGAACTATCTATTGTTTTTAATTGCTCTAAGTTTGTCGATAGAATGGTTCTTAAGAAAATTCAACGGACTGACATAATTCGGATTTTTTATATTAATAATTTAATAATCACTATTAATTATATTTTATATAATACAGTAAAAGGTGGGTATAAATGCTAATTTGATGATAAATATTAGTTTTATCAGAATTAGACTGGTTATTTAGTAGCTTTGCTTTTTGCAAACAGTTTTACTACTAAGTATGAAAGGGATTTGATTGAATATGGAGGAGATAGAAATCATATATAAAAAATATGTTGATGATTTATATTCCTATGGATTGCATCTAAATTTTAATTCTGATTTGGTTATGGATGCTATTCATAATGTTTTTCAAAAACTTATACTCAATAAAGACTTAAATTATCGAAATAACATAAAACCTTACTTATTAAAAAGCGTTAGGAACGAAATTATTGATGAATATAAAAGACGTAAAAAGCTTCTGCCTATTGATATAGATAACGAACAAATTCCTTTTGAATTAGATATTAATGTAGAAGATTTAATTTTGGAAAAAGAAGCCAAAATCCATTTAAAAAACAAAATAGAAGCTGTATTAAAAAGTTTATCCCCTAGACAGCGAGAAATAATTTATTTGCGTTACACACAAGACTACGAGTACAAACAAATAGCAGAAATTTTACAAATAACAGTGCCAGCATGTAGAAATTTAATTCTTAAGGCCCTAAAACACTTGCGTAGCAATAATGCTGGTAATTTTTATTTGTTTCTTAGTCATCATACTAAATAGTCTTCATTTTTATTTTAACATAATATTAACATTTGAATAGATGATATATGCGGTACCAAACAGTATTGTATATATAGAATCTACTTATTTATTCTTAAAAACTAAAAATATTTAATATTTACAATGACAGTAAAAGACTTTTTGGAGAATGATTATTTTATTTTCTATATGCTTGCTAAAGATTCAGAATCTATAAAATATTGGGATTCTTATCTTAAACAGAAACCTGAAGACCAGCTTCAGTTTGAAAATGCTAAAAAAGCATTTGAAAAAATTAAATTTGAAACAGTAAGCCTTCAAGATAGTGAACGTAAAATATTATATAATAGAATTTTTGAAAAAACACAAAACCACGCTATAGTTAGGAGAAAAAGAAAGCGCTATTATTATTTTGCTGCGGCGGCTACCGTAATAATTATTATGGCCATAGCTATTTCAACTATACGTAAACTATCAGAGGTTCCTGAAATAATTGTTGAAAAATCGCTTACAGAATCTTCAATACAATTAATAACTGATAATCAAACTTTTTCATTACCTAATAATGAAATTTTGACTATCAAGAAATCAACTATCACAAATTCTAAAGGTGAAAATATACAAATAAGTGACAGTCCTATTTTTAACACTTTAAAGGTGCCTTTTGGAAAACGTTCAGAATTAATATTATCTGACGGTTCTAAATTATGGATAAATTCTGGGTCAACAGTAAAATTCCCTTCCCAGTTTAACGAAAATAATAGGACCATTTATTTAGAAGGTGAAATCTTTATTGAGGTAACTAAAGATAATACAAAACCATTTATGGTTGAAACTTCAAAATTCAATGTCAATGTTTACGGGACTACTTTTGATGTAAAAGCTTACAAAAACACTTTAGAGCAACGTGTGGTTTTGGTTGAAGGTTCTGTTGGAGTTACTACACAAGATAATATGGAAGCAAGAATGCTACCAAATGAATCTTTAGAAATCACTACTTCTAAACTCATTAAAAAGAAAGTAAATACCGAAATGCACACTTCGTGGAAAAACGGGTATCTATTATTAGACGATACACCAATTGAAACTATTCTATTGGAACTATCAAGATATTACAACGTCGCATTTTTAGATTCAGAAAAGGAACTGACAGGAAAAACCTGTACAGGTAAAATTTATTTATCCACAAACATTGAAGATGTATTGGAAACATTGTCAATACTGTCAAATAGTCATTTTAAAATAGAAAACAGTACCATCTAGTTATACCAAATTAATGTCACTCAGAAATAATTAATGATGAAAAACAAACAATTAATAAACAAAAACAATTTTCTGCTAAACAGCAAATTCATTGCGCTTCTGTCTTTTCAGTTACTTACACTATTTACAACAATTCAAGCTACTACAGCGTCACAAATTGGTAATATAACTCTACACGTTCAAAAAGAAACTATAAAAGAAATTATAGCAAAAATAGAAACTACATCTGATTATGTTTTTGCTCAATCTGGATTGGATGAAGCCGATTTAAACAAAAAAATAAGTTTTGAGGTTGTAGATAAAGATATTGAAGAAGTGTTAAACTTAATATTAGATAATACCAATATAGCGTATAAAGTAATAAATAAGCAAGTGGTATTATATAAAAAAGAAGCACAAAAAACTAAAAATATTTTTAGCCAATTTTTGCAAAAACTGTTTAATATTTCAGGAGTCGTAACGGATATATCAGGTGAACCTATAAGCGGTGTAACCATCTTGTTAAAAGACAATCATAACAAATGGGCTGTTACAGATTTTGACGGAAATTTTAGTCTTGATGGGATTCCATCAGGTGGTATTTTAAAGATTGAGAGCATGGGTTTTTTGAGCCAAGAAATTGTTGTTACAACTTCTGAAAAAAAGACCATTATTTTAAAAGAAGATTTTGAAGCCTTAGATGAAGTAATTGTAACAAGTAATTATGGTACAGTTCAAAAAAAATCAAACTTAGTATCTAGTGCTTACCAAATTAAATCAGAAGATATTGTTAATTTACCGCAACAGCGTGTAGACAAACTTTTAGAAGGTATTATTCCTGGTTTAGAAGTAAACCCACAAAGTAATGACGCATCAAGTGCTAGACCCAGACATTCTGTAACCATTCGAGGAGAAGCTTCATTAACAGCTTCAAATGAACCTTTGTGGATTGTTGATGGAATTCCTATTACTACAGGGAATAATACAAATCAGATTTTAGGGGTTCAAACAAGTGTTAGTCCTTTATCTTTTATAAATCCTGAAGACATTGAATCTATCACTGTTTTAAAGGATGCTTCTGCAACCACTATTTATGGGGCAGACGGCGCCAATGGTGTTATTTTAATTACTACAAAAAAAGGTAAAGCCAATAAACCAGAACTAAATCTTTCTTTACGATCAGGTGTTTCTTTTATTAATAAGGATACCAGATTCAAAACACTTAATGCTGATGAATATTTAACTTTAGCAAAAGAGGCATTTTTAAATGCAGGAAATGACTTGGCTTATTTTCCATTTACTGATAATGACATGAATAGCTATTCTACAACAGATACTGATTGGTATGATGTATATTTTGATATAGGAACAACTTCTCAAATAAATTTGTCGGCTTCTGGTGGTTCTGAAAAATCAACCCATCGTATCTCGGGTTCTTATTACCAAAATAAAATGGCTTTAGTTGGGAACACTCAACAAAGAATGTCTATAAATTCTAACAATAATATTAACATAACGGATAGATTAAATTTAGACTTGAATTTACTAGGTTCATACAATACCAATACAATTTTTACTCCTAACGACGACTACTATGCTGCATTTCCTATTATATCACCTTATAATGCAGATGGGTCTTTTAGACAGTATTATAAAATTATAGAAGGAAATAATACTGATGGATCCCCTAGATGGGTAGAGAAACGATTTTTTAATAGCCTTGCAGAACGTGAACAAAATGATAATGGGCAAAAAGCATTTTCATTTAAAGGAGCTATACAGTTAAATTACGTTATTAATAATGCCTTTACATTCAGTTCACAATTTGGTGTAGATTATAATAATTATAATGAAAAACGCTATAATTCTATGTATAACTGGTCAGGTAACGACTTAACTGGTACTAATGATGGCTATGCCAATGCTGCTAATGCAAATTTTTTAAACTGGAATACCATTCATAGGTTAAACTTTAATAAACAATTTGGTTTACATCAATTATCAGGTGTTGCAGGTATAGAGTTAGGGGCTAACACCTATAACTCTACGAGCTCTTGGGGTTACGGTTTTGCCAATGACCATATTAGAATTGTAAGTTTGGCTTCTTTTTCTGATGGAACAAGTAGTGAAAGCGAAACAACTAAAGCGTCCTATTTAGGACAGCTAACGTACAATTATGATGGGCGTTATAATTTAAATTTAAATGGACGAAATGATGGAAATTCTAATTTTGGTAAAAATGTGCAACGTGCCAGTTTTTTATCAATAGGAGCCTCATGGAATATTCATAAAGAAGATTTTTTTAATAGCAGTTTAATAAATATTTTAAGTGTTAAAGGTAGTTACGGGACAAATGGAAACTCCAGATTTGGAAGTCAAAACCCAGATGGCATTTATGCAATAAGCGATTCTTATCAGTACGGTGACGCTTTAGGAGCTGGGCTATCAGTAGGAGCTAATCCAGATTTAAGTTGGGAAACCACGTATATGACAAATATTGGGCTTCGAGTTGCTTTATTAAATAACCGATTAGATATCTTAACTGAGGTATATCGAAATAAAACTACAAATTTAATTAGTGATTTGGATGCTTCTAGAACAACAGGGGCTACTACAGTTGTTAGAAATGTTGGTGAAATTGAAAATAAAGGTATTGAAGTTACTATTGAGTCTAAAAATATTAGAACTAAAAACTTTAGTTGGAATACGCGTTTGTTAGCATCCCATAATCAAAATAAACTATTAGAATTATATAATGATGTTCCTAAAAACTTAGGGAATTTTCGATTAGAAGTTGGAGGGAGTACAAATACGTATTATTTAGTTAGATGGGCTGGTGTTGATCCACGTGATGGATACCCAATGTGGTATGATACAGAAGGTAATATAACCAAAGAATATAGTTTAGATAATCGCGTGGCAGAAAAATCTTCTGTTCCTGATGTTTTTGGAAGTATGACCAATACGTTTTCTTTTAAAAACAAATTTTATTTGAGTATAACAACAGGATATACCATTGGAGGGTACAGCTTTAGTTCTTTTGCTAGAAGTGTAAATTCTGATGGGTTAAATATTATTGATGAAAACCAATCAGTAAATCAACTAGACCGTTGGCAAAATGAAGGCGATTTAGCGTTAGCCCCAATATCTATTTGGGGGGTTAGTACAAGCTCGGTAAGGAATTCAACTCGTTTTTTATATAATAAAACAAATATAAAAATTCAAAATGCCTCATTAAGCTACATGCTTGATAATAGTGTTACCGAATCAATAGGAATACAATCCTTAGGCCTATCCTTAATTGGTAATAACTTATTAGTATGGACACCATATGATAAATCTAACAGAAATTCATATAAAAACAACATAGGAGGTTACCCGTTAGAAACTGAAATTTCTTTGGGTTTAAACATAACATTTTAAATAAAAAAACATGAAATATATAAAAACATACCTTGCTATATTCAGTTTTATTTTACTTAATAACTGCGATAGTTTTTTAGAAGTTGATCCTATTGGAAGATCTACAATTCCTGTTTTCTTTTCTGATATTGAAGGTTTCAGAGCCGCTTTACCTGGTGCATATAGTACTGTTTACACGTATTATGGAGAAGAATTTGTATTGTATCCAGATGTTGCTGCCGATATGCTGCAGGTAAATACCGTTGGTGAAAACTCCATGATATCACAATATAATTATATTTCCAATCCCGATGAAGAAATTACAGCCGTAGGTGGTATTTGGACTGATGCTTTTGAGGCTTTAGTGAATGTAAATAATATACTTGAATATGCCCCAGCAGTTATTGCTGATTATCCTGAAACCGAAGAAGAAATGACTACAATTAAAGCCAATGCGTTATTTCTAAGAGCTCTAATACATTTTGATTTGGTGCGTGTTTATGCTCAACCATATAACTATACAGATGATGCTAGTCATATCGGAATTCCAGTATTATTAAAAACACCTAGTTCAGATGATAACGTAGCAAGAAATACCGTAAGTGAAGTATATACTCAGGTCATTAAAGATTTAAAAGATTCGGAATTACTTTTTGGCACCGAAACCAATACCGAATCTAGTTATTACGCATCAAAAAAAGCAGTTTATGGCTTATTAGCACGTGTCTATTTATATATGGAAAACTGGACAGAAGCAATAAATTATGCTACTCTGGCTATTAATAGCACACCACTTTCTGAAGGGCAGGATTATTTAGATATGTTTTTAGATATTGAAGATAATGATGAATCTCTTTTTAAATTAAATGGTAAGTTAAAAAATCCTTCAATTATTGATTTTTATAATTTGCAAAGTCCTAATGGTTATGCCAGCGATAAATTGATGACTCTTTTTAATGAAGAACCAAACGACATGCGTTTGCAATTAATAGACAACACAACCTTGGGGACAATTAAATTTTTAAAAAATAATGTTGATATATCTGAAAGATACTATGACATCATCGTTTTAAGGACATCTGAAATGTATTTGATTAGGGCAGAGGCTAATAATAATTTAAACAACATTGAAGCTGCCATTTCAGATATTAAAACTCTTCAAGCCAGAAACTATCAAAAAGAAGAAGCTGATATCACTATTTCAGAAAACACAAAAGAAGCTGTAGCTATATTGATTGATAAAGAGCGTTCAAAAGAATTAAGTTTTGAAGGACATAGGCTTTATGATTTAACTCGAACAAAACAAGATATGATTCGTGACGAAAATACGACTTCTAGTGTACAGCAGGTTTTATACCCCAACAGTTTATTTGTTTTACCCATTCCTCAAAAAGAAATGGATGTTAATACAGGTATGATACAAAACGAAGATTATTACTAAAAACCCAGATCGTTACTTTCATTTTAAATATTAAAAACATGAAAAAAATAATTTTACCACTATTGGCAATAATCGTAACATTAGTGTCTTGCAACAAAACGGAGATGGATGTTTTTGATGAGCCTTTTGTTCATATAAATTTTAATGATGTATCCACAGTTAATATCAATTCAAATAGAAAAGATATTGTTTCTTATTACATTTATTTAAGCTCAAAGCCTTTGGATAAAGACATGCTTTTAGATTACTCTATTATCATAGGTGACGGTCTACAAGAAGGAGTCGACTTTAATATATTAACTACAGAGTTCCCGCTAACTTTCCCTAGTGGTATATACAGACGGCCAATTCAAATTCAATGGTTAGAACATGTATTAGATCCTAGCAAAAACAATACAATAACCATCAAGTTAAACTCTAATAATTTAGGCATTACGGTTGGTTTTCCTGGACCAGATGCTAATCAAAGTGAATTAATATTACAAAAAGTAAATAGTTAATTAATGCGTAAAATCACATCCTTTATTTTCTTCTTTATTACGTTATTAAGCTTTTCTCAAAGTTTGATACAAGATGAAATACTTATAAAAAAACAGCTTAAAAATGGCTTAACTTATTATATCTATCCTACAGATAAAGTTGAGGGACAAGGACATTTCAGACTGTTTGTAAAAGTGGGTTCTTTACAAGAGACAGAAAATCAACGTGGTTTAGCTCATTTTTTAGAACACATGGCTTTTAACGGTATTAAACATTTCAAAGCTAATGAGTTAATTGAGTTTTTAGAAAACAAAGGGTCTAAATTTGGACATGATTTAAATGCGCATACTTCATTTGAGGAAACTATTTATAAATTAAAAATTCCAACAAAGGATCCTACGGTTATAGATTCTACTTTAACTATCATGTCTGATTGGGTTAATGGGATGCTACTGGACTCTCTGGAAGTTGAAAAAGAACGTGGTGTTGTATTGTCTGAATGGCTTTCAAAACAATCGCCAAGAAATCAAAGTGGAGAAGTATTTTTAAATACATTATTAAATAATTCTATTTATAATGAACGTACAGTCATAGGAGATACGGTGAGTTTAAAACATTTTAAATTAGCAGAATTAAAAGCTTTCTATAATAAATGGTATGATCCTTCTTTAATGGCTGTAGCTATAACAGGTGATATTAATCCTATAGAAATAGAGGAGATTATACACAAAAAATTCGCTAATATACCTTCAGAATTTCCAAAAACTTCGGTTGGGAAAATTCCTGATTACAAAAAAGACAGTTTAATTGTTTATAGTGACAATTGGAATAAAAAAACAGAATTAAATTACATACAATTACAGGATGTTTATAAAAATGTAAACACAAAAACAAGTTACCATGGCTACTTAACCCGTAGTGTATTAAATAAATTAATTTCTGCTCGCTTAGCAAAATTATCTTTTAATGATACCAAATATAAAAAGACAAGTATCAATATTAGTAACTTCTTAAAATCTAAAGGCGCCTTATTAGCAACAGTTGAATTAAAACCAGAATCAGCATTAGATGGCATTAATGAATTCAATATGCATTTTCAGCAAATATTTCAATATGGATTTACACCTCTTGAAATAGAAAAAGTAAGCAAAACAATGTTAGCGGCTTTTAATAGAACACTGCAAGAAGACAAACCTATTTCTGCAGCTGGAATGATTAATCAAATGTATCAAGATTTTTTCAATGGAAATATGATTATTTCACTGGAGGATGAATACAAAATGATGGAGGAATATTTTTATAAAATAGATTCTATTCAAATCTTAAGTGCTTTAAAAGAGAATAAAAAAAACAGCCCTTTTCAATATTTATTAACAACAAATAATGAGCATGTTAATAGCCTACCTAATAAAAAAGAGTTGTTACATACTATTCAAAAATTTAAGACCCAAAAAGTCAAACCTTATAAAAATGATTTATACGTTCCAGAGAGATTATTAAAAAATACGCCCAAACCTGGTATTATAAAACGTATAGAACCCTTAACTGCAATTGATGCCCAAAAAATATTGCTTAATAATGGAGCTACAATTATTTATAAAAAATCCTTAACTAACCAAGATAATATTTTATTAGCGGGTTTTAAAAAAGGAGGCTTTTACGCTATGGATAGTATCAATTATTTAAATGCACAATACAGTGCTCCTGCTGTTTCAATGAGTGGTTATGGTGATTTTTCTAGAGAAGCCCTGAGTCATTATTTAGCAGGAAATAGCGCTAAAATTCAGTTTTTAATAGATAAAACCCGTTCAGGCTTTTTTGGTAGTGCAAATACAAAAGACATTAAAACACTTTTTGAGTTGTTTTATTTAAAAGCGACAGAACCAAAAGTGGATAGCCTACTTTTTAAACAACTAAAAGACGTGTCTATTGATAATATTTCTGACAAACCAAAATCAGCTAAAGAAAACTTCCAAGAAGAACTTAAATATTTAATTAGGGGTAAAGACTATACCACACAACCAAACACCAAATCTGAATTAGATAAAGGCTTAAATCAAGAGGCAATTATTCCTATCTATAATACCTTTTTTAAAAGTGCTAATAATTATGTGCTAACTATTATTTCTGATAAAGACTTAGAGGTTGTTTTGCCTTTTATTAAAACGTATGTCGCAACCATACCAAAAGGAGAATTTGACACATCTTATAAATATAAGCCACAAGCTATTAAAAATAAATCTGTCGACTTCATAAAATACGGTGGCGAATCTCCAAAGGCTGTTTTTTCATTAATTTATCAGCAGGACCACAAATTAAAAAACTTTTCAAGTTTAGAAATACAAAATCAAATTTTAGAATCTGTGTTGAAATTAGAATTAAATAAGCGGTTACGTGAAGACATGGGAGTTGTATACGGGGTTACAGTGTCTGTAAGTGCTACAAAGCACCCAACACCATTAAGTAGGCAAACCATAGCCTTAGTTTGTAAACCGTCTGATGTAGATATCATAGAAACTGAAGTAAAATCCATACTGAAAGGAATAGCCTCTGGAGAAATTGATTTTAATGAAGACTTACAAAAAGTAAAAACAAATTTGATAACTACTTTCAATGTCAACAAACAAAAGAATTCATTTTGGACAAAAAGTATCAGAGACTACTATTTTAACCAATATAAAAACTGGCAGTTTGTTACAGATTATGAAGCTTTAGTGAATGCTGTTTCAATAAAAGCCATTAAAAAAATAACTAAGAAATATTTTATAAAAACACCGCTAACGAAAGCGGTATTATATCCTAAAAAAAATTAATTATAACCCTTTAAATTTAAATACAATTATTATGAAAAAAACAATCAAATTTTTATTTGCCCTAACAGCAATGTTTTCATTAGCTGTAGGTTGTAGTGATGATGATTCTATAACAGAACCAGAAGTACCTTCTGAAGTTGAAATGACAAGTTTTGGCTTTTACGCTGAAGATAACGCAACAACGCTTTTTAGTGATTATGTTATAGAAGATGTTACAACAACCGATATTGCCATATCACTTCCAGATGGAGCGGATTTAACAAGTTTAATTGCTCGTTTTACAACTACAGAAGGTGATGTTGTTAAAATTGGAGCTGTTGAGCAAGTTAGTGGCACAACTGCTAATAACTTTTCTGCACCTATTGAGTATTTAGTATCCGAAGGTATTACTAATAAAATTTATACTGTAACTGTTGGTAAATTAGCGAGTTCAGTTTGGAGCTTATTAAGCACGTATTCTGAAGATACAATAACAGAAACGGCGCTACAAATAAACCCTACAACCTCAATTCCTTATGTAGCTTATATTAGTGATAGAGATGCATCTGATGACCAAAAAATGAACTTGATTAGCTATGATGGTACATCTTGGACACGAACAGGTACTACAGATTTTTCAGACTACAGAGCAAGTAGCGTTGATTTAAAATTTAGTGAAACCGGAACACCTTTTATCAGCTTTTTAGAGTATACAGAAATAAGACAAGCATCTATCATGTCATACGAAAATGATACATGGAGTTATGTTGGGGGTACGCCGTTTACAGAAGTTAAAGCAGGAGCTAATACGGTAGCTATTACGAGTGATAATAGTATTTACGGTTTTTATACTAATGATGTTAGCGGTGATGATAACAGACGTAATGTTTTTGCAAGATCATTTGAAGCTAACACATGGTCAGATTTAACAATTGCTGGAAGATCTGGTTTTGCTAGAGAGCTGAAAACAAAAGTAATAGGTGATGTTATTTACCTTGCTATTTTAGACTATGGTGAAGGTCAAGCAATCTCTGTTTTTAAATATAATAACGGAACTTGGACTACACTTGCAGATAAAATGAAAGAAAGTGAAGAAAACACTGTTTATTACTATAATATTGCTTTAGATGTTGATCAACAAGGTAATGTATATGTAGCTTATGCTGAAAACAATGGTCCTGATACAGATTACCAATTACGAGTTAAAAAATACGATGCAACAGCATCTGCTTGGAGTACATTAGGTGATTTAATTGTAACAACAAACACAAGAGATTTTGATATTGCAGTTGATAAATACAATAACGCCATGCTATTTTATCAAAATGATAATGGTACACCTGTTTTCTTACCATTTGATTCTGATGTAAACAACTGGGGAACTCCAGTGGTATTTGCTGATGCAGATGCTAGCGATTTAAAAATAGAAGTAGCACCAAACGGATTGTCTTATGCTTCATATATAGCTAATGATATCTTAAATTTATATAAATTTGATTCTCCTGAAAATTAAGAAGAAATAATTATCATATATTATTTTATAAATAAGCGGGGGTTTTTATCTCCGCTTATTTACTTTTATAAACTAAGAGAAAATGACAACTACTTTTAAAATTATCGTTTTTTATTGCTGTTTGGGAATTAGTTTTTTTTCAAATGCTCAAACCTTAGATGTTTGGCTTCAAGGAACTGTTTCTAACAAAAATAAAACAACCAATAAAAAATTAAAAAACATATGGGTTTCTAATGGTGATACTCTTGTAAAAACAGACAAAAAAGGTTTTTTTAAAATCCCCGTAAAAAAGGGGCAAGTTCTTTTTCCTATACTTCCTTCAGGTTATGGTCATAGCAATACAAAAAAATGGTGGTATAACATCCCAAGTGATTTTGATAGCAATACCAAAATTGAAATAGATTTTGAACTACAAGAAATACAGGAAAAAAAAGCTTTTAAGTTTTTAGCTATAGGCGATATTCAAGTAGGAGATACTAATGAATTACTTCAAGCAACACAATCTATTTTAAAAGAATTACTAAATAGAAATGATTTCGAATTCAGTATTTATTTAGGAGATTTAGTAAATGATACTCCAGAGTTATTTTTACCATTAAAAAAATTAGTTGATGATATAAAACAACCATCATGGGTTGTATATGGAAATCACGATAGAAATTTTAATACAGATAAAAAAAATCAATCCAATCTTTTTAGAGATAATTTTGGACCAGACACCTATGCTTTTTTTCGTAATAATGTGCTATTCGTTTCTTTAAATAGTATAACACCTGAAGGAAAATATGGCTATAAAGGTATGTACCAAGACAATCAAATAACGTTTTTATCTCAATTGCTAAAAACAGTAGACCCAAATCAGCCCATCGTAATAAGCCAACACATTCCGTTTGTTAGTATGAAAAACAAACAGGATATTATAAATATTTTAAACCCTTTTAAAAACGTTTTATTTTTAACTGGACACACACATACTGCATTCCGTAATAATATTAAAATGCCTTCAGGAAATATAATTCATGAATTAACTGCAGGGGCTGTTTGTGGAAATTGGTGGACAGGTCAAAAAAACTGGGAAGGCATTCCTTTGTCTCTAATGAGCTGTGGAACTCCAAAAGGCTATTTTGAAATAGATTTTAACAACAACAATTACAGCATAAATTACAAAGGCATAGATTTACCTAATTCTAAACAATTTAGTGTCTGGTTAGGAGATTATAATGGTGAGCCTTTGTCGCCGTTATCAAAAACTAATGAGTTTTATGTAAATGTGTTTTCGGGTTCTGATAGTACTAAAGTGTCTATAAAACTATCCAATCAGGATATAATTTATTTAAAAAAAGAACGTATAACAGATCCTTTCGTAAATTATATTAAGCGCTCACAAAAAGAAGAAAAAAGTCCAGACAAAAACAGTAAAAAATCACCTTATTTAAGAACAAAATCACGCCATATTTGGAAAGGTGTTTTTCCAAATAATTTAGAAAAAGGGTATCATAAAATTGAAGTTTTAATTCAAGATCCCAAATTATTAGATATCAAACAATCCTTATGGATTTTAAAACCATAGAATTTTAAAAAATACCTGACTTTAATACCGTAATATGAGTACGTGTTAACTATAATTACGTTTATAAATTAAAAACACGAAATACTCAAATGTTAAATAGATTTTTTCTGAGTTTATTATGATTTTCAAATTGAAAAAAATGTCAAAATAGCGTATATTCGCATATAAA
This sequence comes from Pseudalgibacter alginicilyticus, assembly GCF_001310225.1. GTDB lineage: Bacteria > Bacteroidota > Bacteroidia > Flavobacteriales > Flavobacteriaceae > Pseudalgibacter > Pseudalgibacter alginicilyticus. The sequence goes on along the minus strand of NZ_CP012898.1, from coordinate 492,801 downwards.
ATATAAATTCAATTATGGAAAAATTACCAAAAGTAGCATTCCCTTTTATCATCGTTGCGGTGATACTTATTATTGTACTATCAAAATCAGCTGTAACTATTAATTCAGGTGAAGCTGGCGTGTTATTTAAAACCTTTGGAGAAGGTGTTGTTATTGATGAACCTGCCTTAGGTGAAGGGTTTCACATTGTAGCACCATGGAACAAAGTATTTGTTTATGAAGTGCGTCAACAAGAAATAACTGAAAAAATGAATGTGCTTTCATCAAACGGATTGGATATTAAATTAGAAGCCTCTGTTTGGTTTCAACCTGATTTTAAAAATATAGGAAAATTACATCAAGAAAAAAGTGAGATGTATAAAGAACGTGTTTTGTTGCCTGCAATTCGATCTGCCGCTAGAAGTGTAGTAGGACGATATACTCCAGAACAATTATATTCAAGTAAACGAGATGCTATTCAGCAAGAAATTTTTGAAGAAACAAAAAAAATTGTTGAAGATCAGTACATTCAATTAAATGAAGTATTGGTTCGAGATGTTACTTTACCTGCCACCATTAAAGATGCTATCGAGCGTAAATTAAAGCAAGAACAAGAATCTTTAGAATATGAATTTAGACTGATTACAGCAGATAAAGAAGCACAAAAACAAATTATTGAAGCTCAAGGTAAGGCTGATGCGAATAGAATTTTGAGTGCATCATTAAATAATATGATATTACAAGATAAAGGTATTGAGGCTACTATTAAATTAGCAGAATCACCAAATAGTAAAGTTATTGTTATTGGCTCAGGCGATAGTGGAATGCCCATTATTTTAGGAAATCAATAATTTATTCCTTTTTTATATAAATTTTACACAATTTGTTTGGAATTTTAAAGTTAAATTACAGATATTTGCATTGATTAAAAAAAGAAATGACTTTTATTCAAAAACATCATCATCATTTTCAAATCTGCGCTCAAGCGAAGTGAAAATGTATTGAATAAAATCAACATATATTTAAACCCGTTTGAGACAATCAAGCGGGTTTTTATTTTTTAAATCCAATAAGATTGTTTCAAACTCATAAAAACAACATAATGAGTAAATTAAGAATTGCAGTACAAAAATCAGGACGTTTAAATGAAGATTCCATGGCTATTTTAAAAGACATTGGTATCTATATTGATAATGGCAAAGACCAATTGAAAGCCTCTGCTAAAGGGTTTCCTGTTGAAGTTTTTTATTTAAGAAACGGTGATATTCCTCAATATTTAAAAGATGGCGTTGTAGACGCTGCTATTATTGGCGAAAATGTTTTAATTGAAAAAGGCAACGGTATTTCGGTTGTTGAAAAATTAGGTTTTTCAACTTGTAGAGTTTGTATTGCAATACCAAAATCTGCCAAATATTCTAAAATACAAGATTTAGAAGGTAAACGCATAGCCACTTCATATCCTAATACCGTTCAGGAATTTTTAGACAAAAACGGTGTAAATGCAAATCTACATATTATTAATGGGTCTGTTGAAATAGCGCCAAATATAGGGCTTGCAGATGCTATAGTTGACATTGTTTCCAGTGGAAGTACCCTTTTTAAAAACAACCTAAAAGAAGTTGAAACCATTTTAAAATCTGAAGCTGTTTTAGCTGTTTCTCCTGTATTAAGTGAAGAAAAACAAGCTATTTTAGATAAAATTCAATTTAGAATTCAATCGGTTTTAAAAGGTAGAGAGTCAAGATATATATTATTAAATGCCCCAAATGATAAAATTGAAAACATTATTAATGTTTTGCCAGGCATGAAAAGCCCAACAGTTTTACCATTGGCTCAAGAGGGTTGGAGTTCGGTACATTCTGTTATTAGTAAAAACCAATTTTGGGATGTTATTGACGAATTAAAAGCCAATGGCGCACAAGGTATTTTAGTATGCCCAATCGAAAAAATGGTACTCTAATTGTCAGCCAAAGCGAAGAATCTTACTAAACAGATTTAAAATGCAAATAATAAATAACCCTAATAAAAATGAGTGGTCAGCATTATTAAAAAGACCCACTCAAACGGTAAACGATATTGAAACTATCGTTAATCAGGTTTTTAGTGATGTTGAAAAAGAAGGAGATAAAGCAATTGCAAGTTATACGCAACGTTTTGACGGTGTTGAATTAAAAAACAATGTGGTAAATTTAAGTGAAATAGACAATGCTAATTTGAATGTTTCAGAAACACTTCAAGAGGCTATTAAACTTGCAAAACAAAACATTGAAGTATTTCATAACGCACAAAAAACAGATAGAGTAGAGATAGAAACGACAACAGGGGTATCCTGTTGGCAAGAAAAACGTCCAATTGAGAAAGTAGGATTATATATTCCAGGGGGTACAGCCCCTTTATTTTCAACCGTTTTAATGTTGGCCGTTCCTGCCCAAATTGCTGGTTGTAAAGAAATTGTTTTGTGTTCTCCACCAAATAAAGCGGGTCAATTAGCCCCAGAAATTTTGTTTGCTGCAAAATTATGTGGTGTTACTAAAATTATAAAAGTTGGAGGTATTCAAGCCATTGCTGGTTTAACCTTTGGAACAAAAACAATTCCCCAAGTTTATAAAATTTTCGGACCAGGAAATCAATTTGTTACGGTTGCTAAACAAATTGCAACTAAACACGGTGTAGCTATAGATATGCCTGCAGGCCCTAGTGAGTTATTGGTCGTTGCTGACGAAACAGGAAATGCATCCTATATAGCTTCTGATTTGTTAAGTCAGGCTGAACACGGAGCGGATAGTCAAGTTATTTTAGTGTCCACATCAAAAGCCATGATTGATTCTGTTTCAGAAGAAATAGAAAGGCAATTAAGTGTACTTCCTCGTAAAGCCATTGCAGAAAAAGCAATTACTAACTCTAAATTAATTTATGTTGAAAGTGATGCATTAGCACTTGATTTAATTAATGAATATGCCCCAGAGCATTTTATTATTTGCTGTAAAAACGAAGATTTTTATGTGAATGGTATTTGTAATGCAGGTTCTGTATTTATTGGTAATTACACGCCCGAAAGTGCAGGCGATTATGCTTCAGGTACCAATCATACCCTGCCAACCAATGGGTTTTCAAAAGCCTATTCTGGTGTAAACTTAGATAGTTTTATGAAAAGCATGACCTTTCAAAAAATAACTAAAGAAGGTTTAAAAAACATTGGTAAATCCATAGAATTAATGGCAGAAGCTGAAGGTTTACAAGCTCATAAAAATGCCGTTTCTATTAGACTAAAAGATATTAATTAAAAATTAAATGTTGGACTGAGCGTGTCGAAGTCCTTTTAAAAATGAAACAAAATTTCAATATAAGCAATCTGCTTCGCTCAAATATAAAGGCATTAAAACCGTATTCTTCAGCAAGAGATGAATTTCAGGGCGTAACAGGCAATATGGTTTTTTTGGACGCCAATGAAAATCCGTTTCAAAATGGCGTTAACAGATATCCAGATCCACAACAAAATAAAGTAAAAATGTTACTCTCTAAAATCAAAGGGGTTTCTACTAAAAATATCCTTTTAGGAAATGGGAGTGACGAGGTTTTAGATTTAATATTTAGAGCATTTTGCGAGCCTAACCAAGATAATATCATAACGCTTCCGCCTACTTACGGCATGTATGAGGTGTTGGCAAATATCAATGCTATCGACATTATTAAAGTGAATCTATCAGATAACTTCGAACCAAAAGTTGAAAGTGTTTTAGAAGCCGTAAAACCAAATAGTAAAATCTTGTTTTTATGCTCACCCAACAATCCATCAGGGAATAGTTTTAAGGCTTCTGATGTTGAAAAATTATTGAACAGTTTTAATGGTTTGGTGGTTATTGACGAAGCTTATATTGATTTTTCAAATGAAAAAAGTTGGTTGGAACGCTTGAATGAATTTCCTAACCTGATAATTACGCAAACCTTATCAAAAGCCTATGGTATGGCTGGAATAAGACTTGGAATTTGTTATGCTTCTGAAGAAATTATTTCTGTTTTAAATAGAATAAAGCCGCCTTATAATGTAAATGAACTAACGCAACTTAAAGCAATTGAAAGACTTGAAAAAGAAGAGGAAGTAGCCAATGAAATCAAGTCAATTATCGAACAGCGAACACTTTTAATTTCAAAATTAAAAACCATTGATTTTATTTCAGAAATATACCCTACAGATGCTAATTTTGTTTTGGTTAAAGTTGATGATGCTACAAAGCGTTACAATCAACTTATTGAAAAAGGTATTGTAATCAGAAATAGGACCACACAAGCTGGATGTGAAAACACATTACGTTTAACAGTTGGGACCGCAGATGAAAATAAAATATTAATAGATACCTTAAAATCTATATAATGAAAAAAGTATTATTTATAGATAGAGACGGCACTTTGGTTTTAGAGCCGCCTGTTGATTACCAATTGGATAGTCTTGAAAAATTAGAATTCTACCCTAAAGTTTTTCAATACATGGCTAAAATTGCTAATGAATTGGATTATGAGTTGGTTATGGTTACTAACCAAGATGGCTTGGGCACCGATTCTTTTCCTGAGAATACGTTTTGGCCAGCGCAAAATAAAATCATCAATGCTTTTGCTAAAGAAGGTGTTGAATTTCAGGAAATATTTATAGATAAAACGTTTCCCCATGAAAACGCAGAAACACGCAAACCAAGAACCGGTCTGTTGACAAAATATTTTTCTGAAGATTATGATTTAGCAAATTCTTATGTGTTAGGTGATAGAATCACAGATATGGAATTGGCTAAAAACTTAGGGGCTAAAGGTATTTATTTGTCCGAAGACCCAGAATTAGGAGCTGGTGAAATTGAAAGTTCTAAGCAAGAAATTATAAATAGTATTGTACTAACAAGCACGGATTGGGCAGAAATTTATGAGTTTTTAAAACTTGAAAATAGAGTTGAAGAAATCACCCGTAATACTAATGAAACCCAGATTTATATAAAATTAAATTTAGATGGTTCGGGCAAAAATGATATTGATACAGGCTTGTCGTTTTTCGACCATATGCTTGACCAGATTGGGCGTCATGGTGCTATGGATTTAACTGTAAAAGTGAATGGTGATTTAGAAGTTGACGAACATCACACCATTGAAGATACCATGATAGCTTTAGGAGAACTTTTCAATAAAGCATTAGGCAGTAAATTAGGCATAGAACGCTATGGATTTTGTTTACCAATGGATGATTGTTTAGCACAAGTTGCCGTTGATTTTGGAGGCAGAAATTGGCTGGAATGGGACGCTGAATTTAAACGTGAAAAAATTGGTGATATGCCAACTGAAATGTTTTACCACTTATTTAAATCCTTTACCGATGGAGCTAAGTGTAATTTAAATATAAAAGCAGAAGGCGTTAATGAGCATCATAAAATAGAAGGTATTTTTAAGGCATTTGCAAAAGCTATGAAAATGGCAGTGAAACGAGATGCCAACAAAATGTTTTTACCATCAACAAAAGGAATGTTGTAAAAAAGGCTATTAGCCTTTAGCTGTTTATTAATAGCTAAATGCCAATAGCTAAAAGCTGAAAAAAAATGAAATTAGTCATTATAAATTACGGAGCTGGAAACATTAAAAGCATTCAATTTGCTTTTAAACGAATGGGAATAGATGCCATTTTATCAAATAATCCTGAAGAAATTTTAGCTGCCGATAAAGTAATATTTCCAGGGGTAGGAGAAGCAAGTACAGCCATGAAAATGCTAAAGGAAAGCGGACTGGATGAATTGATTCCAAAACTTAAACAACCTGTTTTAGGAATCTGTTTGGGCATGCAATTACTTTGCGAGTATACCGAAGAAGGCAATACAAAAGGGCTTGGTATTTTTAACACCAAGGTAAAGCGATTTGAAAATGATGTGAAAGTACCACAAATGGGATGGAACGTTATTAAAGACCTAAAATCCGATTTATTTAAAGGCATCAAAGAAAACGAGTATATGTATTTAGTGCATAGTTATTATGCTGAGCACTGCCACCAAACCATAGCTAAAACAGATTATGGAATTAATTATGCTTCAGCTTTGCAACATGATAATTTTTATGGAGTACAATTTCACCCAGAAAAGAGTAGTTTAGCAGGAGCAAAAATATTAGAGAACTTTTTAGCCCTTTAAATTGTTATTTTGAATTTATTTCAGAATTTCAAAAAAAGTAAAAAATAAAGACAAACAACCAAAATAATGAGAATCATACCAGCCATAGATATTATAGAAGGAAAATGTGTTCGTTTAACAAAAGGCGATTACGGAACCAAAAAGATATATAATGAAAGTCCTTTAGAAGTCGCTAAAGCTTTTGAAGATTCTGGTATTGAATATTTACATTTAGTGGATTTGGATGGCGCCAAAGCTCAGCATATTGTCAACTATAAAGTGTTGGAACAAATTTCATCTAAAACCAATTTAAAAATTGATTTTGGAGGTGGTTTAAAGGCGGACGAAGATTTACACATTGCTTTCAATTCAGGAGCCAAACAAATTACGGGTGGTAGTATTGCTGTTAAAGACCAAAAAACATTTGAAGGATGGATTGCAAAATATGGTGCTTCTAAAATTATATTAGGAGCCGATAGTGATGCCGGAAAAGTATCTATTAGCGGTTGGATGGAAAAAAGTAAAGAAGATGTTATTCCTTTTATAAAAGCCTATCAAAAGAAAAGTATCAGGTATGTTATTTGTACTGATATTTCTAAAGATGGCATGCTTGAAGGACCATCGGTAGATTTATATAAAAAAATTATTGCAGAATGTAGTAACAGCAGTAGCGACCAATCCATAAAATTAATTGCTTCAGGAGGTATTTCTTGTATTGATGAATTGCCAGTCCTAAAGGACATAGGCTGTGAAGGAGTAATCATAGGAAAAGCTATTTATGAAGATAGAATCACCTTAAAGCAATTAGAGAAATTTGTGTAGATAACTTATTTTCTATTTCCACGAAGGTGGAGAATTAATTAAAAGACGTTAAAATTTCTGCCATTGCGGAAATGAAAAAAAAGATTTTTAAATGTTAACAAAACGAATCATTCCTTGTTTAGATGTAAAAAATGGACGTACCGTAAAAGGTGTTAATTTTGTAGACTTAAGAGATGCAGGAGACCCCGTGGAATTAGCAAAGCAATATGCTGATATTGGAGCAGATGAGTTGGTGTTTTTAGACATATCAGCCACACTTGAAGGAAGAGCAACCATGTTAGATATGGTGTTGCATGTGGCAGAACAGGTTAATATTCCTTTTACAGTGGGAGGTGGTATTTCATCCATAGAAGATGTGGATGCCCTTTTAAAATGTGGTGCTGATAAGGTGTCCATTAATTCTTCTGCTGTAAAACGACCCGAATTGATAAATGAGTTATCTGAAAAATTTGGAAGCCAATGTATTGTTGTGGCTATTGATGCCAAACAAATTGATGGCCAATGGAAAGTACATTTAGCTGGCGGAAGTATTCCTACAGACATCGATTTATTTGAATGGGCTAAAGAAGTTGAAGAACGAGGTGCTGGTGAAATTTTATTTACATCTATGGACCACGATGGTACAAAAAACGGTTTTGCTAACAATGCCTTAGCTAAATTATCAAAACTGATTAATATTCCAATTATAGCGTCAGGAGGCGCCGGAAATGTTCAACATTTTGTAAATACCTTTAAAGAAGGAAAAGCAGATGCTGCGTTGGCTGCTAGTGTATTTCATTTTGGAGAAATTCCTATTCCGAAACTGAAACAAGAATTAAAAAACAATAACATCGAAATACGACTTTAGTCGTTTTGCTGAACTGTTTTCAGCATCATATAAAAATAAATTATGACTATTAAATACGATACAAACGGATTGGTTCCTGCAATCATTCAAGATGCCATTACCAAAAATGTTTTGATGCTCGGTTATATGAATGAAGCCGCTTACAACAAAACACTGGAAACAAAAAAGGTTACCTTTTTTAGCAGAAGCAAACAGCGATTATGGACTAAAGGAGAAGAAAGCGGTAATTTTTTGAATCTTGTTGATATAAAAAATGATTGTGATAATGATAGCTTATTGATTCAAGTAAATCCAGTAGGACCAACTTGCCATAAAGGAACGGACAACTGTTGGGGTGAAGAAAACAACTCAAATTATGGGTTCTTTTCAACGTTAGAAAATGTAATTTCAGAACGTGTTGCCAATAAAGACACTAGCAAATCATATGTGGCGAGTCTCTTTTCAAAAGGCATAAATAAAGTAGCTCAAAAAGTAGGCGAGGAGGCTGTTGAGACGGTTATCGAAGCCATGGACAACAACGATGAATTATTTTTGTATGAATCAGCAGATTTGCTATTTCATTATTTAATGCTATTACAAGCCAAAGGTTTTACTTTAAAGGATATTGAAAAAGAATTAAAAGGAAGACATAAGTAATCTTTTTTTTAGTTTTCATCGTAAATTGTTTTATATAATCTACGCAATTATGACAATCTACGCTATAAAAAAATTGACAGTACTATGTAGTGCTGTTTTTTTTGTTTTTTCATGTTTAGAAGATTCTGATGATTCAGACATTTATGTCAAGACACCTTTAAGTGCTACCGATTCTAATAATCCGAATCCTTTTTCTGGAGCAATGCAAGCTATAGATAGGATGCCTTACAGTGAGATTCCTACTTCAAAATATTGCATAGAATTAGAGAGGTGGGATATTCCTAATAACAATTCAAATCCCGTTAAAACAACAGATAATCTTCAACTCGCTATAGATTGGGCTGTTTCAGAGGGCTATGGACAAATTTGTCTTCCCGAAGGACATTATTTAATTGGTAAATATGGAAATGATATATATCAAGGAGGCCTTGTTCTTAAAAGCAATATGGCTTTGTTGCTAGATGAAAATGCTATTATAGAGATGGCTCCAAATAATAAATGGAACTATTGTGCTATAGCGGTACGTGGGCAATCTCATGTTGTTATTTCTGGGGGTACCATTCTTGGAGATAGAGATAATCATGAAAATACACCTCGAGAGAGTGACGGTTCAACCTCTCACGATGAAGGTCATTTAATCTGTATAGAAGGTGAAAGTCAATTTGTAACAGTAGAAAATGTGATTTTAGGAAAAGCTAACGGCGATGGTATTTTAATGGTTGGTAGTCCTAAAACAGAAAGTGAACAAAAACTTAAAAATATCACGATTAGACGCAATAACTTTTCGGACAATAGAAGGCAAGGAATTTCATTAGTTGGCAGCTCTGAGGTACTGATTGAAGATAATGAAATTCATCATACTGAAGGAGTGTCACCTCAATTTGGAATTGATCTAGAAGGTGCAGGACGCTTAAACCAAAATATAACCATTAAAAATAATTACTTTCATCATAACAGAGGTGGAGATATTGTAAATACTGATGGTAAAAATATTCTATTCGAAAATAATATTTTAACTCAAGGTGAAGATAGCGAATACATTGACGGTCCGATTGTTTACTGGAAAAATGCAGATTGGACGATAAGAAACAATAGCATAACCATGCGCACTGTTTCTGTTAACAACTGGAATGGCATCATTATGTATTCCAACGCTAACGATAAAACAAATCCCGCAACTACCTATATATATGGAAACACATTAAACAATTGTGGTATGTATATGTACAAAGGAGCAGATTTAGAAATTAGAGATAACATCATGGCTAATGGACATTTGGCATTTAAAGAAATGACAAATCTAACATTAAAAAACAATCATGTTACCCATGAAAATACATGTTGGGCTTATCGCTTTTTAGAAGTAAGTGGAACGGCTTCAGGAAATACTTATAACGGTGAAGCCTTTAATATTCCATTACAGCCCAATACTTCATGGAATGGCTGTTGGATAAACTAAGTGTAGCAATATAAAAAGTATAAAAGGCAGGTTTGTCTTTATCAAATATGAATATTTATAAAAGCGTTTCACTAAATTGTGAAACGCTTTTTTTATCTTTGCGTTCTGTGTTTTTTGGGTTTTGATTAAAAAAATAGCCTAAAAATAAGTTTCGATTATGAGTAAAAAGAAAATAGAGATCATGGATACGACATTGCGTGATGGTGAACAAACCTCAGGTGTGTCGTTTTCAGCTTCTGAAAAACTAACAATAGCTAAACTTTTATTAGAAGAACTTAAAGTAGATCGCATAGAAATTGCTTCTGCCAGAGTTTCTGAAGGAGAATTTCAAGCAGTTAAAGATGTTACAAATTGGGCTTTAGAAAACAACTATTTAGATAAAGTAGAAGTGCTAACTTTTGTTGATAAAGGCGTATCTATCGATTGGATGTTAAAGGCAGGTGCCAAAGTTCAAAACTTACTAACCAAAGGCTCATTAAATCATTTAACTTACCAGTTAAAAAAAACATCTAATCAGCACTTTAAAGAAATATCGGAAGCTATTTTATTAGCGAAAAAGAATGACATTGAAACCAATATCTATTTAGAAGATTGGAGCAATGGAATGCGCAATTCTAAAGCTTATGTTTTTGAGTTTTTAGAGTTTTTGAAAACACAAAATATTAAGCGCATTATGCTTCCTGACACTTTAGGTGTTTTAACACCTGAAGAATCTTATAATTTTTTAAAAGAAATCAAAGATAAATATCCTAACCTGCATTTTGATTTTCATGCTCACAATGATTATGATTTAGGGGTGGCTAATGTAATTGCAGGTGTAAAAGCTGGAGCAGATGGTTTACACTTAACTGTGAATGGTATGGGTGAGCGTGCTGGAAATGCACCAATGGCAAGTACTGTGGCAGTAATTAATGATTTTATGCCTGAAATTGAAATAGGTGTCAATGAAAAGGTTTTGTATACAGTTAGCAAATTGGTTGAAAATTTTTCAGGCGTAATGATTCCCGCAAATAAACCCATTATTGGAGCCAATGTATTTACACAAACGGCAGGAATTCATGCTGATGGCGACAATAAAAAAAATCTATATTTCAGTAATCTTTTACCTGAACGTTTTGGAAGAACCCGTAAATATGCCTTAGGTAAAGCATCAGGGAAAGCTAATATTCAAAAAAATTTACAAGAATTAGGACTTCAACTTGATGATGAGGATTTAAAAAAGGTTACCAAACGCATCATTGAGTTAGGAGATAAAAAACAGGTATTATCTAAAGAAGATTTACCTTATATTATTTCAGATGTATTAGATTATACCTATGATGAAAAGGTAAAAGTTAATTCTTACGTGTTAACACATGCTAAGGGACTAAAACCAACCACTTCTGTTTCTATTACTATTAACGATGAAACTTTTGAGGAAAACTGTCAAGGTGATGGTCAGTTTGATGCTTTTATGAATGCTATTAGAAATGTATTTAAAAGTAAAAAAATGATATTACCTGATTTGATAGATTATGCCGTTAGAATTCCGCCTGGTAGTCGTTCAGATGCCTTGTGTGAAACAATTATTACTTGGAAAAACGGCGAAAAACAATTTAAAACACGTGGATTGGATTCTGATCAAACAGTTTCAGCGATAAAAGCCACTGAAAAAATGCTGAATATTATTATTAATTAAAGTCAAAATAAAATATAAACAAAAGCTTTAGTTCTCATAATTAATGACCCCATGAAGGCTCAAAAGAGTTTAATAATAATTACATAAAATATTATAAATTAAAGACTAAAAATAAGAAAATGAAATTTAACATCGCAGTTTTAGCAGGTGACGGTATTGGACCTGAAGTAATGGAGCAAGCACAAAAAGTAAGTGAAGCAGTTGCTCAAAAATTTGGACATGAAATAACTTGGAAACCAGCTTTAACTGGTGCCGCAGCAATTGATGCTGTAGGAGAACCTTACCCAGATTCTACACACGAAGTTTGTTTAGCTTCAGATGCTGTTTTATTTGGTGCTATTGGTTTGCCAAGGTTTGATAATGATCCTTCTGCTCCTGTACGACCTGAACAAGGTTTACTTAAAATGCGTAAAAAATTAGGTTTATTTGCTAATTTACGACCAACTTTTACATTCCCTTCATTATTGGATAAATCTCCACTAAAAAGAGAGCGTATTGAAGGTACAGATTTAGTGTTTTTTAGAGAATTAACTGGAGGTATCTATTTTGGGGAGAAGGGTAGAAGAGAAGGAGGAGAAACCGCTTTTGATAATTGTGTTTATACACGTGCTGAAGTACAGCGTTTAGCAAAAAAAGGGTTTGAATTGGCTATGACACGTTCTAAAAGATTGTGTTGTGTAGATAAAGCCAATGTTTTAGAAACCTCAAGATTATGGAGAGAAACAGTTCAGGCTATGGAAAAAGACTATCCAGAGGTTGAAGTTTCTTATGAATTGGTGGATGCAGTAGCAATGCGCTTGGTTCAATGGCCAAACTCTTATGATGTATTGATTACGGAAAACTTATTTGGTGATATATTAACAGATGAAGCATCTGTTATTTCTGGATCTATGGGACTGATGCCCTCAGCATCTATGGGATCGGATATTGCTTTATTTGAGCCTATACACGGGTCGTACCCACAAGCAACCGGATTAAATATTGCAAACCCAATGGCAATGGTTTTATCAGCAGCTATGATGTTTGAGATTGCTTTTAGTTTACCAGAAGAAGGAAAAGCTATTAGAGATGCAGTGAATAAAGCATTAGCTGAAGGTATTGTTACTGAAGATTTAGCTGAAGGCGGAAAAGCTTACGGTACTAAAGAAGTAGGAGACTGGTTAGCTGCAAATATATAGTCAGTACCATTTACTAATAATTTTAAGGCGTGCATTCAAAAAATTGAATGTACGCCTTTTTTTATGTTCCATAATATTGTTTATTCAAACTATAAAACATCAAAACAATAAATTCATTTATAGCACTTAAAATATTGTGAAACAAAAGTGTAAATAGTATTTTTAAGACTTATTTATTTTTAAACCTTTTTCATGAAAAAATCAATACTTATAACATTATCACTGATGTTGTGTTTATTATGCACCTCAAACTATGCACAGTCAAAACGCAAAAAAAACCAAAAAGTTGAAGCAGAAATAGCAAAGCCAACAATCAAAAAAAAAGAAGATAAAATAAAAGCTTACAACACAGTTATTACTAAGGATGCTATTACTGATGAAGGCTTATTTAAAACACATCAAATTGGAGAATCTTTTTTTTATGAAATCCCAATCCAACATTTAGGAAAAGATATGCTTTTGGTAAGTAGAATTTCTAAACTTCCAACTAATTTGGGTGGGGGTTATATTAATGCAGGTACTAAAACAAATACACGCTTAGTCACTTGGGAGCGTTTTCAGAATAAAATATTAATTAAAGAGAAATCATACAATTCAGTGGCTAATGAAGAATTGCCGATTCATATTTCTGTTAAATCAAATAATTACGAACCAACATTACACGCTTTTGATATCAGTGCTTTTAGTAAAGATTCTACAGCTATAGTTATTGATGTCACTAAATTCTATACAACTGATGTTAAAGCTATAAGTGGATTGTCTTCCAAATTACGCTCAGATTATAAAGTAAAAAATTTAGATGGGTCTCGAAGTTTCATAAACACTGTTAAAAGCTTTCCTCAAAACATAGAAGTTATACAAGATATGACATACAATGCTTCTGCTCCACCATCTTTTAAAAGCACGGAATCTATTAGTATTCAAATGAATCAATCTATGATTTTGTTACCAGAAAAACCAATGCAAAAGCGTTTTGCAGATAAACGAGTGGGTTGGTTTACTTTTAATAATATTGATTATAGTAGTAAGGCATTAAAATCAGACACAAAAACATACATTAGGAAATGGCGTTTAGAACCTAAAGACCCTGTAGCATACGCCAGAGGAGAGCTGGTTGAGCCCATAAAACCTATTATATATTATTTAGATCCAGCTACACCTGAAAGTTTACGGAAATATATTAAAGCGGGTGTAGAACTTTGGCAAAAACCCTTTGAAAAAGCAGGGTTTAAAAACGCTATTATAGCAAAAGACCCACCCTCAAAAGAGGAAGATCCAGAATTTAGTCCAGAAGATATTCGATATTCTGTAATTAGATATGTAGCAAGCACAACACGAAATGCCGTTGGGCCAAGTGTTTCAGACCCACGAACAGGTGAAATTATTGAAAGTGATATTATCTGGTATCACAATCACCTGCGCTCTTACAGAAACCGTTATTTATTAGAAACTGGTGCAGCAAATCCTGCTGCCAGAACTTTAAATACTTCAGAAGAGGATATTGGAGAAATGATGAAAATGGTTATTGCACATGAAGTTGGTCATACCTTAGGCTTACCACATAATATGAGCGCTAGTAAAGCTTATGATGTTGAAAGCTATAGAAATGGAGCGTTTACACAAAAAAACGGTATTGCATCTACCATTATGGACTATGCGCGTTATAATTATATAGCACAACCTGGTGATGAAAACATTCGTTTTATTAGACAATTAGGACCTTATGATGATTACGCTATTAACTGGGGCTACAGACTTATTCCTAGCGCCGATACCCCAGAAAAAGAACTGACAACTTTAGATGCTTGGATTCTTGAAAAAGCAGGTGACCCAAGGTACGCTTTCGGAAAACAAGGAAACCGTTTTAATCCTAAATCACAAACAGAAGATATTGGAAATGACGCGATAAAAGCCAGTGATTATGGACTTAAAAATTTAAAATATGTTTCAGAATATTTACCAGAATGGACTAGTGATGTCACTAATGATTACGATGATTTAGAAGAGTTATATGGAGAGCTATTAGGAGTTTGGAGACGCTATATAGGACATGTTTTGACAAATGTTTCTGGTGTACATGAAAATTTAATCAATCCTAATCAAGGTGGTGTTTCCTATCAGGCTGTTCCTAAAACCATACAAAAGGCTTCAGTGCAATGGTTACATAAAAATGCTTTTAGCACCCCTAATTGGCTGATAAAAAAAGAATTATTAACTCAAATAGATTATGCTGGTTACACATCAAGATTAGGTAGTTACCAAAACAGTTTTTTAAATAAATTATTAGATTTTGAAACACTATTGCGTTTAATTGACCATGAAACAATTGATACTGCTAATTATTCGGCTTTAGAACTATTACAAGACGTTAGAAAGGGTATTTGGATAGAAGCCAACGTCACAAAAAATGTTGATATTTATCGTCGTAATTTACAACGTGCCTATATTGAGCGCATGGCGTATTTAATGACTAAAAGTTCTGATGTAAGAGCATTGGCTAGAGGTGAATTATCCGTATTAAAAAACACTGTAAAAAATGCATCGTATCGTGCAACAAACACGTCTACAAAGTATCACTATAAAGATTGTTTAGAACGCATTAACACCATTTTAGACCCTAAATAATCACTTTTTTATTTTGATAGAACATTAATAAAAAAGCGTGAATCCATTTTTAGATTCACGCTTTTTTATGTTTTAAAGCAATTATTTCAACTATTTTTTAATAACTAATTTTTGTAATGAACCATTGGCGTTGTTTACTGCATTTATAAAATACAAGCCTTCTTTTAAATCGCCCACATACATACTAACTTCTGTATGGGATTGGGCTTTTATAGTTTTTACTATTTGACCTAACTGATTAATAATTTGGAAATCACCATCAAAACCAGATTTTATATAGACATTTTCAGAACCCGGATTTGGATATATTGAAAAATTAGATTTGCTTTCAACATCATTTGTATTTAATGACGTATCAATAATGACACCAGTAGTGTCTCCAACACTATTTAAAACTAATGCAACAGCATTTAAAGCTGCATCTAATAAAGTGCCTCCGTTTGCAGATAATGTTTCTACAGTAATGCCATCAGTGTCTAAGTCTCCAGCCTGAACAGTATATCTAAATAGTAAATCACTCGTTCCACTACCACTTACATAAATAGCTTGTTGTGTTGCGGCTCCAACTGTAATTGACAATTGAGGTATGCCCCCAGCTGTTGATACTGTTATGTTTTTCGAAAAGCTAACTGTAAATTCTAAGTTTTCTCCAGCAGTATAGGTATCAGCCGCTGGAACTAATACACTTGTTACTGTAGCTAAAACAGCATCCACCAAAACATCAACCGTAGATCCAACATTAACTAAAGTTAGTATTGCAACATCAAAACCAACATCTAGTAATGTACCTCCGTTTGTAGATAATGTTCCTACAGTAATGCCATCAGTATCCAAGTCACCAGCCTGAACAGTATATCTAAACAATAAATCAGTGGTTCCACTACCACTCACATAAATAGCTTGTTGTGTTGTGGCTCCAACTGAGATTGATAATTGTGGCGTTCCTAAAGTTGTGGAGACCAAAATAGGAACATCAAATTTAATGGTGAAATCCAAATTTTCTCCAGCAACATACGTATTATTAGCAGGAACTAAAACACTTGTTACTACTTGAGCATTCATTTGTTTTGGAAAAACAAATAAAACAATTAATAAAAGATAGAAGTAATTTTTTTTCATAGCATTTTTATTTTTATATTAAATAACTTACTTAAATGTAATCTTTTAAATCTTATAAATAAAGAAAAAGACTATTTATATTGTAATAAAATAAGTTTAATCGGTTTATTTAACGTTTAATCGGTTTTCAGTACCTAAGAACATGACTAAAACTTATAAGTTTGAACCGTAAAGATTTATTTTATAGTCTCACAGCAATAATGGTGTTGTTTTTAATAAAAAAAAGCGTGAATTTGCATAAAATTCACGCTTTTGTATTTTAAAAATATTTAAATAATACTTGTAATAACTAATTCTTAATTATTAATTTTTGTAATGCTGTATTAGTAGATTTTACAAAGTATAGCCCTGCACTCAAGTTACCAACATAAACACTAGTAACTACATTGGCATTTACTTTTATAGTTTTTACGGTTTGACCTAATTGATTAATAATTTGGAAATCACCATCAAAACTTGACTTTATATATATATTTTCAGAACCCGGATTTGGATATATTGAAAATTTTGATTGTTTTTCAATATTATCAATCGCTAAAGGCGCATTAACAAAAACGTTTGATGTGTCCTCTACATTATTCAATGTCAATGCGATATCATTACTATCGCCATCTTGCAATGTTCCTCCATTTACATCTAAAGAATTTATTGTAATCCCATCAGTGTCTAAATCACCCGCTTGAATAACATAACGAAACAACAACGAACTCGTTCCTGTACCACTCAAATAAACAGCTTGATGAATGGTACTGCCAATAGTAATTGCGAGCTGTGGAGCTCCAGTAACAATTACATTTTTATCAAAATTAACAGTAAAATCCAAATTGTTTCCTGCCACATAAGTGCCACTAGCTGGAACATTCACACTAGTAACATCTATTACAAGACCAGTATGGATAAAAAACTGACCACCACCATTAACATCACTTGATAATGTTACGGTATAATCCGTTTCAGATAAATTTGTAAAAACACCATTGGTGCGGTCTTCTAAATAAACATCTTGACCTACAGCTAAATCAAAGCTATCTGCAGAGAAGGTAATTTCATCTCCACTAGCACCAATTAAACCAACAGGTATTACTGTAGTTTCTATATTTGTATCTGGCAAAGCTTGAATGATTAAATCATCATTACTACCATCAACAGTTTTAGTAAATACAGCTAAAGTAACCTCAGGATCATTAGAATTAAAACCTAAACCAGGTAATTCACCTTTAAACATTTTAGAATCATAACCATTATCAAATCCTGTTGTTTTTCCCGATAAGTAAAAAACTTTTGTTGAAGTTTTAGTACCTCCACGTTCTACAAATAATTCAATATTAGCTGTTACATTACTTACTGAAGTCTGATGCGAAGCATTAGAAATTGAAAAAGCTAAATTTCCATTAGCTTTAGCTTCTACAAAAAAAGCTTGTCCTGGTGCTATTGCAATAGGGTTCAAATTGTTATGTGCTTCAAACACACTGCCATTCCATACCCAAATGGTTTCTTCTGCTAATATAGAAGAGTTGTTTGTAATTAAGGTCGATGAATTGACATAAGCTGTATATGGATTGCCTATTAAATTGTAATTATTTCTAGACCCTAAAGTTATTATTTTATTAAAGTCTGTAGTAGTCATCAATCCTGTAAAAGACATACTGCCTGGGCTTGCTAATTTTACTGATATCCCAATACCATTTGCAATACTACCAGATGAAATACTTGTAGAGTAAATCCAAGGATATCCTATTGTATTACTATAAAATGCCAATCCTACATTTGTAGTAAAAGTATCTAATAAATGATTTGAAATGATGTCTTGAATAGTTTCTCCTGTAACAGGAAGAGCTACTAAATTCCAATCGGAAGTTGGAATATCTACAGTATAGGTTACAGTACCTGTAACTGAACTTGATGGTATAAAAGAAGCACCTGACTGCAGCGTTAAACTATTAAATGTAACGGAAAAACCTGCCGTAGGGTAGTTAATTAAACCATTGGGAATTATAATATCATCAGTAATAGAAGGGATGGTATTTGTATCCCAATTATTAGCTTCATGCCAATTGGTATTAAGAGCTCCTGTCCAGGTTGCAGTTTGTCCGTATACCTGACTAGCTAAAATAAATATAGCAATTATTAAAAAGTTAAGGTAGAATTTTTTCATGATATTTGGGTATTGTAGGTTAAAACAATTACCTCAAAACTAAATCATTTAGCATGTTAATTCAAAATTTTTCTTTCAAAACACGCTTTTAAACACTAAAAAAACACCGTTAATCTATTATTTTTACGTTTTGTGGAATACTAAATTAATTGGAGTTAAAAGTAACCTTAGTTGGTAACTCAAAAATTTCCAATCCAAAATAAGGAACTGCTGCTATAAGATGATCAAACACATCGGCCATAATGTATTCATAGTTTTCCCAACGCTTATCTGAACTAAAAGCATAAATTTCTAAAGGAATGCCCTGTGTTGTTGGCGCGAGTTGTCGAGCCATAATCATCATATCTTTATTAATGGCAGAATGGCTTTTTAAATACGAATCAATATACTTTCTAAACACCCCCAAGTTTGTAAGGTTTCTTCCATTTAAAAGCAATTCTTTATTAATGTTATTTCCTGAATTAAAAGTTTGAATATCTTTTTCACGCGTTTCTAAATACGCTGTAATTAATTGTATTTTTTTTAATTCATCTACATCATTATCAGTTAAATACTTAACACTACTTTGAGTAATATTTAAAGCACGTTTAATACGCCGACCTTCAGATTTTGTCATACCTCTCCAGTTCTTAAACGAATCAGAAATAAGCGCATAAGTAGGAATAGTAGTTATGGTTTTATCAAAATTTTGAACTTTAACCGTTGCCAAATTAATTTCAATAACATCCCCATCGGCACCATATTTTTCAAAAGTAATCCAATCTCCAATATGCACCATATCATTGATAGATACTTGAATACTGGCAACAAAACCCATAATGGTATCTTTAAAAACCAAAATAATAACAGCTGATATTGCCCCTAAGCCCGTTACAAATTTTATAAAAGGCGTATTGGTGATAATAGCAATGGCAGACATAAATCCAGCTCCCCAGGCAAAGATCATAAATACTTGAATGTAACTATCAATAGGTTTGTCTTTAAGACTCGGAAGAGTTTTAAAAAAGTCTTTTAAAGCATGTAAAAAACTTCTAATAATCCAAAGCGCTAAAACAATAGCAAAAACTTGCAGACTTTTTTCAACAAAATTTTCTAAATGGCTAAAATCAATTAAAACAATTGGAACAAACTCCAATGCAATTAAAAAAGGAATGATATGTGCAATGTTTCTAGGGACTTTATTAGCCACTAATAAATCATCAAAATTAGATTTTGATGCAAGTGCAAATCTGCTAAATGTAGTAACTAAAATACGTCGAATAACATAATCAACTGCAAATACAACAATCAATAAGGCTGCTAACAATGCAAACATATTGAGGTAGGTAGACAAGGTTTCAGAAAAACCTATTTCAATAAGATGATTGTATATAAAATGATAATATTTAGAAGACACTTCATTGATTTTTTCCATTATTGAGCAGGTTTTAAATATTTCCTGTCAACATAAAATGTACCAAAAGGAATGATGGCTGCTAAAAGTACCCAACCGAATTGTTTATTGGTCCATTTAAAATCGTTTTTAAGCATAATGGCTAGTGCTACATAAGCTATAAACAAGATACCATGTGGCATACCTAACATTTTAACATATTGCGGATCCTCTAATAAGTATTTAATTGGTGTGGCAATAAACAACAATAAAATATATGAAACACCTTCTAAAAGTGCGACAATACGAAAGATATTTACAAATGAAAACATATGAATTTATTTATGGTGCAAAAATATAACACCAAGACTGATTAACAGTACCTTTTAAGAAATTTTTATAGAACGTTAAAGATAATGAGCCCATAGATAGCGAAACGCACAAATCGTAATGAACCATAAATCAATACATTTTTAAAAGGAAATTCAATAATACCGGCTGCCATACAAGCAATAGAAAAGGGTAGAGGTAATACTGCACCTACCATAATTAAAAAACCGCCCCATTTTTTGGAATTTTTAAGCTGCTTTTCCATTTTAACCTCTAAGTAATTATGAACGGATGGCATTTTGGTAATGCTGCGTCCCATCCAATACGACACCATACCGCCAGCGTATGATAAAACGGCCAAAACACTTAAATAAAACCAGGGACTTAATAATTTTCCTGCCCAAGCAATAAATATTTCTGGTGGCACAAGTCCCAAAAGGGTTTCGGAAGCAAAAAAGAAACTAAGCACACCATAAGCAGGTAAAATTTCTGTTAGGTGAACCAAAGCACCATTAATATCAAAAAAATGATTGATGATATAAACAATTCCTATTATACCAATAATATAAGGCAATGCTTTTATAACTGCCTGAATAACAAATTTATAAAATCCCGTGTAGCTGTAATACTGATGCAATAAATGCAAACGAGATTTTCCAGCTTTTGATTTTTCTTTAGGTTTCATTATTCTTAACTAATTTAAGGCGTACAAATATAACAGTTAAGGTACTAAAACGAAAATGCAATTAATTTATTTATGATTATTTAACAATTAATATTCATTGTAAATTAACAAACGCAATTAACTGTATATTAGATATTAACAGTTTTAAAATTTAATTTTTTATTTAAAGTAATTAAAAAGGCTGCTTTTTTTATTTAAGCAGCCTTATCAATGGATTAATTAGAGGGATTACTAATCGTTTGATGCCATAAGTGCAAAAAACTTGTTGATATTAGGTAAAATAACAATACGTGTTCTTCTGTTTTTAGCTCTATTTTCACTGCTGTCATTTCCAGCAATAGGTAAGTAGCTACTTCTTCCAGAAGCTATTAATTTTTCTGGTGCTACACCATAAGTGTTTTGTAATTTTCTAACCACTGAAGTGGCACGCAATACGCTCAAATCCCAGTTATCAGCTATTTTAGGAGTGCTTATTGATCTAGAATCTGTGTGACCTTCAACCATAACTTCAATACTTGGCTCAGAATTGATAATACTGGCTATTTTTTCTAAAATAGTATTTGCTTTATTACTCAATTTATAACTTGCAGTATTAAAAAGCATTTTATCTGAAATAGAAATCATAACTACGGTTTGATCAATATCAATTGCAATATCTTCATCTTCATTAAGGCTGCTGTTATCTAATGATTTATTTAAGTTATATGATACTGCTAAATTCATAGAATCTTTAAGGGTTGTGGCTTTTCCTAATTTTTCTTGATTAACATGTTTTAAAGTTTCCCGCATGCTATTTTTTGTTTCATTGGAAATTACAGCAACATCACCAACTGTTTCAAATTTCACATCATTTTCTTTTTTCAATGAATTTATTTTAGAATTGTATGTATCTACACGTTCTTGAATTTTAGCAAACTTAGTTTCAAGTTCTTCGTTTTCTACACGTACTTTAGTTAGCTCGTTTTTTATTTCGCCATTTTCCTGTTCAAGCGCTACGTATTTCTTTTTAGAAACACAGGCTGTAAGTACTATAGTTGTAAGTAATGCAATTGATAATTTCTTCATAATTATTTTTTAATGTATTATTTACCCATAGTTACGATTAAAAAGACCATAGAGATTACAATAATTTAAAATAAAATGTATTATGCAGACATACAACAATTTAGATATAATATTTTTTATGAATATTCATAAAGCCAGTGAGGTATTAGTAATTCTATTTTACATAATATAAATTATAGTACATTTCACAACAATTAGCGAAATAGCGCTTTTGGGCGATATTTGACATAATTGCAGATATAATGTCTTTAGACTTATATCGATAGTAATTATGACAAGCTAATTGTGGCTTCGTAGTTGTATTTATTATTGTGTAGCTATAATTCTCTATTATGTAAAATATCCCAGAAGCATTTGTTTTCTTATGTATCTATAATTAGCCGTTATGTAAAATAGCCGCTACCAAGCGCTCGATTGCTTTTATAACACAAATGCGAAGATTTGTTTTGGCTAAAACAACGGGAATGGGTGCTTTAGTTAGATTGATTAATGATATTTATTTAGATATAAACCCAAAAAACAATAAAACTGTAGAAGAGCTAAAATTAGCATTAAAAGAAAGATTTGAATCGATAGAAGAAAATTCTGATCTATATTTTAGTCCGACTAGTAATTTTGTTAAAGGAGCAGGTCAAGGATTACAATCAAAACTTTATAAGCAAATAGCATTTGATTTAGGTTATAGAACTAGTCCAGATTAACTTTTAATAGTTAAATCTAAATCTTGTAGATATTCAGTTTTTGGCTCTTCAGCTAAAAATAAACTTAATTGCTTTTTATCTTTAAATCCTCTGATTTTTGATTTATATAGTTCAACAGTTTGAGGATTTAAAATTTCTTTTTTTCTTGCTTTACTTATATCTAAATATTCTGTTTCCATATCAATACCAAGATACCTTCTACCTAGCATATTTGCTGCTATTCCTGTAGTACTACTACCTGCAAAAGGATCTAGTATCCATGCATTTGGTTGTGTAGATGCTAAAATAATTCGAGTTAAAACAGATAGAGGTTTTTGAGTTGGATGTTTTGTACAACTTTTTTCCCAAGGAGCAATAGCTGGTAATTTCCAAACATCTTTCATTTGCTTGTTTCCGTTAAGTTCTTTCATTAATTCATAATTAAAATAATGAGGAACTTTTGGAAGTTTTCTAGCCCAAATAATTTGCTCGGTTGAATGTGTAAAATATCTACATGAAAAATTAGGTGGAGGATTTGACTTTTGCCAAGTAACCACGTTCAATATTTTGAAGCCTAATTCTGTTAAAATTTGACCTACACTAAAAATATTATGCATTGTACCACTTATCCAAATGGTACCATTATCTTTCATCTTATCACGAGCTAATGTTAACCATTCTCTGTTAAAGTTGTTTATATACTCTGTTCCTAAAGATTTGTCCCATTTACCCTTATTAACAGAAACAATTTCACCACTTTGTATTGATAAACCATTATTAGACAAAAAGTATGGTGGATCGGCAAATATCATATCAAACTTATGGTCAAACTTTTGCATAAGTTGATTTGTATCTCCATGTAGCAGATAAAAATTTTTATCTCTAGACTTATAATATGGTTTAAGCTTTGCCATTTATATTAAAAAAAAGAAATATAAAAGTATTAATCAGAAAACTTCTGGGTTTTCTTCTTTTACTTTTTTGATGAATGCGTCTAATGAAGTAAGGTTGTATAAACTTGGTATAATATTAAATGCTTCTTGTAATTTATTTTTTGCGCTGAACCAACCTCGACCATCAGTAATCCATACAAATTCAAAGTTATCATATTGATTTATTTTCGGAGCTAAATCAGAATATGATCTAGCAGTCTCGTTTAATTTAGAGCCTCCACCATTATAATAATTTACTTCTATCAGGTATGTTTTTACACTTGTTTTAATTATAAAATCAACTCTTTTTAAATCACCTCCTAAACTTAATATTTCAGGATAATCAGTTAAATAAACTTCTTTTTTATGAAAAATATTATGTTTTTGAAATATTTTGGAAACCGCTTTTTCCATATTACTTCCACCTCTATTCTTACGTGCATTGCTGTCTAAACCAACTTCTACACCAAAAACATAATCAACTAAATTTGTGATATTTTTATTTCTAAAAACACCTCCTAATCCCGTTTCTTCTATAAATTCAAAAACTTTATTTGCGTCATTAAAATATGATTGAACTAAAACTACATCTCCATTCAAATCAATTGTTTTTTTCTTATCCTTTTTCCTTACAGCTATAAGTATTCCTAGAACTTCAAAAGCTTTTGGGTTTTCATTGAAAACTTCACTAATTGCAGTTTTTAAATCATCTTTACCTATCAAATAGTTAAGTTGATTTAACTTTAATGAAATCTTATTAACGTTTGTAATAATCTTATCAAAGTCAGTATAATAATCAAGAGTAGCGTTAGTTTCGCTTAATTCGTTTAAGAAATCATCAAATTGCTTTTGCATATTCAGCTTCTGTAGTATAATTAGTTATCAATAATTCGTTAAGTTTTCCTCTTTTGTCAGGATTTGCATTTATACTTCTTCGAGCCTGAACTCTATTAATATTAAAGTTTGAGTATAAATCATCAAAAAAATTATCGTTTGGATTTTTCCCTTTAACATCTGAATTACTTAACATCCAATAATGTTCATTTGTATTTAGCTTTTCACAAAAGTCTCGCAGACGTATTTGTTCATTGTCATTGAACTCATCTTTTGCATATGAATTAAAACTTGAAGTATTACTTAATGGCTTATATGGTGGATCAAAATAAAAGAAAGTGTCCTTGTCTACATGAAACATAGTATCCTCAAAATCTCCATTTAATATTTCTACTTTTTCCAATAACTTACTTACTACTAATAAATTTTCTTCATCACAGATTAAAGGTGTTTTATAACTCCCTATGGGAACATTAAATCCATTTGATTTATTTACTCTATATAAGCCATTAAAACATGTTCTGTTCAAAAAGATGAATAAAGAAGATTGTTCTACATTACCTGATTCACGAGTATTAAATAAAGCTCTTTTTTTATAATAATATTCCTTTCTCGCATCACTATCATTTATAAACTGATGATATTGTGATTGCCATTCATCTAATTGTTCAATTACTTCTCGAACATTATTTCTAATTGTGATATATGTATTTGTAAGATCTGTGTTAATATCATTTATAACAGCTTTTTTTATGTTAGGATATTTATTAAGCATCCAAAACATTACTGCTCCACTACCTACAAAAGGCTCAATGAAAGTAAATTCTTTTTTCTTAAAATCTTGTGGTAAAGAGTTTTCAATTTCATTAATAAGTTGGCTTTTTCCACCAGCCCATTTAAGAAACGGTTTTGCTGTTTTCAATTATTCAGGTTTTTTGATTTCTCAAATATAACAAGTATAAATTCAATAAGAATTGAAGAGCTAGCAAAGTTTTTAACACTCTTCAAATAATACCATTTCACACACATTTCACTACTCTCCTATTGTCGTTTCGTAAAAAGCGTGTTTCATTAACATTGTAGAGAAAAAATTGAGAAGAAAAAAATAAGTAAAAGTAGTCGTTTAAACTTCACTTTTTACCAAAGCAAAGTTACATAACGCAGAACATTATAGTACATTTTACAACAATTAGCGAAATAGCGCTTTTGGGCGATATTTGACATTATACTGTACAATCATTTTTTAATTACAACTATTAATATTATGTAAAATAGAAATTAAACTTTTGAACTTCTTAATCAGTTCATTTTTTAGAACTAATAAAGGTTTCTCTTAAGAATGTGATTTAACAAGAATAGCAATCACTATTTGATTTCTTCTTCAATAAAAGTAGAATCAACACCAGCCTCTATTGCTTTTTTTAATTGATAAAACGCTTGCTGAATTTTAGATAATGGAGAAGCTATATTCATACGCATAAACTGTGTGTGTGTACTTTCAAACCAATCACCGGGTGCTAAAGCTAATTTTGCTTGCATCACAACCAAATGTTTTAAAGCGGCATCCGATAGATTAAGTTTAGTAAAATCTAACCAAACTTGATAAGTTCCTTCTGGTTTGTAAAATACAACTTCAGGTAATTCATTTTGAATAAAATTTTCAATCCACTGCATTGACTTTTCAAGATATACCAGCAACGCATCCAACCACTCCTCCCCTTTTGTATATGCCGCTATTGTTGCATTAGCAGAATAAATACTTCCGTGACCTAAATATAACGATTCGACAGTGTGCTTAACTCGATTAAGTATCTCACTATCAGCAATATATAAATACCCATTTGCAATACTCTGCATACCAAAGGTTTTTGCTGGTGAACCTAAAATTGTAATATGATTTTCACTTTTATTTAATGAAGCCATGCTAATAAACTGTGAGTTTGAATAGACAATTTCTGAATGAATTTCATCGCTAATGACAGTAATGTTGTATTTATTGGCAAGGTCTATTAGCGTTTGCAATTCGTCTTTAGACCAAACACGACCAACAGGATTGTGTGGATTACAAAGTAAAACAGCTTTAATATTTAGGGTTTTAAACTTGCGCTCTATATCTTCAAAATCCATGAAATACAGACCATTAACCATTTTTAGTTTATTGTGAATCACTTTTCGTTCAGCAGATTCTATAACCTTAAAAAACTGATGATATACAGGTGTTTGCACTAATATACCATCACCTTTTTCAGAGAGTTCTCTTATCAACACACCTATACCAGTAAGTACACTTGGAACCTGAACAAACAATTTTGGATGTAAGTGTAATTTATGGCGTTTTAAATTCCAATCAGATATAGCTTTAAAAACCTCATCTGTATTAAACTCATAAGCATACATATTTCTAATGACCAATTTTTGTAAGGCTTCTTGAATAGGCTTTGCTATTTCAAAATCCATATCTGCTACCCATAATGGCATTAAATCTGTTGCTCCAAACATGCTCTTTAAATGCTTAGGATTACTTTTTGAAAAATTCTGCTCTACGGTGTGTATTTTATCAAATTGAGTCATTCTATTATATTTATTTACAGACGTTTTATTAAACAAAGACGCAAAAAAATAGCCTTACAAAAATGAAAGGCTAAATTAGCGTTAATTAGCTATTAAAAAAAGGGTTATTTTTCAGCATACACGCCAAGACTAACAATATTATTATCACTTGCTTTGAATGCTTCTAATTCTTCAGGACAGCATACGTAACTCATTAACACATCATCTGGTATATTAATAATGCGTTCTTTAGTAATAGTAATATTTTTAAAGCCTGCATCTTTTATTGCTTGTATATAGTCTTCTTGTTGTAATGCTCCCGAAATACAACCTGCATACATTTCGGCAGCTTCCATAATACCTTTTGGTAAAATGCCTCTTAATACAATATCCGACATGTTAAAGTGTCCTCCTGGTTTTAATACTCGATAAACTTCTTCATAGGCTTTCTTTTTATCTGGAACCAAGTTTAAGACACAATTGCTCACTGAAACATCAATACAATTATCCTTTAATGGAAGGTTTTCAATTTCACCTAAAACAAAATCTACATTGGTATACCCTAATTTTTGTTTATTTTCATTAGCTTTATCAATCATAGCTTGCGTCATATCCACTCCAATGACATGTCCTGATTCACCAACAATTTGGCGCGCAACAAAAACGTCATTTCCTGCACCAGAACCTAAATCTAAAACCGTATCACCTTCCTTTATTTTAGCATCGTTTGTTGGAATCCCACAACCTAATGCATAATCTGCATCAGCCTCATAACCCGCTACTTGAGAATAGCTTTCGTTTAGTGACCAATCTTGGGTTGACAAACCAGAACCTGTTGGACCACAACCACAACCGGCTCCAGAATTAACAACTTTAGTATACGCTTCTTTAACATGATCAATAATTTTTTTTGACATAATTTATTTATTTAAAGTGTTTTTAATTTAATTTTCACTCTATAGACGCCAGCCTAAAAAAAAGACGCAAAAAAAATTATTACTCACAAGATAGCTTACGGTTTTTAGCTGTATAATCCATAACATTCCCATAAATATCTGTAGATATAGCACAACATTGGTTGTAGGAAGATTTTAGTAATTCTCTGCCGCGTTGTACTCTTGATTTAGCACCTGAATACGAAATATTTAAGCGTTTTGCTATTTCTTTTTGAGGAACATTTTCAATATCTGCCATAATAATGGCTTGTTTATATTTTTCAGGAAGTGAATTTATAAACGGACTAATACAATGTGCTAATTCAGAAGTGAGTGAATCATTTGAATATTCAACAGATTCAATATCCTCTGTAGAGATATCAAACTTTAATTTTCTGAAGTGAGAAACTATTTCATTACGTGTAATCTGATAAATCCAAGACACTAATTTTTCTTTATTCTTTAGCGTGTCAAACTT
This sequence comes from Pseudalgibacter alginicilyticus, assembly GCF_001310225.1. Lineage (GTDB taxonomy): Bacteria > Bacteroidota > Bacteroidia > Flavobacteriales > Flavobacteriaceae > Pseudalgibacter > Pseudalgibacter alginicilyticus. The sequence continues at coordinate 464,308 of NZ_CP012898.1, read as the reverse complement.
TGTAAATGCTTTTAAAAAAACGTCTTGAACAATATCTTTGGTAAGATCAGGGTCTTTAACCTTGCTATTAACAAAATTTGCCAATCGGTCATTCATATCATTCCAAACGTGTATAATTTCAGTATTCATAACAACAAAAATAAATCAAAGATTTATTTATAGACGAAAAGAATTAAAAAAGACGCAAAATATTTAAATAAAAAAGGGCTGCAAATAAGCACTCCTCATCCTACTTCAATTCCGCTCAGTACAATGCAAGTTCATGGCAAAATAGATGAACTTTTTTTGAATATAATAAAAAAATAAATTATTTATTGCGAACATAAATCAGTTTAAATCGACCATTACTTTGGTCTCGTTGTTCTGTTTCAAATTGGTTTAAAGATTTAAATAATGGCGTTAATTTTTCAAACCCAAAATTACGAGAGTCAAAATTGGGTTGTTTTTTAAGTATTAGCGATCCTACATCTCCTAAAAATGCCCATCCATCTTCATCAGCAGCATCAGACACTGAATTTTTAAGCATTCTTATCACTTTAGGGGTTAAATTATCTAAATTAGATTTAGTTGATTTTCCTCCAATTTGAGTTTCGTCTGTATTGGATTTTAAAATTTCTAAATAGATAAATTTATCACAAGCAACAATAAACGGATCAGGGGTTTTCTTTTCTCCAATACCATATACTTTTAAACCTGCTTCTCTTAGGCGTGTTGCTAACTTTGTAAAATCACTATCAGATGATGCTAAGCAAAACGCATCTACCTTATTAGAATATAAAATATCCATAGCGTCAATAATCATTGCTGAATCTGTAGCATTTTTTCCAGTGGTATATCCATATTGCTGTATGGGTGTGATGGCATTTTCAAGCAAAATATTTTTCCATTTAGATAAATGGGGTTTTGTCCAATCTCCATATATACGTTTTATGGTTGGCGAACCATATTTTGTAATCTCTTCCATCATTTCAGTTACATACTTAGAAGGAATATTATCGCCATCAATTAAAACAGCTATTTTTAGGTCTTTTATCATATTTTATAAAGATACTGAAATATGTTAAACTTTAAGTTTATTACTAAAAACTTAATTTTTAACATAAAAAAAATCAATTAACGATTTCTTTTATGTTAAATTTAAATCGACTAATTCAAAATAATAATAATCTGCATTCTTTCTCTATGAAAACAAACAAATCTTATCGCATTAAAATTATTTATTTCTTACTAATTTTTACATGCTTTGTAACACCAAAACATTTAGAAGCTCAAAAAAAGAATAAAAAGAATAAAAGCAACGTTGAAGTTGCTGCTGATAAAGCATCAGACACTAAAAAAACAAAAAGTATAAAAGAGCTTGTAAAAGCTAGTAAAAAATTTGAAGGATTGTTTAGCATCTATCAAGATACTATAACGGGAACATTACAAATGATTATACCTGAAGAAAGTATAAATAATGACTATATTTATTTCAGTCAAATCACCGATGGCCCCATGGATGCTGGCAGGTTAGTTAGAGGCTCTTATAGGGGATCCAAAATTTTTAAGATTAAAAAATATTTCAATAAAATTGAATTTATAACTCAAAATACATCATTTTATTTTGACCCCAATAGTACTTTGTCAAAATCTAAAGATGCTAATACCAGTGAAGGCAACATGGCTAGTATTAAAATTGAGGCTTATGATAAAAAAACAAAGGCATATTTAATTAAAGTAGATGATTTATTTTTAAGTGAAACACTATCACAAATTAAACCAGCTAGTAGCTCTGGTCAGCCGTCTTCTTCATTCAAATTAGGGTCTTTAAATAAGGATAAATCTAAAATTATAGCTATTAAAAACTACCCTGAAAATACCGATGTTAATGTGGAGTATGTTTACACCTCACCTTCTGTATCAAATAGTGGTTCCAATGCTCTGGCAGATCCTAGAAACGTGAGTATTAAAATACATCATAGTTTTATAGCCATGCCCGATAATGACTATGAAATTAGGTTAGATGACCCCAGAGTTGGATATTTTATAACTAAAGTAGATGATAAAACCTCTACCAGTGCCACTCCACATCGTGATTTAGTACACAGATGGCATTTAAAAAAGAAAGACTCCAGTGCCACACTTTCTGAACCTGTAACCCCTATTACTTGGTGGATAGAAAACTCAACCCCCTTAGAATGGCGCCAAACAATAAAAGATGCTGTTTTACAATGGAATGTTGCTTTTGAAAAAGCAGGATTTAAAAATGCCATAGTTGTGAAAATTCAGCCCGATGATGCTGATTGGGATGCTGGTGACATTCGATATAATGTATTGCGTTGGACTTCATCTCCTAAACCTCCTTTTGGTGGTTATGGACCGAGTTTTGTAAATCCTAAAACGGGGCAGATTTTAGGGGCTGATATTATGCTTGAATTTGCTCATTTTACCAATAGAGTGTTTTATGATAGAGTGTATGAATCTACTCCTCATTTAGAACCCTATCATCATACGGCATCTGAATTTCATGATTCCGCAACCAGCTATTGTACCTTAGGGCATCAAATACAACAAGATGTTATGTTTGCTAAAACCGCAGCCATGGTATCTGAATCTTCAGATTTTGAAATGGAGCGTATTAAAAAAGAATCTATGACCGCTTTAATCATGCATGAAGTTGGACACACTTTAGGATTAAACCATAATATGAAAGCCAGTCATTTATTTTCACCTGAGCAATTGGCAGATGCTGATTTTATAAAAGGTAAATGTTTAACGGCTTCTGTAATGGATTATGCTGCTTTAAATATAACGAGAGATAGAAGCAAACAAGGACAGTATGATGATGTAGCTGTAGGGCCTTATGATATCTGGGCCATCCAATTTGGATACACGCCTTTTGATTTAGAAACTGACCGTGAGGCCTTATTAAACCTGTCAACCAATCCCGAATTGATATTTGGTAATGATGCTGATGATATGCGATCTCCAGGAAAAGCCATTGATCCTCGTGTTATGATTAGTGACCAATCAAACAACCCGATTGCTTATTCTATAGATCGTATTTTATTGTCAACTGATTTAATGAAAAATGCGAAAGAAAAATTCACGAAAAGCGGACAGTCCTACCAAGAATTGCGTAATGTTTACAACTTATTAAGCGCTCAAAAAGCTACAGCAGCCGGAATTATTTCTAGATATATAGGAGGGGTTTATGTAGATAGAGCTATGGCTGGTCAAGAAGGAGCTACCAAACCTTACACTCCTGTAAGCTTAGAAGACCAGAAAAGAGCTATGGCCGCCCTTAATTCATATGTTTTTGCTCCAAACGCCTTTGATGTTCCTAATGATTTATACAATTATTTAGCTCAACAAAGAAGAGGCTTTGACTTTAGATCATCGCCTGAAGACCCTAAAATACATAGTCAAGTATTAGCTGCTCAAAAAAATGTACTAAATCATTTACTGCATTATAATACACTCCAGCGTATTTCTGATTCTGAGTTATATGGTAATGAATATTCGTTATCAACCTTTATGACGGATTTAAACCAAGCTATTTTTAAATCTGATATTTATGGCAATGTAAATACTTTTAGGCAAAACCTTCAATTAGAATATACTACCATGCTCATAGATTTATTAATAGGAAAACAAAAAGATAAATTTCAACACACGGCAAAATCTTTAGCATTATATAATTTAAAATCTATAAGAACGATGGCCGCTGCTACAGGAAATACCATTTCTAGAGCACATAAACAACATTTAAGAATACTTATTGATAATGCCATTGATGAGATTAAGTAATAATTAATAAATACCAATGGTTCAAAACAAAAAAAAAGCTACTTCAATTAAGAGGTAGCTTTTGTTTTTATGTTTAGTCGAATGTTTCTTTTTAGTGACAAACTATTTGTTTACTTTATGTTTCACTCGCCAATACACTTAAAAGTTTGCAAATTTAGCGCCATTTTAGAGATAATCAAGAATATTTTTCAATTTTTCCTTTCACCCCTTCAAAAAACTTATACAAATATTTGAAATCTGCCTCTACATTGTCTGTTGGATAAAATGGTTCTGAAATTTTATTTTGTCTGTTTTTAAAATCCAATGTAAACATAATGATAGGAACTTTAGCTTCTTTTGCTATATAATAAAAGCCTGTGCGCCACTTTTCTACTTTTCTTCGAGTCCCTTCTGGAGCCAGTGTCAACCTAAATTCTTCCTCATTATCAAACAATTTTGCAATAGCTTGAACTTTATTTTCATTATTAAACCTATCAACGGGAGCACCACCTAACCAGCGAAAAAACCAACCAATAGGAAAAACAAATAATTCCTTTTTGCCTATAAAATTAGTTTTAACCTGTACAATGGCTCTTAATAAAACGCCTATATAAAAATCATGCCAGCTTGTATGGGGTACCGCTATAATTACTGCTTTTTTAACAGTGTCTTTTGAAAAATTGGTATTGCCTACAATGCGCCATCTTAAAAGTTTAAAATAAATAAATGTGGCTACCCAGCGCATATTACATTTTTTTATAAAGCGCTTTCAGTTTTTCCTTTGTAATGGTTTTTTTCCAGTGTTTCCCAATAGCATTTTCCCATAGAGGTTCTAAGCCTAAAGCTATGTTTACCATCAGGTCCAACTCTTTATCACTTAAACCTGCACAAAGCCCTTGAGGTAAAGTAATGTTATGTGTTGTTTTCATGATTTTGAAAAGCTTTACACCTTCTGGGTAAAACTCTTCTAAATGATCAAATACAATACAGTTTCCTATTCCGTGTTTTACGCCTAAAACATAAGCCAAACCATAACTCATTGCGTGTGCTACCCCCACCTGAGAATACGCAATACTCATACCACCGTGCCAGGAAGCCATCATAAGTTTATCTTGTGTGTCCTCTTCAGTTAAATTATTGTCTAAAAAAATATCTTTACATAGCTCATAAGCCATGTTGCCATAACTTTGACTAAAAGCATTTAAATAGGTGCCATTTAGCGATTCTACACAATGAATAAAACAATCCATTCCCGTATAAAACCATTGGTTATTTGGTACACCTTTAGTCAATTCTGGATCTAAAAAAACTTGATCAAAAGGAGTGTAATCTGAATTAATGCCCAATTTTCTGGTGGGTCCTGTAAGTACGGTTGTTCGTGAAACTTCTGCCCCTGTACCTGAAATGGTGGGTATTCCAACGTGATAGATAGCAGGATTTTTTACTAAATCCCAACCTTGATAATCTTTAGCTTCGCCTTCATTGGTAATCATGATTGAAACAGCTTTGGCTAAGTCTAAAAGCGTACCGCCTCCAATACCTATAATTCCAGAAGGACGCTCTTTAGAACTTAAGATAATATCCTCTACCAATTCGTCTACCTGAGATGTTTTGGGTTCTTCTTTTGCTGAAATAAAAATAATTCTATCATCATAAGCTAAATATATTCTTGAGGTCAACCATGCATTATTTTTAAATACATCATCTATCAAATAAATAAATGGTGAATGGCTGTTAAGTCGTTTTGGGGCTAAAATTTCACTTAACTGATTGAAACTACCTCTGCCAAAAATAACTCTTGGCACCATTGGAAAGTTTTTATAGTTCATTTATATGTATTCTTTTTCAAGCAGTAAAAATACTACTTATTTAAAAATTACTTAGTCTTTATTCAAAAATCATTACAACAACTTTAAAACATCTTTTAAGCTACTTATTGTTTTATAATGCTTACCATTTGTTTCTTTTTTACTGACTTGTTCATGTACCCATGTTGTATGAAAAGGCACATGGATAGCGTGCGCTTTTATATTTACTAACGGCAAGACATCAGATTTTAAAGAATTCCCAATCATTAAAAACTCAGAAGGTTTAATATCTAAATGATTTAATAATTTAGAATAGTTTGTTTCTTTTTTATCACTTAATACTTCTATATGATGAAAATAATCAGTTAATCCTGATCGTTCCAATTTGCGTTCTTGATCTAACAAATCACCTTTGGTGGCTAAAATCAATCGGTATTTCTTAGATAGGGTTTTGAGTACTTCCTCTACACCATCTAATAATTCAACGGGTTTATTTAACATCGTTTTACCTATATTTAAAATAGCTTCAATAGTTTTTTGAGATACATCATAATTTGATTGTTCTAAAGCACTTTCCACCATTGAAAGTGTAAATGCTTTAACCCCATAGCCGTATAAAGATAAGTTATCAATTTCTTTTTTATATAATTCTTGATCCAACTTATTTAAGGTTTCATAACCTGAAAGTAGTTTTCCAAATTCTATTTCAGCCTCCCTAAAATACGTTTCATTTATCCAAAGCGTATCATCGGCATCAAAACCTATAACTTTTATATTTTTATAATCTTCTTTCAAATGATTATGTGTGTATTTTAATTAAAAAAAAGTATTTGTTTAGGAAAAGTAACTTATTATTTCCATATCTTTTTTGCACGTTCTAAATCTTCTGGCGTATCAATTTCTATACCTTGTACCGATGTTTCTACCATTTTAATACGTTTACCATATTCCAAATATCTTAGTTGCTCTAATTTTTCTGAAGCTTCTAATGCCTTCATAGGTAGTTTGTAAAAATCTAAAATGGCTTGTTTTCTAAAAGCATAAACCCCTTTGTGTTTGTAGTATTTAACGTTAACATTCTTATCTCTAAGATATGGTATTGGACTACGTGAAAAATACAATGCAAAGTCTGACTGATCTATCACTACTTTAACGGTATTTGGATTATTTATTTCTTCTTCCTCTTGAATATGTACCATCAAGGAAGCCAAATCTACTTGCTTTTCTGAATCATTTTTAAAAACTTCAATCAGTTTTCTTAAGGAAACTTCGTCTGTAAAAGGTTCATCACCTTGAACATTTATAACCACGTCAATATCCAAATTTTCCACAGCTTCAGCTATCCTATCGCTTCCACATTCGTGCTCCTTTTTACTCATAATAGCTTTTCCACCATTATTAACAATTTCGTCATAAATAATAGCACTATCTGTTACCACAAAAACATCGTCAAACAACTTAGTTGCAACAGTAGCTTCATAGGTGCGTCGTATAACCGTTTTTCCTCCAAGATCTTGCATTAATTTACCTGGAAAACGAGAAGCGGCATAGCGCGCTGGAATCATTGAAATTATTTTCATAGATGATATTAAATTATTTATTGTGAAATAAAAAAGGTATTAAGTATTGTAAATATCTAAGTCAAAAATAGACTATTTATTAGTTAGTTTTGCGTTTTACTGTTTTAAACTTTTTATACATTCTAAAAACAATTAGCAATATAACAACTACTAGTATAATTGCCAAAACAGGAATGAATATAGAAATAATGGACATGGCTGTTGCCGTAAATGTTTCAATAGTAGAAACTATAGGATTTGCAACACCAGCAGTACTTACAGTAGATGCTAATCTAGTAACACTTGATGAACTGGATATAGCTGCTGCCGTACCACCACCAGCAATAATAGCTAGTGCCCAAGTAATGAGTGGGCTTAAATCTACAACCGTAGACATCATCACTATGGTGCCTGCAAAAGCTGCTAATGGCACGGAAATACTGTCTAATAGATTATCTACATACGGAATAAAATAAGCAAAAATCTCAACTAAAGTTGCAACTCCCAATGTGATAAGAGCAGTAATGCTACCTATCCACTCCCAAGATTCATTAAGCGACCACATATTAAAATAAGACGCTAAGCTTAATACAAATAAAGGCAAAAACACTCTAAACCCTACAGATGCTGATAATCCAATTCCTAAACAAATACTTATAATAGTTTCTATTTCCATAGCTCAAACCTTTAAAAGCGATTATTAACTCCAACTCACATATCATTCAAAATTAAACGTTTTTTATATAGAATTTTGAAACTCTAAAGTTTCAAATTTAATTTCAAATTAAATGACAATGTACTTTTTATGCTTCTTCAAAAAAATCATCTTTAAAGCCTATTAAATATAAGGTTTCTTTAGCCCGAGTTACTGCAGTATATAACCAACGTAAATAATCCTTATCAATACCGTTTGGTAAATAAGGTTGTTCAACAAAAACAGTATTCCACTGTCCTCCTTGTGACTTATGACAAGTAATAGCGTACGAAAATTTAACTTGTAAAGCATTAAAATATGGGTTCTTTTTTACTTTTAAAAACTTTTTATACTTACTACTTTCAGATTCATAATCTTTCAAAACTTCCTGATATAATCTGTTGGAATCTTCATATGGCAATGAGGGGGTTTCGGCATCTATTGTATCTAATAGCAGAACCGTTTCAAAGGCTTGCATTCTTGGATAATCTACCATACGCACTTTAACTTCTGCAAATCGAAATCCATAAAGCTCTTTTATACTAAAAATTTCAAGCACTTCAATAATATCGCCATTGGCTATAAAACTGGCTTCGCTAGTTGGTTTTATCCAAAAGTAATTATTTTTAACTACCATTAAATAATCGCCTGCGGTTAATTCGTTTTCATTAAATAATATCCGGCTACGTATTTGCTGATTATACAAATTAGCACGCTTATTACTACGCACAATTATGGCTGTTTCCTCATTACCTAAATTGCTATAAGCATCGTTAATAGCGTCCATAATTTCATAACCATCTATCAGCCTTACAATATCTTTAAAGTTACTTAAATCGAACTTAAAGCCATCGTAAATACCTCCAGACAGCACTTCTCGTAAAACTGTTGCGTTTGCTAAAATTCCAGAGTTTTGATCTTGACGCATCACCTCGTCTAATTCCATTTTAGTTACTTCTTTATTAAAATTAAGAGCTAATAAATTTTCATCCAAAGCGGGGCTTAAATCCAATTTTACAGGAGGTAATTGAGCTGTATCCCCAATTAAAAGTAACTTGCACTGGTGACCTGAATATACATATTGCATTAAATCATCCAATAATGAACCATTTTCAAATAATTTAGAGTCAGCAGGTGTATCAGGAATCATAGATGCTTCATCTACAATAAAAATGGTGTTTTTATGCTTATTGGGTTGTAACACAAAACTAACACCTCCACCTTTATCCTTTTTGGGGAAATATATTTTTTTATGAATTGTAAAAGCTTCTTTTTTTGAATAATTGGAAATCACTTTAGCAGCTCTGCCCGTTGGTGCCATAAGCACGGCACTTTTTTTAGCTTTCCATAAATTAGTAACAATTGTACCAACAATGGTGGTTTTCCCTGTTCCGGCATACCCTTTAAGTACATAGAGGCTATTTGGCGTTTTGCTAAAAATAAATTCAGAAATTTGTTGTAAAACAATATTTTGTTTTAAGGTGGGTTGAAACGGAAATTGCTGTTTTATAAGTGAATAAAATTCGGATGAAGTCATTTATTTTGTTGCAAATTATAAATTATTCAAATATAAGAATGATTTTTATCCTCATACGTTTTAACGATTGAAAAAAAATTGTAGATTTGCGAAAGAGCATTAACAAATCTTTTAATAAATTAACACATTATGTTGACAATAATTCTCGTTGCAGTTGCTGTAATTTTAGGTACATTCGGTCTAGTTAAATTGATAGACAAATTTATCCCAAACAAATTTAAACCTGTTTTAAATATTCTACTTTGGATACTAATTGCCTTTTTAGGCTACCAGACTTTTATGTCTATCTATGAGCCTATTCAATTTAATAAAATAAAAAACAAACGTTACGTAACCATTATTGAGAGTTTAAAAGATATTAGGATTGCTCAATTAGCTCATAAAGAAGTCACTGGACAATTTGCTGGTAATTTTGATAATTTAATTAAATTTATTGACACAGCTGAATTTACAATTACACAACGTAAAGACTCTAGTATTTTAGATGTTGAAATGACTAGACGTTTTGGTGGTGTTGAAACTTTTAAAGACATTGTAGTTGTTGATACATTAGGGTTTGTTTCAGTGAAAGATTCTTTATTTAAAAATTCAACACGTTACAAAACTATGATGAATGTGCCTATTCCTGGTAAAGACGATGCTAAATTTGAGTTAAAAGCAGGCTTTAAAGAGCAAAATGATGTAAAAATCCCAGTATTTGAAGCTTCTGTAAAAAAAGAAGTTATTTTGTATGACCAAGACAAAAATCTTGTAAATCAAGAAAATCAAGTTATTTCTACTGTTGTAGGGGTTAAAGGTGATGCATTAAAAGTAGGATCTATGGAAGAGGTAAATACTTCTGGAAACTGGCCTAAAACCTATGGTAGTAACGAATAATAATTCAGAACATACACCTAATAATAAAGAGCTGTCCATTCAAATAAGTTTGAATGGACTTTCTTTTTGTATACTACAGTCTGAAACCAATACTATTTCTTTTTTAAAGAACTTTTCTTTTGACAAAAAACAGAGTCCTTTTGAAACTTTAAATCAGTTAAAATCCATATTTGAGACAGAAGACCAACTAAACGATAACTTTACTTCTATTTGTGTTATTCATGTAAATGAACTATCCGTTTTAGTGCCTAAACCTTTATTTAGTGAAGCTGCTTTAGCTGATTATTTAAAGTTTAATACTAAAATTTTAAAGTCTGATTTTATTACCTACGATAATATTCCATGCAATGATAGTGTAAATGTATATGTCCCTTATGTAAACATTAACAATTATATTTATGATAAGTTTGGCACTTTTACGTTCAAGCATTTTTCTACGGTTTTGGTAGAGCAAATATTATTAATTGAGAAAAATTCTGAAACTCAAAAAGTATATGCACATATGGCATCCAATCATTTTGAAATAGTGATTGTAAATAAGGGAAGCCTGTTATTATACAACACTTTTGAATATAGTACAAGTGAAGATTTTATATATTATCTATTGTTTGCAGCAGAGCAATTAGGACTCAATCCCGAGGTTTGTGAATTAGTTTTCTTGGGTGACATAGTAAAAGATGATGCTATTTATACAATTGCTTACAAATATATTCGTCATGTAAGTTTTGGTAATAGATTTGACAATTACAAATACCTGACAGCTCCTAAAACAAATTATTCAGATTTCACACTTATAAAAAGTTTTTAATGCGTATTATATCCGGAATTTATAAAAGTAGAAAAATAGTAGCTCCAAAAAATTTACCAGTGCGTCCAACCACAGATATGGCAAAGGAATCGCTTTTCAATATTTTAAATAACCAATTTTATTTTGATGAGATTTCTGTGCTAGACCTGTTTGCTGGCACTGGAAATATAAGTTATGAATTTGCATCTAGAGGCACTGAACAGATTACTTCGATAGACCAAGACTTTGGGTGTGTCAAGTTTATTAATCAAACAGCAGAGGCTTTTAAAATGCCTATACAAACCGTTAAAAGCAATGTTTTTAAATATTTAGAAAAAACAAATCAACCAGCCAATATTATTTTTGCTGATCCACCTTATAATTTTTCTATTGAGGAATTTGCTAAGATTCCCGAATTAGTATTTAAAAACAATTTGTTATTAGAAGCGGGACTACTTATTGTTGAACACTCTAAACATACTGATTTATCTAATCTACACAACTATAGTTACTCCAAAAGTTATGGAGGTAATATGTTCAGTTTTTTTGAAAACACCACACGCGTATAAAAACAAAGCTCTCTGAGTTATCAAAGAGCCTGTTTGATTAAGTAAATCTATAAGCCGAATTCTGTACTCTTAAAAGAGCCCTTATCATTTATCTGAATGCATGGTTGCCCATACACTTTAGCTGCCTACCCTCCAACAATCGAGCGTGCAGCCCTCAAACGTTGGTATACATGACATTGCACCACATAGAGTTTACCGGGTTTCACTACAGCATTACCTGTACATACTTTCTGTTGCACTTTTCCTAACCTCACGGTTGGTGGCCATTAACCACTATGTTGCACTTTGGTGTTCGGACTTTCCTCCATTCATTTGTATGAACAGCGATAAGGCGTTTTACTTGCCTGCAAAATTACAACAAACAAACACTATAATCTAAACATATTTAATCAATTGAAGATTACCACCATTCTTATAATGCATTTTTTATTTCCTCGGGCAATTCTCCGGTTAAGGAATTTAAGAATGCAACCATAGCTTCTAATTCCTCGGCTGTAAAATCTTTATTTAATTGAATTTTTCCCATAATAGCGACTGCATCTTCTAAATCATGAACACTTCCATCATGAAAATAAGGGTAGGTTTTAGCAATATTTCTTAATGATGGCGATTTAAATATGTATTTGTCACCTTCATTATTGGTTACTTCAAATTTTCCCTTATCTATGTTTTCACTTTTAGTATGGTGCCAATAATCATCAAACAAACCAAACTTTTGATGTACATTTCCTCCTAAAGCATTTCCTGAATGGCAAGCAGTACAGCCATTATCCATAAAAATTTGTAAGCCATATAATTCCTTTTCATTTAAACTCTCTAAATCACCTGCCAAAAAATCATCAAATCTTGAAGGTGTAATTAGTTTCCGTTCAAAAGCACCAATTGCTTTTTGAATGTTTTTATAAGAAATAGGCTCTTGGTCTGCTGGAAATGCCAAACCAAACATTTCTAAATAATCAGCATCTTCCAGAAGTCGTTCCACAACAATTTCTTCACTTGGCATAGCCATTTCAACTGGATTTAGAATGGGCCCACCAGCTTGTGCTTCAACATCAGGTTCTCTACCATCCCAAAACTGATCTGTGTGCAATGCAGCATTTAAAACAGTAGGGGAATTTCTAGTTCCTAAACCGCCATTATTTCCGGGTGAGGTACTTAAATTATCAACACCAAAAGTTTTTAAATTATGACATGTATTACAACTCTGTGTATTATCCTTAGATAACCGATTGTCAAAATACAATTTTTGACCCAACGCCACTTTTTCTTCCGTAATCTCATTTTCAGGATTATCAGCTTGTATTGGAAGCGTACCAAATAGCATTGATGCTTTTTTTTGTAAAGCAACATATTCTGTTTTCTTGTTTGATTGATTACAACTCACAAAAGTAATTAGCAAAAAAATCAGGTAAACATATTTTTTCATAACTATTCATTTTAATAAAACCAAAGTTATGATTTGTATTTTTTTGAAATAGTGACTTTTATCACTTTTCAAAAAGTTTTATATTAAAAAGAGAAATTTTTAGAATAAAATTTCAAATTGAAACCCCTTGCAATACGTCAGATATAGATTTGTTAATAAGTACTATTAAATTCTGAATTCTAAATTCTGAATTCTAATTTGATTTTTTAACTTTGTTACCATTCAAAAAAAGCATTAATACATTTGGAACACTTTGTAGTATCAGCCAGGAAGTATAGACCGCAAACGTTTAAAGACGTAGTAGGGCAACAGGCTATTACAAATACTCTATTAAATGCTATTGAAAACAATCACTTAGCACAAGCCTTGTTGTTTACAGGACCTCGTGGTGTTGGCAAAACTACTTGCGCCCGTATTTTGGCTAAAATGATTAATAGTGATGGCTCTGAAAAAGAAGATGAAGATTTTGCCTTCAATATTTTTGAATTAGATGCAGCCTCAAACAACTCGGTAGATGATATTAGAAATCTTACCGATCAAGTGCGTATTCCTCCTCAAATTGGTAAATACAAAGTGTATATTATTGATGAGGTGCACATGCTCTCACCAGCTGCTTTTAATGCCTTTTTAAAAACTTTAGAAGAACCTCCAAAGCATTGCATTTTTATATTAGCAACTACCGAAAAGCATAAAATCATACCAACTATTTTATCGCGATGCCAGATATTTGATTTTAAACGTATAACAGTAAAAGACGCAAAAGCTTACTTAAAATATATAGCAGAAGAACAAGGTGTCCAAGCTGATGATGATGCCTTACACATCATTGCCCAAAAAGCAGATGGTGCCATGCGTGATGCGCTTTCTATTTTTGACCGTGTAGTGAGTTTTTCTGGTAAAGATTTAACTAGACAAGCTGTAACAGAAAACTTAAATGTTTTAGATTACGACACATATTTTACAAGTACAGATCTGATTTTAGAAAACAAAATTCCAGAGCTTTTAATATTGTTTAATAAAACCCTATCAAAAGGTTTTGATGGACATCATTTTATTGCAGGTTTAGCAGCTCATTTTAGAGATTTATTGGTTAGTAAAACACCTCAAACCATTGAATTATTAGAAGTTGGAGAAGATACTAAAAAGAAATACCTTGAACAATCTCAAAAAGCATCGCAAGAATTTCTTTTACAAGGCATTCATCTTGCTAACGAATCCGACCTCAAATACAAATCAAGTAAAAATCAACGACTCCTCATCGAGTTATGTTTAATGCAATTAGCCTCTATCACTTTTGATGGAGAAAAAAAAAATAGCAAACGTTACATAATTCCACCTTCCTACTTTAAAAAGAAGGGCATTACTCCTATTGCTGTTCAGATACCTAAGAAAGAAGTTAGTAATTCTTCTGAAATAAAAAAAGAAGAAACATCTAAACCAGCTCAACCAAAGGCACCTGATTTTGCAGTAAACAAACCGCCAAAAATCATTTTAAAGCAGGAAACTAAACGTGCATCAGGATTATCTTTAAGCAGTATTAAGGCAAAAAAAGAACATCTTATTAAACAAATGGATGTGGTGGTTGATGAAGAAAATTTACCAACAGAAGCTTTTACTGAAGATGAGCTTGTAGCTCATTGGCACAAATTTACTGATATTTTGGTAGAACAAGGCAAACATAATTTGGCTTCAATCCTTTCCATGGATGTCCCTAAAGTAAAAGGAACTACTCTATATTTGGAGTATCCCAACGAAACGAATAAGATAGAGTTAGAACGCCAACAATACGATTTAATGCTGTATTTACGGAAATCGCTAAATAACTATGACATTAGTTTATCCATTACAGTTAATGAAGTCATGGAAAAAAAATATGCGTATTCACCGATTGAAAAATTTCAGAAATTAAAAGAAAAAAACCCAAATATTGATATCCTCAGAAAAACCTTTGATTTGGATATTTAAAAATTAAAATTATGTTAGGACTCAAACTTCCCACCGATCCACGCTGGGTAAACATAGTAGAAAAAAACATTGAAGAAATTTTAACTGATCATGCTTTTTGTGAACAAAAAGCAACTAGTACTGCTATTTCTTTAATCGTAAGTTTTCCTGAATATACTGATTTGGTACAGGAAATGGTAGCTTTGGTAAAAGAAGAAATTAGCCATTTTAAAATGGTTCATGACAAAATTATTGAACGAGGCTGGACTTTAGGCAGAGATAGACGTGATGATTATGTACTACAACTCGTTAAGTTTTTCCCAAAAGGCGGAAGTAGAACCACTCAATTAGTACATCGTTTGCTTTATGCTGCTTTAATTGAAGCTAGGAGTTGCGAGCGTTTTAGATTACTCTCTGAAGAATTAGAAGATCAAGAATTAGCTGTTTTTTATAAAAACTTAATGGTGAGTGAAGCCAATCATTACACCATGTTTTTAAAGTTTGCCAGACAATATGGTAATAAAAAAGAAGTAGATACCAAATGGCAGCAACTTCTTGATTATGAAGCTGAAATTATAAGTAAGTTAGGGACTTCAGAGGCTATACATGGTTAAAACTTATAACCAATTCCTATTTGAATATTTGTGTTTTTAGCAGATAGCCCCAAGTAGTCATCAAAAACATTAGAGAAACCATAGGTGTATCTCGCATCTACAAACAAGGCATAATTAAGTTTGTATTCAATAGAACCAACTCCAGAATATGCCATATTTTTTATGCCATCATCTGTTTTATGAACTTTTAAACCAACTTGTGGCCCTGCTCCAAAATATATTTTTTCACTCAGTTTAAATTTTAATAAAATGGGGGCTTGTAAATAATCTAATTGTACAGGTTCGTCTTTTGCTCCTTCTGCAGAAAATTGAATTTCAGGTTGTATCGAAACACTTTTTGAGAAACTGAAATCTGCTAAAAAGCCAACATACACACTATTTCTGTGTTTATTATTAGCCACAGGCACACCATCATAATCAAGGTTAGAAATATTATAACCACCTCGTACTCCATATTTTGCGCCTTGTGAAAATACTTGAATAGATAGCAATAGAAGCCCAACTAAAAGTAACGTGTTTTTCATAAGTTTTGTTTTAAATAAGTCTTTGCTTTTCAGATAATCAGTTGAAAATCTTAATAAACAATGAATAGGTTTGGGTTAATTAAACTCTATAAAACGAAGATATCTTATAAAATTAAATAACAATTATTTTAAAGGCAAAGTGCAAAATTTTACTGTGTATTGCTAGAAACCGTATCGTAATAGATACTTTTAATAATACCATCTGCCAATCCAATTTTAGGAACATAAATGTTTTTTGCTCCACTCCATTTCATAGCAGACAGATAAATACGCATAGCAGGGATGATAACATCTGCTCTATCTTGGTTTAAGTCCAACTCTGTAATACGCTCTTCATATGAATAGGTTTGAAGCGTATTAAAATAAGAAGTCATATAAAAATATGACAATGGTTTTCCCATAGCTTTACCAGAAACTTTGAATATTTTGTTAATATTTCCACCCGAACCGATAACGTCTATTTTATCGTAGGTTTTTACATTACTTCTTATCCAATTTTCTAATTCTATCCAGGCTTCTTTTTTCACCATGTCATTAAGCAGCCTAACAGTCCCTATTTTAAAAGATTTTGATGTTATTTGATTGCCTTGATGAATAACAGTAAACTCTGTACTTCCACCTCCCACATCAACATATAAGTAAGTTTTACTATTATCTATATATTTATTTAAATCTGTTGCAGCAATTATGGCAGCTTCTTCTTCTCCTCCAATAATATCAATACTTATACCCGCTTGTTTTAAAACTAAATCAACTACTTTTTTACCATTTTCAGATTCTCTCATTGCCGAAGTAGCACAAGCTTTATATTTTACAACTTTATGCGATTTCATTATTAACTTAAAAGCTAACATTGTATCTAACATACGTTGCGTGTTTTCTTTTGAAATTTTATTTTTAATAAAAACATCGGCTCCCAAACGAATGGGGACACGAACTAACGAGTTTTTTTTAAACTGAACAGGTTTTCCTTTTTGCTCAATAATATTCGAAATTAAAAGTCTTACCGCATTTGAACCAATATCGATGGCTGCATATTTTTTTATTGATAGCATATTATCCTATTCCTCTAATTTTTTTATATAATAATTATATGTTTCTACTTGAGATCTTACTTTTTGATTATCATTAACTCGATACTTATTTAACGTTGAATCATCAATCAATCTTGCTTTCACATTATCTCTCCAGCAAATATTAAAAGTTTCAATAATTTCTTTTTTTATTGATTCATCATAAATCGGGCAACTTACTTCAACTCTATTATCAATATTTCTTGTCATCCAATCCGCTGACGATATGTATACTTTTGGATTGTTATTATTTCCAAAAATATACACTCTAGAATGTTCTAAAAATTTATCGATAACGCTAATAACTTCAATATTTTCACTCATCCCTTTTACACCAGGAATTAAACAACAAATACCTCTTACTATCATCTGAATTTTAACCCCAGCTTTACTAGCTTCATAAAGCTTATCAACCATAACATAGCTTGATATACTGTTCATTTTGAGTCTTATATAGCCTGGTTTGCCATTTTTAACATTAGCTATTTCATTATCTATTAGCTTAAATATAGCTTTTTTTGTATAATGTGGAGAAGTTATTAAATGTTTATATTTATATATTCGATAGTTTGTTTCGAAAAAAGCAAATACTTTTATAAAATCTTTTAGCAGACTTTGATTTGATGTTAGCAAAGTATAATCTGTATAAATTTTTGCTGTTGATTCATTAAAGTTACCTGTACTAACAAAACCGTATCGTTTAATTTTTTTATTTTCTTCGCGCTCAATTACACACATTTTACTATGTACTTTTAGCCCTTGAACTCCAAAAATTAAATTAATACCTTCTTCTTCCATTTGTTGAGCATAATTAATATTGGCTTGCTCATCAAAACGCGCTCTTAGTTCAATGGAAACGGTAACAGATTTCCCATTTATAGCTGCATTTATTAAAGAACTTGCAATATCTGAAATCTCTGCTAAACGATAAATTGTTATATTAATGGTAGTAACTTTTGGGTCTAAAGCAGCCTCTCTTAAAAACTTTACAATGTATGAAAATGTATGGTATGGGGTGTAAATCAAATAATCTTTTTCTGCTATAGCCGAAAATATGCTCCCTTCTAAACTTAAACCATTAACGGTCAATGGTTCTATTTTTTTATACAACAAATCGTTTCTTCCTGAGCTAGGAAAGTTCATATAATCGCGTCTGTTATGATAACGCCCACCTGGAATAATACTATCAGTAGGTTCAATACCCATTTTAGACATTAGATATTCCAGAGTTTCATTATGAATGGTTTTATCATAAACAAACCTAACAGGATCCCCAAGCTCCCTATGTTTTACACTATCTGATATTTTATCAATAAAACTCTTACTTAAATCACTTTCAAAATCTAATTCTCCATCTCTAGTAATTTTTATCATGTGAGCAGAAATACTAGAATAGTCAAAAATATTAAAAATATCATCCAAGCAATATCGTAGTAAATCATCAATCATTATGATGTAACTTTTATTGTCTTTATGAGGAAGTTCTACAAACCTATTGATGTTTTTAGGAATTTCAATCAAAGCGAATTGCCTATCATTATTTTTCATAACCATTCTAACAGCTAAATATGCTGCTGTATCCTTTAAATTAGGTAATTTAACCTGGTCATTTAATATAATTGTTACCAGTGCAGGACTGACTGTTTTTATATAATATTTTTTCAGAAAACTCTTTTGCGAATCTTCTATCTGAGTTTCATCTATAATAAAAATGTTTTCTTTTTCTAAACATTTTTCAATTGTACTTAAAATTTTTAAACTTTCACTTTGTTGTTTAATTACAATTTGAGTAATGATTTCAAGTAGTTCTGCTGCTTTAATGCCTCCTAATTCATTTTTACCAGCTTTACCTGCTTCCACAATCCGCTTAACAGTAGCATACCTTACTTTAAAAAATTCGTCTAAATTATTTGAGAAAATTCCTAAAAATCGTAATCTTTCAATTAATGGAACAGACTCATCTTCTGCTTCTTGTAAAACCCGGGCATTAAATTGCAACCAACTTACTTCTCTATTTATATAGCTGTTATCGTGTTTTTCAACTGTGACCATATATTGTTGTATATTTTATTTACAACAAATATATTCTATTTATACCTAAAAGAAAACCTTGTAAAGCTTTGATATCAATAAAATAATATTGAATATTTATGGAACGTATTGGAGCTTATAAATAATTGATATAAATTTTATAATACATTTCAAATCAATGTTTCAAATCTTTAGGAAAAATTGAAAATGAGGTATGTCCAGATTCTAAATTTTTCCAACTATCAATAGCAAATTCAATTACTACTACGCCACTTGTAGGCACATTTTCAATAGTTTTGCTACCATAAGTATTAGCAAAAAAAGTAAGAGCATGATTATGACCAAAAATCATAAGTGTTTCAACAGAATTATCCGTGCTTTTTATAACATTTAAAAGATTATGTCCTGCAAAATCATATAAATCATGGATTAAATTTACTTTTTTCTTTGTAAAATTTAAGTTTGAAATAAAAATTTCAGCCGTTGTTTTAGCTCTTACAGCATCACTTGATAAAATCAAATCTGGATTAACATTATAAGCTTTAAGGTGCTTAGATACTAAGTTTGCATCTTCTCCCCCTCTATTATTTAACGGTCTTTCATGATCAATAACATCATGTTTCCATGAAGATTTTGCATGTCTAACTATAATTATTCTTTTCATACAATCGTTTAAATGTAATTTTTTATCGATGAAATGTTGTTTTTATCGGTGAAAATCATTTAATTTGCTTATTAATTTAAAGATAAAATAAATATAAATATTAGAATCACAAAATCATTGTTTTCAAATTTTATTTTAAATCATTTTAAAATAATTCATCAAAAAAAATTAAATGTTTGAATTTATAATGTGATTTAACATTTTTATTAAAAAAATGATGAAATATGCATTTTTTTCTGTTGTACCCAACTAAAATCTAAGTATTATGAACCCAAATTTAATTACAAAAAAGGACCTTAAAGTCCTATTCTTTTCCCTCACTGTTTTTGTTACAAAACCTATTATGGCCTTTAACGTTTAATGTCACTTTGTGACAATTAATCGCTATCTGTGTCTTTATTAATATATAGTTGATATAAATAACTTTATTACATTATGAAAAGCAATATTCACTCGAGGTATTACATTTTATTATTTACATGTTTATCCTTTGTTTCCCTTCAACAAGTTTGTGCACAAGATGATGAAATTAAAGAGCTTAGTTTGACCAACAATAGTATGGCCAAGACTAGTAATTCAAAAAAAGCTAATAGTAATAATTCAGACAGAACAGATTTTCATAAGCTTGCTTTAGGACTGCAGCCTTCTATATACATTGAAAATAATTCTATAAAAAAACTATACGGTCATAAAAAACCACTTAAAATAGTTTGTATGGATGTGAATTCTTTTAGCTTACTTCTACAAACGATTAGCAGTCATAGAAATGTGGACATATTAGAGATAAATCTAAAAACACAAAACGATTTAAATACTAATTTAGATTTATCAGACAATGAAGAAATTGGACATCTAAAATATATTTATGTGAAAAGTAATTTTAAAATTACTGAAGCTCAAATGAAAAATTTCATAATGTTAAGTCCTGGTTCTGGTATAAGAGTATTTTATAAAACAGAAATTCCTTCTTAACAAAGTATTAGTTCTCAATTTAATGATTACAACATGGAAAAAAAATACTCCCAAAAAACAATAGCTAATACCTGTCTGCCTCTATTATTTGCTATTATATTTATCACTTTTATTTCAAAAAGTTATAGCCAAAACAACAACATTGTAGATTTTGAACCAAGAACTTCAGATTTCACACCTTCAAAAACAATTTATAGAGTAAATGGTGATTTTACCATGATTGGTAATACCAATTTAACACTTGATAACTACTCAGATTCAAGTTCAAACAGTGGCAATATGAGATATGTTGATGTTGATAGTGACCCTACAACTATGAACTCTTCATCTGCTACGCTTTTATTTTCTAATGAAAATAATGCCATCCCTGATTGCTCGCAAATAATTTATGCTGGGTTGTATTGGACAGGAAGAGCTAACAACAACAGTACAGATCCTAACATTTTTACAGTATCCAAAGATATTGTTTCTGGAATAAGTTCTCAGCAAATAACCGATACTAATATGGAGGTTTATGATGAGGATAATATTGACAACACAAACTATACTTTAGAAATATCCAATTCAGGTAATGGACAAAACTCAATAACCTATTATACATTTACGTCATCTAATACTGGAGACACTGTTGAATTCATTTACAGAAGAGGTAGCAATAATAATTCAACTAATCCAACGGTACACGTTAAAGTAAACAATGGAAATGAAATATCAATTCCAACCAGCAGTATTGATAATGATAACGCTTATTTAACTATTCCTTATACCATTTTTTCTGACATCAACTATACTTTAAAAGTAAATAGATTGAGAAGACAAAATAAAGATAGAGCATACATTGATGTTACTTATTTTCCTGTAAACTATACAACAATTACTAAAACATTCGATAAACAAAAAATAGCCATCAAAGGCCCAAATGCCTCAAGTTATACATCCCTAATTGCGGAATCAGATGATATTTATTTCCCTAACGGTACCGATGGTAATATGTTTTCTGCCTATACAGAAATAACAGAATATGTAAAAGCTAATGGTCTTGGCGAATATTTTGTAGCAGATATTGCTGCAAGAGAAGGTGACGGAGGAAATACAGGCTATTTTGCAGGTTGGGGTATGGTCGTTATTTACGAAAACTCCAAAATGAAAGCTCGAGATATTACAGTATTTGATGGACATGCTTATGTAGCTAGTGCAGCGGGTAATAAATACCTTCCTGTTTCAGGATTTAACGCTGTAAGCAATGGAGATGTAACTTTGAAATTGGGTGTGATGGCTGCTGAGGGAGATGTTAGTATAGATGGAGATAAATTAGAATTATTAAGACAAGACACCAATCAATATGAATCTCTATCACATTCAGGAAATACAACAGGAAACTTTTTCAATTCATCCATAGCAACAGGTGGTAACCCAAGAAACCCTGAACTAACAAACAATACAGGAATAGATATTGCTATGTTTGATATTGATAATGGAAACAGCAATAGTAATACTAACGATGATAATAAATTTATAACCAACGGACAACAATCAACAACTTTTAAATATAATTCTACTCAAGATACATATATAATATTTAATATAACCTTTGCTGTAGATGCATATATTCCAGTAACAGAAGGTGTTTTAACAACTACTGCTATTAATAACAATACCAATCCAGGTAATTTAACTTTACTACCTGGAGAATCTGCAGAATATTTATTAGAAATTAAAAATAGAGGAACGGAAGCAACCAGTAATACGTTAGTTACAATTCCTATTCCCTATACGTCAACGTATCAAGAGTTAAGTATACAATATCATACGTATGCTCCTTTTTCAACAAGCAACACCCCTTATTATGATCCTAATCTAGGTTCAACAGGTTCTATTGTTTGGGATTTAGGCACATTACCTGTTCCTAATAACCCTAACGACTTATTAGCTGACATAAGCTTTACTTTAAATGCTACAACAGACTGTTCTTTATTGGTAAACTCAAGTTGTGATTCTACTATTTCACTTGGTGGGTCTATTAGTGGTACTGGTGTTACGTCAAATGTTTCTTTTGAGCAGTTACTCATTCAAGGATACGAAACAACAGGAAATTGTATAGGAGAATCAATACCTACTCCTAGTGTTATAACTATTGATGCAGAAGATTATGTGAATGCAAATTGTGGTAGTTATACAGCTGTAAGAGATTTTTATTTTTGTAATATAGGTAATACACCTATTTTAACATCACAAGTTAAAGATGCTTTTCCTCCTGGGTCAAAATATTACAATGAATATCCTTTAACCGATACTACAATTCTATACGATGATTCTAACCCATTTCCTCCAACAATAGGAACTTCAACATATTTTGCTATTCCTCCAGGAACAACTTTATGTTATTATCAGTTCACAATCAATGTTTCTAATGTTAGTTCAATACCCAGCGTACAAGATATTAGTTATTGTTTAAATGAAACAGCTAATGCTTTAACAGGAATTCCAAGTGATGCTCCTACATCACCATCAGCATATACCCTATACTATTATACAGATAATAACCCTTCAACAAACGCACAAAGTTCCATTGTGCCCTCAACAAGTAGTGTTGGAGAAACAACTTATTATGTAGCTGAAGGACTATCTAATTCATGTATCAGCCCCATTAGAGTTCCAATAAAAGTGACTATTTTTGATGCCATTAGTATTTCAACAGAAAGCATAACCAATGTATCCTGTGTAAATGGCAATGATGGTGCTATTAATATTACTGTATCAGGAGGCTCTGGTAATTATTCGTTTGACTGGGATAATAATGGTAATGAAAACCCTGATACAGATTCTGAAGATTTATCTAATTTAATTGCCGGTACATATAAAGTAACTGTAACTGATACCGATGTGCATGATAATGTACAAACCTGTACTCAAGATGTTGTTGTTACTGATCATATCAATCCAACCATTGACTGTCCTAATCAAATAAATGCCAATGTGGATGCGGGAGCTTGTTTTGCAACACTGACTCTAACCGAGCCTGCAAGTGCTGATAATTGTGGCGTGAAGAGTGTAACCAATGATGCCCCTGCAACATTCCCTGTGGGTACCACCTCTGTCACATGGACCGTGACCGATGTGCATGATAATGTACAAACCTGTACTCAAGATGTTGTTGTTACTGATCATATCAATCCAACCATTGACTGTCCTAATCAAATAAATGCCAATGTGGATAGTGTTCCCCCGCCTGCAACATTAACTGCTACAGACCCTTGTGGAACTGTAAACATAACTTTTAGTGAAGAAAAAATAGAAGATACTTGTGTATCTAACTATACTCTAAAACGCACCTGGGTTGCAACGGATGCAAGCGGATTAACAGCTACACACACACAAACAATTACTGTTCAAGACACCAAAGCACCAGTGACAACTACCTCTTATGATACTAATATTAGCGTTAACTGTGATAACATTCCAGCCAAACCAGTTTTAGAGTTTATAGATAATTGTACAACAGAAGTTACCATTGAATATGATGAAATAAACTCATTTGATGCAAACAATCCATCAGATTATGAAATAGTTAGAACATGGAAAGTATCAGACGCATGTGGCAATAACAATATTTTCACACAAACCATTTTAGTAACCTTAAATGACTTTGTAACAGAAGTAAGTGATAGATTATGTTCCGATGATGGAACTATCAACTTAGATGATTACTTAGATAATAATATATCTGGAGGTAATTGGGTTGTAATTGAAGGTAACACCACATTAGATCAAAATATATTTGACCCTGAAAATGTTGCATTAGGCTTTTATAAATTTAGTTATCAAATTTCTAAAGATGGTTGTTTAAACACTACCGAAGTAAGCCTTGAAATTCATGATGAGTGTATTGTTTTACCATGTGGAAGAGAAGATGTGATTATTTCAAAAGTTCTTACACCTAATGGAGATACACATAATGATTTATTCACTATAACAGGTGTTGAAACTTGTGGATTCACTGTAGAATTACAAATATTTAATCGTTGGGGAGCAAAAATTTATGAAAGCTTCGATTATAAAAATGATTGGAACGGTTACGCTCACAAATCATCTGTAGGTAAAGCTGATAAAATTCCAAATGGAACATATTACTATATTATAAATTTAAAGGATAGTGGCTTGAAGCCTTTTGCTAAAGCATTTTACGTAGGATCCAAATAAACCTTAACCTATTATGAAATTAATAAAGTTTAACATCGCTGTTTTTATATTGCTAAATTGCGGCATTGGTTTTGCGCAGCAACTCCCACAATTTACACAATATATGTACAATACTATTTCTATTAATCCTGCTTATGCTGGTAGTAGAGAAACATTAAGTATTGTTGGTTTACACAGGAGTCAATGGGTTGGTCTTGATGGCGCTCCTACAACACAAACGTTGTCCGTACATTCGCCTTTAAGAAATGAAAAGGTTGGGCTTGGTTTATCTTTTATCAATGATGAACTTGGATATGAAAATTTCTCATATTTATACGGTGATTTCTCGTACACCATTCCAGTTGGATTGAAAACAAAATTAGCTTTCGGATTAAAAGCTGGTTTTACACAATATTTCATAGACCAAGAACTTTTAACAGATCCTACAATTTCAACCGATCCTTTTTTTGATGATGTGTCCAACAGATGGAGTCCAAATATAGGACTTGGAGCCTTTTTACATACCAACAAATGGTATGTAGGACTTTCTGCTCCAAGAATATTAAATACTGATTATAATAATGGTAAACAAGGTAGTATAGACTATGTCGCATTAGAACGTGTAAGTTACTATTTAACGGGGGGGTATGTTTTCGATTTAAGCAACACAACCAAATTTAAACCAGCTGCTTTACTTAAAGCTACAAACGGAGCTCCCTTATCATTTGATATAACTGCTAATTTCTTATTCAATAATGTTTTTTGGTTGGGTGGTTCGTATAGAATTAATGAATCTGCTGCTGCACTTGGTGCTATTGCAGATTTTCAAGTATCAAAACAATTACGCATCGGCTATGCTTATGAATACCCAATATCAGAATTGAGAACATATACAAGTGGAACGCATGAAATTCTATTAATGTTTGAAATATTTCAAAGTAAACGTATTAAATCGCCTAGGTTCTTCTAAAATTAACTACTATGAAAACAAAATTTTTAATATTAGCACTTACATTTTGTATTAGTTCAATATTTGCCCAAGTAAAATTAGCGGATAAATTTTTTGATAATTATGGCTACATCAAAGCCAGCGAATTATATGAACAAGCACTAAACAATGGTGATGACAGTAAGCATGTTTTAACTCGATTAGGTGATTGTTATTATAACAATTCCGATTCAGAAAAAGCCGTAATTTGGTATAAAAAAGCAGTCAATAAATATGAGGATATATCTGCGGAACATCTTTTTAAATACATTCAAACCTTAAAAAGTTTAGGTAATTATTCCGAAGCCGAAAAATGGATGGTTCAATTTAATAATATTCACAATCAAGATGGTCGCTCAAAAAAATATAATCCAGATAACCTTGGAGCATTCAGTGAACTCATATCTAGTAATGAAAAATCAGTAGTTAATCTTTATAACCTTCCTATAAACTCTAACCAATCCGATTTTGGAACTTATATACATGATAATCAATTATATTTTGCTTCTTCTAGAGGAGATGATGTTAGTAAAGTTTATGCTTGGAATAAAGAACCTTTTTTAGATTTATACCAAGTGTTTGTTGAAGACAATGAAGGTCAGTTAAAATTTGGAACTCCTAATTTTATTACTTCAACCAAAATTAATACAGATTATCACGAAGCATCAATAGCCATTACTAATGATGGAAAAACAATGTATTTTACTCGAGATAATGTTACAAAAAGAAACAAATTAGACTATGATAAAAAAGGAACCTCTCATTTAAAAATTTATAAAGCATCCTTGGTTGGTTCGAGTTGGGAAAACATAAAAGAACTACCTTTTAATGATGAAATATATTCTACAGGTCATCCTGCTTTGAGTCCTGATAATAAAAAATTATACTTTGTATCTGACAGACCTGGAGGCTTAGGTCAAACAGATATCTATGAAGTTGATATACTTGAAAACAATAAATTTAGTTTACCTAAAAATTTAGGAAGTAAAATTAATACCGCAGGAAGAGAAATGTTTCCGTTTGTTAGTAAAGATAGCACCTTTTATTTTTCTTCTGATGGACATTTAAACTTAGGTTTATTAGATATATTTAAATCTAACATCATTAAAGAAGAAAATGCAGAGCCAGAAAATTTAGGAGCGCCTTATAATAGTGGCTATGATGATTTTGCTTATTATATTGATTCTGATGATATAAACAAAAGAGGCTACCTATCTTCTAACAGACCTGGAGGTCAAGGAAACGATGACATTTATAGCTTTAGCTCATATGAATGTGTTCAAGATATTACAGGTATTGCTAGAGATGCTTACACCAATAAAATTTTAAGTAATACGGAAGTTCAACTTATTAATGAAACTGGAAAAGTAATCAATAAAGCTTTTACTGATGATAAGGGCGTATACAAATTTGCTGCAGATTGTAACAAAAAATACATCGTTTTAGGTACTAAACCTGACTATAAAGAAGATAAGAAAGAGATTCTATTAGATAATAAAAACAAGGGAATAACTACTACCGATTTATTCTTACATCCTTTAATTAAAAACAACCAAATAGTAATAAACCCTATATTTTTTGACTTTGATAAATGGAATATTAGAACCGATGCCGAATATGAATTAGAAAAAGTAATTGATGTTATGAGAACCCACCCCAATATGGTCATTAAAATTGAATCGCATACAGATAGCAGAGGAAGCGATAAATACAATATGAAACTATCAGATAGAAGGGCTAAGTCATCCAAAGACTACATCATATCAAGAGGCATAGAGAGCAACCGTATAGAAAGCGCTATAGGATATGGTGAAAACCAATTATTAAATAATTGCAGTAATGGTGTAAAATGTAGTGAACAAGCCCATCAATTAAATAGGCGAACTCAATTTATAATCATAAAAATGAACTAATAATTTAAACCATTATGATTAAATTCTTAATGGTTTTTTTAGGCTTTTAAACCAAATGATTCCAATAGGAAAAACAGTTATAATACAAGTTTTTGCCGACAAAACATTCTTTTGTTTGTTTATTTTCTTTCATCTATTTAACAAATCATAAAATATTGAAATCGTTAAAATGAAATTTTATTTCGATTAAAAGTAATACTGATTCGTTTAGTCGGTTTTATAAGTGATTTAACACGTTTATTTGATTAAGTAATTACATATACGTTTTTTTGTTTTCACCTACTTTAATTAAAATAATATGAAACCAAATCTTATTTCAAATTCAATTTTTGTGTTGAATTTTTATCCTCAATGTTTTTCCCTCAAAAACTTAAATGATATTATTTGTATTTAGTCCTTAATAAGGGGTAATTATGAAGATTGGTGTTTTGTATTAAAGATAAAAGGTTTTATATAACATGAGAAAACAATACTCGAATATCTTACTAAAAAATAGGCTTACTATCCAACCATTATTAAGCTTAGTTTTATTTATGACAATCAGTTTCACTGGTTATAGTCAAGTACCATTTAATCCAAGAACTTCTGACGAAACACCTAGTGAAACAATATATACTGTAAAAGGAGACTTTGCCATGATTGGTAATACCAATCTTACATTAGTAGGTTACACTGATAGTGGCACAAATAGTTCAGCTATGAAGTATGTTGATATTGACATAATTAATGACCCTAATAATAATCCTACATTCAATTCATCTTCTGCTGATTTAATTTTTTCAAACGAAAATGCTGCCAAACCAGAGTGTTCAAATATAATATATGCAGGCTTATATTGGATGGGTAGGGCTGATAATGGGGTAAATTCTCCTAATATATTTTCCGTAACTACAACAGATGGGGTTACAAAAGACCTTGACAAAACAAAAGTATTATTAAAAACCCCAAATACATCAGGATATGTACCTATTACAGCTAAAAATAGTGATGTCATATATTTTCAAACCGGAGGAACTACCGAAAATATTTTTGTTGGGTATGCAGAGATTACAGACTATGTAAGAGCTGGTAGGGATGGAACCTACACAGTTGCTGATATCGCTTTAAATGAAGGCACCCTGGGAAACACAGGTCTTACTGGTGGTTGGGGTATGGTTGTTGTCTATGAAAATTTTGAAATGAACTGGAGAGACATCACTGTTTTTGATGGCTACGAGTATGTTGGTGAAAACGATGAAAATACAATAACAGCTTCTGGATTTAAAGCCGCTCCAAATGGAGCTATTAATTTTAAATTAGGAATCATGGCAGGTGAAGGAGATAGAGGATTATCTGAAGATTATTTTGCTATGGAAGAAAGAAATTCTGGTAATTTTGTTGATTTAGAACATGCGAATAATACAGATAATAACTTTTTCAACTCTTCCATCTTAACTCATAGTACTCTTGGAAATAGATATCCTGAACTAACAAACAACACCGGATTAGACATTGCTGTATTTAATATTGATAACAATAGTAACAGATTTATAGACAACGACCAAATAGAAACAAGGTTCCAATATGGCAGTACTCTCGATTCCTATGTTATTTTTAATATTACGTTTGCTGTAGATGCCTATGTTCCAGAAGCTGAAGGTATAATAGCAACAACCTCTATAAATGGTAATCCTAGTCCCCCTACTTCATCCATAAATCCTGGTGAAAATGCCGAATATCAATTACAAATAAAAAACACAGGATCAGAGGCCATTGAAAATACCGTTTTAACCATTCCTATTCCGCCTGAAATAACCCATAGTGGCTTAGATATAACGACTAATGTAAACACAAAATATGCCCCATTAGATGATTATTCTGCACCCAATATTGTGGCTCCTACACCTGGTAATAATGGGTTTATTATTTGGAACTTAGGAACACTCCCCCTACCTGATACCCCTAACGAAGTTATTGCAGACATTAGTTTTAAGTTTACTGTAACTACAAATTGCTCAATATTAGAAACCTTACCAAATGATGCCAAAATATCTGTTGGAGCCACAATAAGTGGTAAAGGAGCAACTTCCGAAACTACTTTTGACTACCCTTTAATTTTAGGATATGAAACCAGTGGTAATTGTTTTGGAGATCCTATTTTAGCATACAGTAACGTTGCTATAGACCATATGGGTTATGTAGATGAACCTCCAGTGATAGCAGCTCCAAGTCCTTTAGATATTGAAGGTTGTACTACTACAGATATAACTGCATTATCAGCAAGATATCCTTATAGCCCAACTGAATCTGTAAATATAAATGACACCTATACTGATATTGTTGGATATACGGTTTCTGGAGGAACTATAGCAAGTATAACATACCGCGACGCAATCACTACTAGTAGTGATTGCTTACAAATAACTAGGACATTTACAGTTACTAATACGTGTGGTACTTTGAAACTGTAGAGCAAGTAATCAATATTACAGACTCTACTAAGCCCACAATTTCAGGTACAATTACAGCAACAGATGTTGAAGGTTGTGAAGTATCTGATGCCACACCTGCCGTTACTACCATAACAGAACTTGAAGCCCTTGGGGTTACTATTTCTGATAACTGTACCTCAAATGCAAATCTAATAGTTACCAGTACTGATGCGTCTACAGGAACATGCCCAATAGTTCTTACCAGAACATATACTGTTACAGATACTTGTGGTAACTTTGAAACTGTAGAGCAAGTAATCAATATTACAGACTCTACTAAGCCCACAATTTCAGGTACAATTACACCAACTTACTTTCATGTAATTACAATAACCAATCGGAAGTTAATGATGCTTTTGCTGATTGGGTTACGGTTCAGTCTAATATAATTTCTGTAAGCGGGGGCTGCTCTCCTATTCTATCTAATGACAGTGCCAATGCATTCATACCAGATTGGTGCTCTGGAGGAACTGCTGCAGTAACTTGGACCATTACAGATTCTTGTGAAACCATTAGTACAATTACAGCAGACTTTAACTTAACTGCACCCTCAACTATAACTTACACGCTTCCTAATGATATAAGTAAAACAGCCTCTCAACTAAATGATCCAGACCCAGCTATAGCACAAGAAAATTTAGATAACGATATTGCATCTTGGGTTGCAAACCAAACCACAATTATAAACAATAGTTTCTCTGGTGGCTGTTCGCCAACAGTTACTCATAACTTTACAACAAGTCCTATTATGTTTTGTGCTTCCAATAGTATTACCGTTACTTGGACTATTGAAGATAATTGTAGCACATCAACACAACAGGCAACCTACACATTTACACAACCTGATGGTATCAATTTTGATAATCCTAATAACAAACTCGCAGAATCTTGTGATTTTGATAATTCAAATTTTGCTACTGCACAATCTGAATTAGATGCAGATATAGCTAAATGGGTTACAGATGAAACAGCAAGAATTAACCAAAGTCTAACAGGTGGTTTTCCAGTAATTAGCCATGATTATATAGGCCAAACTATTAATTTTTGTTCTGATCCTAATGAATCAAATCAACTAACCATTACTTGGACAGCAGAAACTTTTTGTGAAACCACTACACGTTCTGCAACCTATACTTTAACACAACCTGAAACTATTACTTATACAGCACCAACCAATGATACCGCCGAAGCTTGTGAATTTAATAATACCAGCATTGCAACTGCTCAAACAAATTTAGATGCCGATATTGCTAATTGGGTTGCTGAGCAAACTAATATGATAATTAATAGTTTAGAAGGGGGCTGTTCTCCAACAATTACTAACGATTTTAATGGACAAACCATCAGCTTGTGCTCTGGTGGTGCCTTAACAGTTACTTGGACTGTGGAAGATATATGTGAAACAACATATCCAACCGCAACATATACTTTAACAGAACCAACAGCCGTAACTTATACTTCTCCTGGGAATAATACCGTTAATGCATGCGATTTTGATGATATTAATCCAGCTCAGGCTCAATTAAATTTAGATAATGCCATTAGAGCATGGGTAGCAGAACAAACGGCTGTTATAAATAATAGCCTTACCGATGGATGTTCGCCTTCCGTTTCTAGTAATTATACAAATCAATCAATAAATTTCTGTGATGGAGGTTCTGTAACAATCCGATGGACCGTGGGAGACATTTGTGAAACAACCTACCCAGAAGCTACTTACACACTTATAAAACCCGCTGCAGTAACATTTGATGAACCTGAAAATAATATTACTGATTCTTGCCAATTTGATAACACAAATATTGCTGCTGCTCAATCAAGTTTAGATACTAATATTGCTACATGGGTTAACACACAAACTGCAAATATTAGCAACAGTTTTATGAATGGATGTTCACCAACAGTAACGAACGATTTTACAACACAATCTATTGATTTCTGTACTGGTGGAGATATAACAATTACTTGGACCGTTGAAGATATCTGTGAAACACCAATAATGCGTACAGCTACCTATACCTTGATACTTCCAGATTCTGTAGCATATTCAGAATCTGTAGACAAAACTGCTAATTCTTGTGAATTCTATGATATTGATCCTATAATAGCTCAAAATGCTTTAGATAATGATATTCAAGCTTGGATTAATAATCAAACAACTTTAATTGAAAGTAGCTTAATTGGTGGATGTAGCCCTACTGTTTCAAATAATTATAACAATCAAACCATTGATTATTGTGTAGGTGGAGATATAGAAATAACTTGGACGGTAGAAGATATATGTGGAAGTTCATCTACTACTGCAACCTACAGCTTAACAAAACCAGATGCTGTAACGTATATTCTTCCTTCAGATGATAATTCATCAGCTTCAGAATTTGACGACCCTGATTCCAACATTGCTCAGGCAAATTTAGATGCTGATTTTGAAGCTTGGATTACAGAACAAACAAACATTATTAAAAATAGCCTTGTTGGGGGATGTGCACCAACAGTGACCAACAACTTTACAACACAGTCCATTGTTTTTTGTGCTTCTAAAACTGTTACTATCACTTGGACCGTAAAAGATATCTGCGGGGAAACAAATCCTACAGCTACTTATACATTTACCCAACCTGAAGGTATGGTTTTTACACCTCCTTCCGAAAATATAGTGGATGCTTGTCAATTTGATAATATAGATCCTGCATTAGCTCAAAGTGCTTTGGATGCAGATATTGCTGAATGGGTAGCTACTCAAACAGACAATATAAATAACAGCATAAGTGGTGGATCACCTACAATCACAAATAACTTTGAAAATCAAACTATTGATTTTTGTACGGGAGGAACCATCAACATTACTTGGACGGTAGAGGATATTTGTCAAATCTTAACTCCCACAGCTTCATATACTTTAACCAAACCTGAAGCGATAGCTTACACGGCCCCAGTTGATGATTTAGTTGAGTCATGTGAGTTTAATAATCAGAATCCAATGGCTGCTCAAAATGCTTTAGACAATGATATTGCTGCTTGGGTAAATACACAAACAG
This sequence comes from Pseudalgibacter alginicilyticus, assembly GCF_001310225.1. Classification (GTDB taxonomy): domain Bacteria; phylum Bacteroidota; class Bacteroidia; order Flavobacteriales; family Flavobacteriaceae; genus Pseudalgibacter; species Pseudalgibacter alginicilyticus. The sequence continues at coordinate 430,873 of NZ_CP012898.1, read as the reverse complement.
CCCTAATAAACAACAGTATTACAGGTGGTTGCTCTCCTGAAGTCACAAATGATTACACCAATCAGTCATTATCTTTTTGTACAGGTGGTTCTATAACTGTAACTTGGACTATTGATGATATTTGTGAAACAACAACCAGTACAGCAACCTATACGCTAACAAAACCAGAACCTGTAACCTATACAGCACCTGTCAATGACACATCTAATGCTTGCGATTTTGACAATAGTACTCCAGAAAGAGCTCAAACAGCACTCAATATAGATATATCCAATTGGGTAGCATCACAGACAGACCTCATAAATAATAGTTTTTCTGGGGGATGTTCACCAAATGTTACTAATGACTTTTCTACACAATCTATTGATTTTTGTTCTGGAGGTTCAATAATAGTTACTTGGACTATTAATGACATTTGTGAAACAACAAGTCATTCGGCAACATATACGTATACATCTCCAGATCCTGTAAAATTCAATCAAGCCAATTTACCTCAAAATTTAACTGTGGAATGTGATGCTATTCCAAACCCTGTTTCATTAAGTGCTTCAACCAATTGTGGTAATGTAAGGGTAACTTACAATCAAGAACGTATTGATGGTAATTGTGCTAATGAATATCTACTTAAACGTACTTGGACAGCTATTGATGTTTGTGGGACTCATATTTCACATGTTCAAGAAATTACTGTTCAAGACACAAAAGCACCAGAATTGATTACTAACCATGACAGTATATTAACTGTAAGTTGTACCGATATTCCTGAAGCTCCAGAATTAGAATTTACTGATAATTGTTCAACAAATATTAGTGTGGTTTTTAATGAAGTAAATCATTTTGATGACACTTTATTTGCCGACTATAAAATAGAGAGAACATGGGTTGTAACTGATGAATGCGGAAATGAAAATGTTTATAGCCAAGAATTAAATGTTATGCTTGATGATATTTTTACTCAAATAACTGCTGGTGATAGATGTTTTGATGATGGTACGTTAGATTTAAATCAATTCTTGTCAAATGGCTACACCAACGGAACATGGGAGTTGATTGAAGGAAAAACAGAAGCAACCCTCATAGGTAGTATTTTTGACCCAACAACACTTACATTTGCCGAAGATTTTCTTCCTGGAAGTGGAGGAATTGATTATGTATTCAGATATACTGGTTTGGAAAATGGCTGTGTTAATATTACAGAAGTCACTATGAATATTCATGCAGACTGTAAAGTATTGCCATGTGAAAGTAATGATATAACTGTATCTACAGCCATAACGCCAAATAACGATGGAGAAAATGAAACCTTTGATATCATGGGAATTGACTACTGTGGCTTTTTTGCTGAAGTAAAAATATTTAACCGTTGGGGGGCTATGGTTTATGAGTCTAATGATTACACCATTGGTAGTGAGGATGTATCTGGAACTCATGGTGATTGGGACGGTAAAAGTAGTCGAGCTATTGGTTCTGCAAATCAAGTGCCAAACGGAACCTATTATTACATTATTAACGTAAAAGACAATTTCGGTGTTATAGGAACATATACTGGCCCCGTATATATTGGAACCAAATAAAACTTAACCTATGAAATTTATAAAACATCATATAATTGCTATGGCATTGCTTAGTTGTACTGTTGGAATTGCACAGCAATTACCACAATTTACCCAGTACATGTACAATACCATTTCTATAAACCCTGCTTATGCTGGAAGTAGAGAAGCTTTAAGTATTGTTGGATTACACAGAAGTCAATGGGTTGGCTTTAAAGGTGGCCCTATAACGCAAACACTTTCTATTCATACACCACTTCGTAAAAATAGAATTGGATTGGGCCTATCTTTTATAGAAGATGATCTTGGTCCTCAAAACTTCTCCTATTTATACGCTGATTTTTCATATACTATCCCTATTAGTACAGATTCAAAATTAGCCTTTGGTTTAAAAGGAGGATTTACTGGATTTACATTTGATACAGATTTTCGTCTAGATAATGATACAGATACATTTATATATGGTGTTGAAGACCGTTGGAGTCCTAATATGGGAGCAGGAATATATTGGCATTCTTCAAAATGGTATTTAGGCTTGTCAGCTCCAAGAATTTTTAACTCAGATTATAATAGAGCAAAAGAATACGAAGCTTTGGAACGTATAAGCTATTATTTTACAGGTGGCTATGTGTTTAATTTTACTGATAAACTTAAATTCAAACCTGCTTTTTTAATAAAAGCAACTAATGGTGCTCCAATTTCTTATGATTTAACGGCTAATTTCTTATTCAATGAAAAATTCTGGTTAGGAGGTTCCTATAGAATCAATGAAAAAACAGCTGCTATTGGTGGTATTATTGATTTTCAGGTATCAAGACAATTACGTGTAGGCTATGCTTATGAAAAACCAATTTCAGATATCGCAAGATATACTAGCGGAACACATGAGGTATTACTTATGTATGAATTTAAATTTATAAGCTCAAAATTAAAGTCACCAAGGTATTTCTAATACGAATTAAAACCTATGAAAATAAAAAGTCACATATTAATTTATCTTTTTTTATCATTCAGTTTGTCTGGTATTGCACAACAATCAAAACTTAAAAAAGCAGATACTTTATTTAATCAATTTTCTTTTGTTAAAGCTGTTGAACTATATAAGGAATTGGTAGCCAATAACTACGAAAGAGATTATGCTATTAGAAAATTGGCTGATAGTTATGATTTACTTAGAGACCCTAAAAATGCAAGCAGGTATTACAGACAAGCTGTTAGACAACCCAAAATACCAATAGAATATTATTACAACTTTGCAAAATCTCTAAGAGGTATCAGAGATTATAGAGAGGCCGAAATATGGATGCAACGCTATAAAGATTCTGGTGGTGTTGCTGAAACAGAAAATTACGGTAGAAGTGGCAATTTTATGCAAAACATTGAAAATGCAAAACAGGAATATTTTTTAAATAAAGTCCGTTTCAATTCAAAGTATAGTGATTTTGGTGCCTTTGAACATGATAATAAAATATACTTTACGTCTTCAAGAGACGTAGGTGTGTCAGTACAGCGTTTATATAGTTGGGATGAGCAACCTTTTTTAGATGTTTATGTTACTGAAAAAAATAGTAGAACTGTAGACCATGATTCTAAGTTAAAAGGGGATGTTAACTCTATTTATCACGATGGTCCTGTTACGATTAGTAAGGATGGAAACACAATGTATTTTTCACGTAATAATATTACAGAAAACGTACAAACAAATGATAAACAAGGGTTTAACCATATCAAAATATATAGAGCCACTAAAAAAGGAAATAGCTGGGGTAATATTGAAGATTTATCTATAAATAGTGATAACTATTCGGTTCAACATCCTGCCCTAAATAAAGATGATACCAAGTTATACTTTTCATCAGATATGCCAGGAGGATATGGAGGTTCAGATATATACGTTGTGGATATTTTCCCTGATGGCACCTTTGGAACTCCTGAAAATTTAGGAGGAATAGTAAACACTAAAAAATCTGAAGGAACCCCGTTTATTAATAATGAGGACACCTTATTTTTTGCTTCTGATGGTCACCAAGGCTTAGGCTTATTAGATGTGTACAGAACTATTGAAAATGAAGAAAATAAAATAATAGATGTTTTAAATTTAGGAGAACCCGTTAACTCAAATAGTGATGATTTTTCTTTTTTCATGAATCCGGATGGCTTATCTGGTTACTTTGCATCAGACAGACGAGGTGGACGTGGTAGTGATGATATTTATAGCTATTACAGAATTCCATTATTATATATTGAAGGCGTTGTAACCGATGCTATCAATAATAGACCTATTCCCTATTCTGAGATAACAATATTTGATGCTAAAAACAAGCAAATAGCTCATTTAACAACTGATGATTTTGGTTATTTTTCAATAAACATTGATAGGAATACAGATTATAAAATAGTAGCAAAACAGAAAAAATATATTGAGGACTTTAGAACTATTTCTACAAAAAATATAGAAACCAAAACACAAATTATTAAAGCAAACCTGTTACTAAACCCAATTCAAAATATTGAAGTTTTAGCAGATGTCAGTTCTCTTAATTCAATTTACTTTGACTATGACAAACATGAAATAAGAAAAGATGCCAAAATAGAACTCGATAAAATTGTTAATTTAATGAATAACGAGTATCCTAATATGATTATTAAAATTGAATCGCATACAGATTCAAGAGGCTCAATAGCTTATAATGATAACTTATCAAAGGACAGAGCTAATGCAACCTATAAATACCTTATATCAAGAGGTATAGATGCTTCCAGAATTACAGAACATAAAGGTTTTGGAGAGCGTAGACTAATCAATGGTTGCGATGACAATGCAGACTGTACAGAAACCGATCATCAATTAAATAGACGTACTCAATTTATAATCGTAAAAATGGAGTAAAACACCATTATATTAATTAAAATTTCCCAAATCTTTTAATTAAAATCACTACTCATGAAAACAAAAATCAACTTATTAGCCTGTCTCCTATTTTCCATTAGTTCAACAAGTTTTGCGCAACAAAACAGCCTTGATAAAGCTGATGCCTTGTTTAATAAATTTTCATTTTATAAAGCTACCAACGCCTATAAAGAACTTATAGAAAAAAACTATAACAAAGATTATGCATACAGACAATTAGCAGATTGTTACTCGTTCATGAGAAACCCTGATAGTGCAAGTGTATACTATAAAAAAACAGTAGTACAAAAGAATGTACCTGTTGAATATTTATATAATTATGCACAATCTTTAAGAGGTATAGGAAATTATGAAGCCTCTCGCACTTGGTTTGAAAACTATAAAAAACAAGGTGGATTAACCAATACAAGTATATTTTATAATGATGACGAATTTATCAATCGGATATACAATTCCAAACAACAATATTTTTTAAAAGATGTTATTTTTAATACTAAGTTAAGTGAATTTGGAGCTTATGAGCATCATGGAAATATCTATTTTACATCTACAAGAGATGCTGGCGTTGCTAAAAAATTTAAAAGTGGTTGGGATAATCAACCTTTTTTAGACATGTATGTAATCAAAAAAGGGAGTACTCATTCTGTTGTAGACAATAAGTATAAAATTAAAGGAAAAGTAAACAGTGTATATCACGACGGACCTTTAACTATTTCAAAAGATGGTAAAACCATGTATTTTTCAAGAAATAACTTCAAGAAAAACATACTTAAAACGGATAACCAAGAAATAGGAAATTTAAAAATATATCAAGCAACATTGGTTAACAATAAATGGAAAAAAATCAAAGAACTTTCATTTAATAACGATACCTATTCAACAGGACATCCTGCCTTAAATAATGATGGCACAAAACTATATTTTACATCTGATATGCCCGGCGGTTATGGTGGTACCGATATTTATTATGTAGATATTAATCCCAATGGCAGCATGGGAAAACCTAAAAATTTAGGTGAAATTGTTAACACTAAAAAAGATGAATCTTTTCCGTTTGTCAATAGTGAAAACACGCTATTTTTTTCTTCAGATGGTCATTTAGGTTTAGGTCTTTTAGATATTTTTGGAACAGTTGCTAACGAAAACAATGAGATAGTTAATGTGTTAAATTTAGGAATTCCCATAAATTCTAGTAAGGATGATTTTTCATTTTTTATGAATGAAGATGGCAATTCTGGATATTTTGCTTCAAATAGAAAAGAAGGTATTGGTAGTGATGATATTTATGCCTTTGATAGAACGCCACTTTTAAAAATTGAAAGTACTATTTTAAACAAAGAAGGATTACCTATTGAAAATGCAACCGTTATACTTTTAAATTCAGAAGGACATCAAGTAGCCCAATTACAATCTGATAAAAATGGCAAATTAGAAATTGGAATTGATAGAAATAGTGATTACACCATTAAAGTAGAAAAAGTATATTATATTCAGGATTCTAAAAAAGTAACTTCAAAAAATATTGATGATAAAACAACCATTATTAAAACACAATTTAATTTAAATCCTATTGTTAAAAAAGCTACTTTAATAGCTGAATTTTCTACTATTTATTTTGATTATGATGACGTTAAAATAAATAAAACCAGTATGAGAATATTAGATACCATGGCTGATTTATTAATTAATACTTTTCCTAACGTGACAATTAAAATTGAGTCACATACGGATGCAAGAGGCTCATATAAATACAACAAAATTTTATCAAACAAAAGAGCCCAAGCCACTTACAATTACCTCGTATCAAAAGGAGTCAATCCTTCTAGAATTACAGAATATACCGGTTTTGGTAAACAAAACTTATTGAATAATTGTGACAGCATACCTAATTGTAGTGAAGCACAACATCAATTAAATAGACGTACTCAAATATTTGTAAATGAAACAAACTAAAAACTTTAATTCGCATCCCATTTTTATGAGCTTAGTAAATTAATATTAACTTTTTAGCCTTGTAATGGAGAATACTTTTTAAATTAAACCATCAAAAGTCATTTCTTTTGGTGGTTTTTTCATTTATATTAGCAGTAATTATAATAATTGTAAAAATATTTGATAATGAAATTGAACTTACTACTCTTTATAAGTATAGCAATGCTAAGTTGTAATAATCAGAAAGAAATGAGTTCTATAAGTCCCGAAAATTGGTCTAAACGAGCTATAAACTTAAGTTTGAAAGATTCATTAGAATACGGCAAAACATATCTTTCTATTTATTCTCAAATATATAGTATGTCTGAACATAAAACTCATAACCTAACTTCAATGGTTAGTATGAGAAATACGAGCGATTCCGATACCATATATTTATTAAAATCTGAATACTTTGACACACACGGAAAATTAGTTAGAACCTATTTTGACCAACCTATTTATTTGGCTCCGTTAGAAACTACTGAAATTATAATTGATGAAGTAGACACCTCAGGCGGTACAGGATCTAACTTTATATTTGAGTGGAAAATTCCTAAAAACAGTTCAGAGCCTTTATTTGAAGGAATAATGACTTCAACAATGGGACAACAAGGCTTGTCATTTACAACCTCAGGAAACCGCATTAAATAATATTTACAATGCCAATTAATTGGCGTTTTCTTCATTAAAACTTTTATAAAAAGCTTTAATTGTTTTTTTAAGTTGATTGAGTGTTAACTTGTCACTTCAAGCTATACTAAACAAAATATTTTTTTATGTACTATTTTAAAACATACAACACGGATATTACTACGAGTTGTATCACTTTATTTTTTAATAAATATATTAGTATAATACCATTTACCATCAACACTTTCTTCAGCTGACACATCAAAGTTTGTAAAATCACCTTCGATATTGGCCTTATGTCCTTCACTTTTTAACCAAGCTTTAACTACCGTTTCTGCTGATGTATAACCATAAGCTACATTTTCTGACACAAATTTAGCTCCTGCATTTTCTTTTAAATATGAACTTCTCATAAAAAAATTATCATGAGAAACTATATTATTATCCACCATGTAATCTGTATGACTATAGGCTACAGATTTTACTAAACTCATATCTGATAGCGCATTTAATCCTAAAGATAATCTATGGCTATTAATTAACTCAAGTATTTCTACTTCAATGGGTTTAGTTTCTGTTGAAACAATATTTAATTGAACATCATTTGCTTTATCATCAAGACTGTCTGTTGTACAAGAAAAGCTAAAAATAGCTAACATTACAAGTAAGGGAAACTTTGTAAAAAACTTCATAATAGGTAGGTTAATAAGATTTGGTTTAGTAAAATTAACCGCCTATCCTGAAGTAATTGTTAATAAAATGTTAAAATCGATTAAAAACACACCGTTCAGCGATGTATTATGTTTTTAATCGATAAAATACACATTTAAGAATTCGTTTTGTAGTATTTAATCGTTGTTTTATGGAGATAGTCGATTTATTGACCAATTGTAATCTGCTTGAAGTAAGTATCTAATTCTATCATGCAACCTATTTGGTCGACCTTGCCAGAATTCCATTTCAAAGGGCTTAACAATATAACCTCCCCAAAATTCAGGACGAGGAATATCTTTACCTTCATAAGTATTTTCTAAATCAGATAATTTTTTTTCTAAAAACTCTCTACTATCAATAATGTCACTTTGATTGGAAACTACAGCTCCTAATTGACTGCCTCGTGGACGTGATTCAAAATAGCCATCACTTAAATTTTCTGCTATCTTTTCGGCTTTACCTTTAATAATAATCTGGCGTTCAGCTCCTGGCCAAAAAAATGACAAACACACATTTGGATTCACTGCAATAGCCTTCCCTTTTTCGCTGTTGTAATTTGTATAAAATATAAAACCTTCATAAGTGTATTTTTTAAGAAGTACCACCCTATTTTTAGGAAATCCATCCAAACCAAAAGTTGAAACTGTCATTGCATTCGTTTCATTTTCTGTAAAAAAACTATCTACTTCAAAAAACCATTTTTGAAATAACTCCATAGGGTTTTCTGGTACATCTTTTAAAAGCAATTCTTGCTTTTCATAAGACTTTCTGTAATTGCTTAAATCCTTTTCCATATCATACAAAATAACAAAAATATTTTTTTAAAGATTACAATTAGTTTTATAAAACTCATTAATTTAGTGCTTCTTTAAAAATAAATTATGGAATTTGAAAAATCCAAGTACAGCAAAATTTTAAATTATTACAAAATCGAAAAACCCTTTGGTAATTTTTATTTATGTGAGCACTTTTTTATTGCTGAATTAAGTGAAGGTATTCATTTTGATTGGAAAATGATTGAAAATGTTTCTGTTGACCTTATTGACTATTATGGAAATAAAACAAGCTTAGGATATATTTCAAATCGAATAAACTCATATTCCATAGACCCACATTTCTGGAACAAAATTGATAAAAAATATGGTATTTTTACAAATAGCGCTATTGTTTACTACAATGAAATGATGTATATGAATGCAACGTTAGAAAAGCAGTTTTCAAATATAAACATTAAACGCTGTATCAGTTTAGAAGAAGCCATCAACTGGGTTTTAGAGAAAGAAACAAATAAATAGTTTAAGATTATTTTCCTCTTCTAAAAATCAAAAGATTTTCCGTCTTTGGCTAATTTCACATTTTCAAAAACCGTTTTTGCTTCTGTTCTAAAATCTTCTAAATTATCATAACGAGAAGAGTAATGTCCTAAAATAAGTGTTTTTGCATTTGCATGTTTTGCAATAGAAGCAGCCTGTTTTGCTGTAGAGTGTTTTGTTTTTGGTGCTAAATGTGCATGTTTATCTAAAAAAGTAGATTCATGATACAATACGTCAACATCCTTTATTACTGGTATAATATCTTCTTTATAAACGGTATCACTACAAAAGGCATAACTTTTTGGCTTATCGCCTTTTGATGTTACTAACCTATTTTTTATAGTTTCACCATCTTCATTTTTAACATCAAAACCTTGTTTGAGTTTATTGTAATATGCTTTATCAATATTGGCATCTAATGCAGCTCCAATATTTAACTTACGTTCTCCTTCCTTTTCCTTAAACAGATATCCATTGGTATAAACACGATGCTCTAATGGAATGGTATATACTTCAACCAAGGCGTCTTCAAAGATAAGTTCAGAGCTATCAGATGATAATTCATGAAAAATCAAATTATAATTAGTCCAAGAATCTGCCAATTTCATTTGAAGAGTAATAACCTCTTTAATACCTTTTGGTCCATAAATATGCAAATCTGTTTCCCTTGTAAGGAGTCTAAATGTTGAGATTAAACCTACCAAACCGAAAAAATGATCACCATGTAAATGCGAAATAAAAATATGCTTAATACGATTGAACTTAATTTTATGTCGGCGTAATTCTACCTGTGTACCCTCTCCACAATCAATTAAAAACATGTGGTTATTTATTTCCAATACTTGAGATGTAGTATGTGTTGAAACTCTTGGAGTAGCACTGTAACAGCCTAATATGGTTAATTTCATTTTATTACGTTTTGTAGAGTCGCTGTTATTATTTACCCCAATAACTAACAACAAGCTTTTTAAAACCCTAAATCTCGTTCCATTTCCTCCATTTCAATAATATCATAAGCTTCCTGCTGTGTTGGAACTACAATAATTTCTTCAAGAGACTCTTCAAAATTTATTTTATTTGTAACAACAATAAACGAATGTTTTGCTGCCCTGTGGGTATTTGATATTTCAAGAAACTCAATAACATCTTGCTTTGTTATTTTATTAAGACTTGTTAAGTTTACAATTATATTATTGTTCTTAAATTTAGGGTATAAGGCCTGAATTTTTTTTACTAACTCAATTACTGTTGCTTTTTCTTGAGTAATAATTGAAATATTTCCGTCTTGACTAAGAATCATAATAATTTACTGTTTAATTTTTGATGCTAATAAATAAATAACAGCCATTCGAATGGCAACGCCATTTTGTACTTGCTCCAAAATAATGGACTGCTTGGAATCAGCAACATCACTTGTTATTTCAACACCTCTATTAATGGGACCTGGGTGCATGATGGTAATTTCTTTATTTAAAGAGTTTAACAACTCTTTGTTTACACCAAATTGCTGTGTATACTCTCGTGAAGAAGGAAAATAACTAATATCCATCCGTTCATTTTGAACACGAAGCATATTGGCTACATCGCACCAGTTTAACGCCTTACGTAAGTCTGTTTCAACTTTCACTCCTAATTTATCAATATATTTAGGAATAAGTGTTTGGGGGCCACATACCATTACATTTGCACCTTGCATTTGCAAAGCAAATATATTTGAAAGCGCTACACGACTGTGAAGAATATCTCCAACAATGACAACATTTTTACCACCAACATCACCTAATTTTTCACGTATTGAATATGAGTCCAATAGGGCTTGTGTAGGATGTTCATGCGCCCCATCTCCAGCATTTACAATACTCGCATTAACATGTTTTGATAAGAAAACACCAGCTCCTGGATTGGGGTGACGCATCACTACCATATCTACTTTCATAGATAAAATATTGTTTACCGTATCAATTAGTGTTTCTCCTTTTTTTACAGAAGATTGCGATGCAGAAAAATTAATGACATCTGCAGATAATCTTTTTTCTGCCAATTCAAAAGATAATTTTGTTCGGGTAGAATTTTCAAAAAATAAATTAGCAATGGTAATATCTCGAAGGGATGGCACTTTTTTAATAGGCCTATTAATAACTTCTTTAAAATGATCGGCAGTTTCAAAAATAAGTTGAATATCTTGTTTGGTCAGATATTTTATTCCTAATAAGTGATTGACACTTAATTCGCTCATTTTTTAATTGATTTAGTCTTTTATTTATTAATTAAATACACAGCATCCTCTCCTTCATTTTCCTGCCAATGTACTATAACTTTTTCTTTATTGATTGCATCAACCTGTCTGCCTCTGTAGTTAGGTTGTATGGGTAAATGTCTGCTAAAACGTCTATCTATTAACGTTAGCAATTCTATTTCATTAGGTCTACCAAATGATTGAATAGCGGTTAATGCAGCTCGAATACTTCTGCCTGTGTACAATACGTCGTCAATAAACACAATATTTTTATTTTCAACTAAAAAATTAATTTTTGTGGTATTGGCTTCAAGTGGCTTATCACCTCTTCTAAAATCATCTCTATAAAACGTAATGTCTAAATGCCCTAATGGAATGTTTTTAATTTTATAATCTTCTTCAAGAATTTTAGCTAACCTGTTGGCTACAAAAACACCACGAGGCTGTAAACCTATTAAAACCGTATTAGTAAAGTCGTTATGTTTTTCAATAAGTTGACAAGCCAATCGATGAAGAATGATGTTTACCTCTTTAGCGTTAAGTAAAACTTTTTGACTCATATACAATTATCCAAACTTGCTTGGTAAGCAAAGATAATGCAAAATTTGAGAAGTTAAAACCATAATTACTAAACTTTCCAAATACAAATTTACCACAGTCAAAGTAATCATATATCCTAAACATCATCATCATGACGTTCATTTACTTACCTTGTTATTACATATAAAAAAAGCCTTCAATTTTTTGAAGGCTTTAATTTATGAAATGTTTTTGGTAAAGACTATTTTTTAGCTTTAGTCGTTTTACCGTCCATTTTATCTTTAAGAGCTTGTAAAGCTTCGTTGGCATCCCCTAAAGTTGGTTTTGCTTCAGCAGCTTGAGCTTCTGCTTTCTTAACAGCTGCCTTGACGTTTGCAACTTCTTCAGCTTTAAAAATAGCTGTATGAGACGCTACAACACGTTTAAACTCTTTATTAAATTCAATGATTTTAAATTCGGCTTTATCGCCTTTTTTAAGTTTACTTCCATCTTCTTTTTCTAAATGACGAGAAGGAACAAAAGCAACAATATCTTCATTAAACTCAACAGTAGCACCTTTATCAACTATTTCAGAAATTTCAGCAGTATGAACAGTTTCTAAAGCAAAGTCTGTTTCGTATGCATCCCAAGGATTTTCAGTAGTTTGTTTGTGTCCTAAACTTAATTTACGACCTTCAACATCCAACTCTAATACTACAACATCTAATTTATCGCCAACTGAACAAAATTCAGATGGGTGCTTAATTTTCTTAGTCCAAGATAAATCAGAAATATAAATCAATCCATCAATACCTTCTTCTAATTCAACAAAAACACCAAAGTTTGTAAAGTTACGAACGATACCAACATGCTTAGAACCTACAGGATATTTACCTGTAATGTCTGTCCATGGGTCTGGAGTAATTTGTTTGATACCAAGAGACATTTTACGATCTTCTCTATCTAATGTTAGGATTACAGCTTCTACTTCATCTCCTACAGATACAAAATCCTGAGCTGAACGTAAATGTGTTGACCATGACATTTCTGATACGTGAATTAATCCTTCTACACCATCAGCAACTTCAATAAATGCACCATAATCTGCAATAACAACTACTTTACCTTTTACTTTATCTCCTACTTTTACAGTATCAGCTAAAGCTTCCCAAGGATGTTTAGATAATTGTTTAAGACCTAATTGGATTCTTGATTTATCTTCATCAAAATCAAGGATTACCACATTAAGTTTTTGGTCTAATTCAACTATTTCATTTGGATGATTAATACGAGACCAAGAAAGATCTGTAATGTGAATCAATCCATCAACACCACCAAGGTCAATAAATACACCGTAAGAAGTAATGTTTTTAACAACACCTTCTAATACTTGACCTTTTTCTAATTGACCAATAATTTCTTTCTTTTGTTCTTCAATATCTGCTTCAATTAAAGCTTTATGAGAAACGACTACGTTTTTGAATTCGTGGTTGATTTTAACAACTTTAAATTCCATAGTTTTATTTACGTACTGATCGTAATCTCTAATTGGTTTTACATCAATTTGAGAACCTGGTAAGAATGCTTCAATTCCAAAAACATCTACAATCATACCTCCTTTAGTTCTGCATTTAACAAAACCATTAACAATTTCACCAGTATCATGAGCTGCATTTACGCGATCCCATGCTTTAATAACACGTGCTTTTCTGTGAGATAATACTAATTGACCTGTAGCATCTTCACGTACATCAATTAATACTTCTACTTTATCACCAACTGCTAAGTTTGGATTGTAACGGAATTCGTTTAACGAAATAACACCTTCTGATTTTGCATTGATGTCAATAATTGCATCACGGTCAGAAATATGTACTACTACGCCAGTAACTACTTCATCGTCAAGTGTGTCAACAAAATTTTCTGCTACTAATTTTTCAAATTCTTTAAGTTGTTGATCATCAACCTCGTCAATACCTTCTTGATAATTGTGCCAGTTAAATTCTTTTAAAAACTTTTCAGGATTTGCTTTTGCTTCAGATACAACTGGAGCTTCTACTTGATTTGCTTCTTCTGATACTTCAGGATTAGCTTGATTTGCTTGTTCAGCCATTTAAGATAATTAAATATTGTAACTTATTTATTATAGATAAAATTACAATATGTTTTGTATTCTGCATGTTTACGGAAGATTTAAGCGATTAACACACAGAAGTGTTATTTTTATTTTTAGTTTCATTCCTTTCTATCATTCCGATGATTCGCTAAAAGGAGTGCAAAAATACATATTTTCAACAAATTAGCCTAATGTCTACAAAATATTTTAATCAATTGATTTTTAATTCTCTAAAAAAATAAGAAAAACAAACAAAATACCTGTCTAATTTCACTATATTTATAACGTTAATAATTCAAAAACAAGAAAACACAATGAAAGCAAAATACCAACAAGTACTGGATTTAGGTGAAGCACTAAACATTCAAAATGGTGATGTGAAAGAAGAAAACGGTGTTCTTAAAATAAAAGGGACTGCAAAAACTCAATATGAAAAAAACCTACTCTGGGACAAAATAAAAGAAATAGGAGGCGATACCCCTTCTGATATTCAAGCTGACATTAAAGTTGCGGATGATAGTGTTTACCACAGACATATTGTAAAAAGTGGGGAAACATTAGGGAAAATTGCTAAACAATATTATGGAAATGCCTCAAAATATCAAGATATTTTTAAAGCCAACTCTGATATTTTAAAGAATCCTGATATTATTCATCCTGATCAAGAATTGATTATTCCTAATTTATAAAATTTATATTTATACAACAATAAAAAAAGCGGCTTTTTGCCGCTTTTTTTATTGTTAAACCTGTACAAATACCTCTAATACAGAAATCACCCTATATTTTAGAAAAAAATCAGCTTACTACAGAAAAATCAAAATTTGATTTTATAAATATATATTATGTTTGTTTTTTCAATGTATATGCAACTTATTTTTAAAAATATCTTATTTGTAATACCTCTTTTTCTATTAGAATTAGTAGCTGCCCAAAACCCTGTTTTTAAACATATGGCGGATGTGTCCAATCTACCTGATGTTGAATTTTATGACGTTTTGGAAGATCATGAAAATTACATTTGGTTAGCTGCAAACAAAGGCTTGTACCGCTATGACGGTAAAACATACCAACGATTTAGTCACCCTAATCAAAAAGGTAACTCTTTATTTCAATTAAGTTTAGACAGTAACGGAATACTGTGGTGCAACAATATTTCTGGACAACTTTTTTACATAAAAAACAATAAATTAAACCTGTTTTTTGATGCCAGTCATTTAGTAAAAGGTCAACTGTCTCCTTTTGCAATTTCAGAAAATAACATTCGATTATTTACCACAACAGGCATTTATGACATACACCGAACCACTAAAAAAACCACTAAAATTTTTAACGGCTTTTGTTTTAGCAGTGCAAACTATGCTTCAACCAATTATGCTTTTACTACTGATATAGAAAGCGATACAAAACGACACCAGGTTTATAAATTGGAGGGAACAAAAACGATTCCAATATTAGAAATTAAAAATTCTAAACTCATACAATCACCACTATTATTTGCTTTTAAAAATGCCATATTCTTAACCTACAAAAGCGATTCTGAAAATATTATTTACTTTATAAATAAGGCTAATAACACAGCTAAAAAGTTAGCCACCCCTAAACAGATAAAAGAAGAAACTATTTATAATCTTTTAAGTTTTGGAGACACCTATTGGTTTTTAACCACTTCTGGTATATTTGTTTATGATTTTAAAAATGGAGCCTTCATCTTTAAAGAACAGCTATTTCAAACCGAATCTATTACTGATGTTGAATTAGATTTCAACAATAATTATTGGTTTACAACCTTAGATCATGGCGTTTTTGTATCTCCAAATTTAAACATCAGACGTATAGAGTTAGAAGCCATAAAATCTAAAGTCACAACCTCTTGCGCATTATCCAACAATCAATTTGTATTAGCCACAAATGATGGCAAACTTTTATTCTACAACCACTCCAATCATATTAAAACATTACAATTACCAGGAAAAAAAATTATAGGGAATTTATTTCACGATATTGAAAAACAACTGTTAATAATTAGCATCAATGCATCAGAATCATTTGTAATGGACTTAAAAACCAATAAAATTATAGATGCAAAAAACAAATTTGCGGTAGCTAAAACTTTTTCAAAAATAAACAAGAACACCTTGTTTTATGGAAATTATAAAGAAGGTATCGTTTATAAAAATCCATTTTCACTATCAGAAAAAAAAGTAATTAGTTCTAATCGTGTAAAAGCCTCTATAGTAAATAATAATAAACTTTTTGTTTCCTATATTAATGGTGTTTTTAAATACGATTTAAACACATATACTGCATTAGAGTTAAAACTAAACCAAAACAGTTTAATAGTTGATGCCATTGCCAAAACGGAAAATACAATCTGGATGTCAACACAACACAATGGTTTATTAAAATTTGAAAATAATACACTTTCAAAATCGGTAATCTCACTTCCAAAACCTTTAGAGATAAACACTTTAAAATCGGATAGTGTTTTTTTATGGGTTTCTACCAACAAAGGCTTATATCGCTACCATACAAAAGACCATAATTTAAAATTTTTAAGCGATCAAGACGGACTAAACACTACTATAAATGATTTTCTAATCCTTAAAGATTTTATTGTATTAATTTTTCCCAAAGCATTTTATATACTCCAAAAAAACAAGGGGTTATTCAAGGCTTTTAAAACATCCAAAATAAAAATAGAAGCGGTAAGCATTAATGACTTAGACACCTTATTACAAGCCAATTACAAATTACCATACAACCTTAATAAAATTGGTGTTTCATTCAACTCTAACGGGTTTCAATCTAACCAACATGTTAAATATCAATACCGTGTAAAGCAGATTGATACAAGCTGGAAAAACATCCCTTTACACACACACTTTGTCAATTTTAATAGTCTATCTAGTGGCACATATACTTTTGAACTTAAAGCTAAAAACATCAGTGCTAAAACACCTGTTTTTGCTACACCAATTACTTTTATAATAACAAAACCATTCTGGGAAACCTATTGGTTTTACGGTTTGGTTTTAACATCTATTATTGGGGTGTTTTGGTTGTATTTTAGATGGAGATTACAACAAAAAGAAGCACAACGCATTGCTGAAATTGATAAAATTTTAATAGATAAAAAAATAACTAATTTAAGATTAGAAAATCTGCGTTCGCAAATGAATCCGCATTTTATTTTCAATGCTTTAAATTCTATTCAAGATTACATTATTTCGAACGAAAAAGAATTGGCAAGCTCGTATTTAGTGAAGTTTAGCCGATTAATTAGAATCTATTTAGATTACAGCCAGCAAAACGAAATTACATTAGCAGAAGAATTAAACGCTTTAAAACTGTATCTAGAATTAGAAAAAGTTCGTTTTGAAGATGAATTGGAATACCAAATTTCTATTGATAATCTGTTAAATACAAATCAAATAAAAGTACCGTCATTATTCATTCAACCCTATGTTGAAAATGCACTTAAACACGGATTACTACACAAATTAAACGACCGAAAATTACATATTGAAGCTAAAATAATTCAGCAAAATAAATTACAAATTACGGTTGAAGATAACGGAATTGGTCGTGCACACTCCGAAAAATTAAAACGACCAAACCAACAACACAAACCCTTTGCTACCAAAGCAAACAAAGAACGTGTACACCTTTATAAAAACAAATTAAAACGTGATATAACCATTACTACCAACGATTTGTATGACAAAAATAACGAAGCTGCAGGTACAAAAGTGGTCATCACCATGCCAATACATTAAAATATGAAAGCGATAATTATAGACGATGAAAAACACGCCAGACATTTACTATCCAACCTGCTAACCGAACATTGCGCAAGTATTACTAGCATTGAAGAAGCGCAAGATTTAGCATCTGGTGTAGATTTGATTAAAACCAGTAAACCAGACGTTGTTTTTTTAGATATTGAAATGCCAAATCAGTCTGGATTAGACATTTTAGAATATTTTCCAAACCAGATAGATTTTAAAATCATTTTCGTGACGGCATACAATCAATACGCGATTGAAGCTTTCAAACTGTCGGCTGTAGATTATTTGTTAAAACCAGTGGACACAACCGAGTTAAAAGAAGCTGTTTTAAAAGCTGAAGAAGCCATAAAAGCCAACAATTTAAATGACCAATTAAACAAGTTACGAGACTCGTTAAGGCAACTCTCAATGGACAAAATTGCTTTAGAAATTCCTAAAGGCATCATGTTCGCCTCACACAATGATATTGTATATTTTGAAGCTGATGGTATGTACACCAACGTACAACTTATTGATCGCAAACAAAAAACCATTTGCAAACCATTGAAGCATTTTGTTGAGCAATTAGAACGCAATGCGATGTTTTTTAAATGTCATCGTTCGTATTTAATCAACTTAAAATATGTTGATGAATTGGTTAAAGACGATGGCGATTATTTATTAATGAACAATCAAAAGCGCATCCCAATTTCAAAATCTAAACGCGATCAGTTTCTTGAAGTGATTAAGGAAACGTTCATGTGATTTATTTGAAATTTCTGAAATTCCTTCAGAAAAAAAAACCTCAATTTTAGAAAAAACCAAATTAAGAATAGTGGTTAAGGACTTTATTTTGAAGTCTATTAAACACAATTCTTATGAAAAAAATAGTTTTATTATTCGTTTTGGCATTATGCTACAACGTCTCTCATGCCCAATTTGGTAACATGCTTAAAAAGAAAGCAAAAGCAGCAGTAGAGAAGAAATTAGATAAAAAAGAAACGAGCAGTTCATCTTCAAAATCGGAACACGCTTCAGGAATGGTTGGCAGTTCTTCAACTGAAAGTTCGTCAAAAACCGAATATACCGATGAAGAATTTAAAGCAGAATTAGCTAAAAAGTATCCAAACGACCAAGCGAAGCAAGATTTATACTATCAAAAATATCTTGAGAAAAAGCAACAAGAAGCAGACGCTAATAAGCCAAAATCAGCTAATACAGTAAGTGATGATTTTTTATACATGTCGTACCCGTTTGCTATGACCAAAGGTATGAGTGCAGTTGATGTTGATCGCGTAAAAATAAGGCGCCAAATGACAGACATGGGCGATAATGTAGACTTGTTGCCTGCACAAGATCCAGATTATGCATGGTTACGCTTTTTAACAACACCAGAACTGGTAGCTATGTCACCAGAAGGTTATGTTGGTTACGAGTTGGTTTCAGGAATGTTTACAACTAAAGTAGGTGCAGACCGATCGCAAACTTTAGAACTTGGTACAGGTATGCCAATTTTAGTAAGAGGAATGTTAATTGCAGACGATGTTTTTGTTATTTATGCCGCATCACACCAAGGCGGACATGCATTTAATGTACCATCATACATGATTCAAGATGATATTACCATTCTAAATGTGATTGGTAAAGGTGAGCAACAATTTCATTTAGATTGGTTAGAAAGAGCCAAACCAATTGTAAAAGAATTTGAAGCGACGTTAAAAGCCAATTATGATGCTGCTGCAAAATCAACTATGGATGCTATAAAAATGCCAAAAGCAGGTAGCATGAATAGTAATGCTTCATTAGTGAGTTTTGCTAAAGAAAATGTATCTAAAACCATTGCAAAAGATGGTGCAAAACTTCTAAAGTTAAATATAGAATCTAACGACTGGAGTATTGTAAAAAACAAATACACAGGTCGTATTTTATACCGTTGGATTAAAGGCGCATTCACAGAAAAAAATAAAAATAACGACTGCTATTTACAAGGTTTTTTAATCAAGCAACAGTACAATGGTAGTGGTTATGGTAGTTCACAATTTGGCGGAATTATTCACGGACAAATGCCTTACGGACAAAAAATGAACTGCGAATAATGAATATACGCTATTAACCTAAAGTTTTTAAAGTCTGCTTTTTTAAGCAGGCTTTTTTATTTGTTTAAAGTATAAGATTAATCTTTATTATTTATTCAGAAAGAAATTAGACCTATTCAGAAAAAAGCAAATTGAAAACCTTTAAAAGTGAAGTTATTTTGTTGTTGAATATTAATCTCAATTACAATGAAAAAAACTTTACTCTTTTTAACCTTTTTAATAGCGACTGCATCGTATAGCATACATGCACAAAATGTAAATATTCCCGATGCTAATTTTAAAGCATATCTTGTTGGAAATCCAGCTATTAATACAAATGGTGACTCTGAAATATCAGTTACTGAAGCACAGGCTTTTTCAGGTGAATTATTAATTAATGGTTTGTCAATTTCAGACTTAACAGGGATAGAAAAATTTATAAACATTACACGATTAGATTGTTACAATAATAATTTAACGTCTTTAGATGTTAGTAATAATTTGGCATTAACGCGTTTAGATTGCTATAGCAATAATTTAACGTCATTAGATGTTAGTAATAATTTAGCATTAACACGTTTACACTGTTCTGATAACCAAATTGAAACCTTAGATATTAGCGCTAATACACTAATTACAGATATTCAATGTCATAATAATGGCGTTTTAAGTGAGTTAAACATTGCCAATGGTAATAACAGTAACATTAACTGGATGAAAGCCTATGGTAATAGTTTATCATGTATTCAAATAGATGCTGGTTTTACACCACCAGCAGATGAAGGAATATACAGCCAAGGTTGGACCAAAGGTAGCTCTGCAATTTATAGTGAAGACTGTGTTGCGTTAAATCAAATAGTAAACATTCCAGATGCTAATTTTAAAAGTTATTTAGTAAACAATAATAGTATCAATTTAAATGGTGATACTGAAATCTCTGTGGCTGAAGCACAAGCTACAACAGAGCTATTTATCAATGGTTTGTCAATTTCAGATTTAACAGGTATTGAAGCTTTTACTAATTTAACGCGTTTAGATTGTTACACAAATAATTTAACGACTATAGATGTTAGTAACAACTTATCATTAACACGTTTGCATTGTGCTGATAATCAAATTGAAACTTTAGATATTAGTGCCAATACGCAGATTACAGACATACAATGTCATAACAACGGTGTTTTATACCAATTAAATATAGCTAATGGTAATAACAGCAATATAAACTGGATGAAAGCTTATGGTAATCCAAGTTTAACTTGTATTCAAGTTGATGCAGGCTTTTCGCCACCAGCAAACAGCGGTCAGTATGTTGCAGGTTGGACTAAAGATAATCAAACAAGTTATAGCGAAAATTGTATACCAGCAGTTTATTATGTAGATGCAAATGCAACAGGCGCAAACGATGGTAGCTCATGGACAGATGCTTTTACAAACGTAACAGACGCTTTAGCACTTACCAATTTAAATGATGCTGTATGGGTCGCAAAAGGAACATATACATTAGCAGATAAAAATACGCCAATAGCTGTTAGTACAAACGAAGTAGATATTATTGGAGGTTTTGCAGGAACTGAATCTACTTTAGTTGATAGAGACTTAACTGCTATTCATACTATAAATGCAACCATTTTTACAGGTGATATTAATGGTGATGATATTTCAGGTGATTTTTCTTCAAACAAAACAGATAATGCGGAGCGTTTATTTGAAGTAACAGCTAGTGATGTGACTTTTGATGGGATTATTTTTGAAAATATTTACGATACATCTACATCTGGTGGTGTTGAAGAAAACGGCGTAATCTTTATTCCTAATAGTTCAAGTATTAATAACTTAAAAATTAAAAATTCGGTAATACGAAATAATTATTCTAATGATTATTTGCTTAAAATTAGAACATTAAACGGAGGATTACTTATTGAAAATACCAAGTTTGTAAATAATACAATTGTTAATAAAGGATTGGTTTATGTGCAATCTGATAGTACAAACGGTTATATTTTTACACGTTGGGCAAACGTTTTAGTGGCAGATAACGATATTAATGTTGCGGCCTTAGATATTTACAGATCAGATTGGAATAACGGAAACACTTTAGATGTTGTAATTAACAATAGTACGTTTGTTAATAACGATTATAACGGTACTTATGGTAATTCTATTACTGCATCAGGTAATGGAAGTGTCAACCTAAATGTTAATAATTCTATTTTTTGGGAGAATACTGTTAATGGAGCAGCAGCAACTAGAGATATTTCTTATGGTGCGGAACGTTATTACGATGTGTTTATTAAAAATACCATTGCAGCAGTACCTTCAAATGCTGGAACTTACGGAACGTTTTCAACGACTGACCTAACCACGTTAGATCCGGCTACTGATAATTTAAATTTAGATGCAGAATACAAACCAACATCTGCTTCAAATTATATCATAGACCAAGGAGATAATTCACTTTATGATGTCGCTTTATTTGGTGATTTAGACCTATCTGGTAATGAAAGAATTATAAATACTACAATAGATTTAGGAGCTTATGAATACAATTCAACATTAGGAATTGATGATGTATCTTTAAATACAAATTCAGTAAAACTATACCCAAATCCAGCAAGCGACAAATTGTTTATTAGTACAACGGCACAAGTAGAACGTCTTGTTATTTACAATATCAATGGTCAATTGGTAAAGCAAACAAATGCACTAGCAAACGGTGTTGATGTATCTCAGTTACCAAGCGGTTTATATATGGTGCAAATACAAACAAATATCAATACTACAACTCAAAAATTCCTTAAAAAATAAGTCCATATTTTAGAATCTATATCAAATGGCCCATTGTAAGAGGTGGGCCTTTTCTAACTTTTAAAATGTCATATCTATGAAACATATAAAACGTTTTGCATTCGCAATCTTAGTTATTTTAAGTGTGTCTTGTTCTTCTGATGATGATAATTCAGGTACCAACAACGAAAACAATATTACAGTAGGAGCATCGGTTTATGAAATGAAAACAGCCATTGTAGAACCTGCTTCAATAGGTCAGTATGTATATTTAAGTGTAAGCAATAAAACTGAGGCAGAAATAACAGCTGCTATTAATGGGACGACAATCAATAATGTGGATTTGTTTTCGGCTCGAATTAATGCGTTGGATCTTACACCTAATAGAACTTACAACCTATCAGAAATTTCAAGTTTAGAGTTTGTTGTTGATGGTGATTTTATTGGTGCTGAGTTTGAAAATGGTGTGAGTCAATTTTATTTAGGTGATGGAACTTCGGACTTAAGAGTAGTTGATGGTAGTATTACAGTTATAGATTACACTGTAGATTCTATTAGTTTATCATTTAGCTTAACCCGAGCAGACGGTAAAGACATAACAGGAGGTTTTGAAGGCTCTTATTTATATCTGACTTCAGGTGATGAATAGGTTTTTCTAAAAAACTATAATATTAAGGTTCATCCATTAGTGATGAGCCTTTTTTTATGAATAAAAAAAGACTCACTATTATGGTGAGACTAATTAATTTAATTTTATCATTTTAGTTACTAACCCCAATACCTTATCATGTTGTTCTTGTAATGATAAATTAGAATTATCAATTTCTATAGCATCGTCTGCTTTTATTAAGGGAGAATCTTTTCGTGTAGAATCTAAATAATCTCGCTCCTGAACATTTTTTAAAACATTTTCATAGATAACATCATCTCCCCTATCTATTAACTCTTTATAACGTCTTTCTGCTCTTGTTTCGGCTGAGGCTGTCATAAATATTTTAAGTTCAGCATCAGGAAAAACTACGGTGCCAATATCCCTGCCATCCATAACCACACCTTTATCATTTCCTATTTGTTGCTGTATAGCTACTAGTTTTTTTCGTACTTCAGATACTGCTGCTACTTTACTAACAAATCCTGAAACTTCTAAAGTTCTAATGGCTTTTTCTACATTTTCATCATTCAAATAAACCTCTGCAAATCCCAAGTTTTCATTAAATTTAAAACTAATATCAATCTTATTTAATTGATCAATAAGCGCTTCAATATTAAAATCGTCTTCATTAATTAAGCCTTGTTTCATAGCGTATAAAGTTACAGCTCTATACATAGCTCCAGAATCTACATATACATAACCTAATTTGTTTGCTATTTGTTTTGCTATGGTGCTTTTTCCTGTAGAAGAATGCCCATCTATGGCAATTGTAATTTTATTACTCATTTATTGTAAATCTATTTGTAATCCAAAGAAATTAGCATTAGCAGCACTAGAATATTTAGCGTGCGCATAACTAAATCGCATTTTATTCAATTTTATTGAAAAACCTGCTGACAGACCTGAAAAGTTTCGTTGTTCTAAAATACGAAGTTCCTCACCTCTTCTAAAGTTATAAGCCAATCGAATATTAAATCCACCTTCCGGAAACAATTCTGCCCCAAGAATGGTATGCCTAATAACCTGACCTAAAAACCCGATTTTTTCTTCAGTTTGGTTACCACTTAAATCACTAGTTGCTCTTGCAGGATTTGAAGTAGCAATAGGCCATTTCTGTAAGTTTTCGAAAGTTACATGCCAGCGAATGGGTACATTTTCTAATGTTTGAGACATTCCAAAATCAAGTTCAAAAGGTAAAGGCTCATTTAAACCCGCATAGGTGGTTATTTGAGTTCCAAAATTTCTAACAACTAAAGCAGCATTAAAATCAATGTTTTCATCTATATATAACAAACCTAAATCTACCGCAGCACCAAAAGAACTATATTGTTCCAGTTTTGAAGTAATGAGTTTTAAATTTCCACCAAAATAAAAATCAGAACGTCCTATTTGCAAAGCATACCCTAAAGATAATGCTGTTTCACTTCCCGTAAATGTACCGGTACTGTTTCCAGACTCATCATAACCATCAAAACTACCATAATTAATATACGTAATTCCACCATGAAAGGTTTGGGTACGTCTATCCAAAGTATAGGCATAAGCTGCAGTCCCGTAACTAATTCCCCCTAAATAACTCGTATAATTTAATGCCAATTGATTATCCATCTCTACATTTATTGTTGCAGGATTGAATAAACCTTGTGTCACATCATAATCAACATTTGTTAACACCTTTCCGCCAAGAGCTGCTTGTCTGGGTGATGATACTAAATTGAGAAATTGATAAGTAGATTCGCCACCCAACTGAGCGTAGGATGAAAAACAGATTATAAAATAAAAAGATGCAATTATTTTCTTTAGCATATTTACAATACAAAGTAAGTAAATCTATCTTTAAACGTTAGCATGTGTCTTTTATTTTAATTAAAAAAATAGATGCCTAAAAAAAAACCTCGAAATAACTCGAGGTTTTTCAAATTAAACATTTTAAAGCTTCTTTGGGTTAGTAACTTTCTGATTTGTAAGTGCTAATTTAATAACATCACTCATATCTGTGACATAATGAAAGGTTAGACCTTTTAAATATTCTGGTTTTATTTCTTCTATATCACGTCTATTTTCTTCGCAAAGCAAAATTTCTTTAATTCTTGCTCGTTTTGCAGCTAATATTTTTTCTTTAATGCCTCCTACAGGAAGTACTTTTCCACGCAACGTTATTTCTCCTGTCATTGCTATGCTCTTCTTTACTTTTCGTTGAGTAAATAAGGATATTAATGAAGTTAGCATGGTAACACCCGCGCTTGGTCCATCTTTTGGAGTTGCACCTTCTGGTACGTGAATATGAACATTATATTTATCGAAAATAGCTGTATCTATTCCAAACTCGTCTGCATTAGATTTAATATACTCCATTGCTATAGTAGCGGATTCTTTCATAACTTTACCTAAATTCCCTGTTATTGAAAGACTCCCTTTTCCTTTTGATAAAATAGATTCTATAAACAAAATATCACCACCAACACTTGTCCAAGCTAATCCAGTAACAACACCTGCCACATTATTATTTTCATATTTGTCACGTTCTAATTTTGGACCTCCTAAAACCTCTATAATATCTTCGTTTGACACTTTAATATTATATTCATCTTCCATGGCAATATTTTTAGCTGCATACCGCACCATCTTTGCAATTTGCTTTTCTAAACCACGAACACCAGATTCACGTGTATAACCTTCTACTATTTTTTCTAATTGAGGTTTGCCTATTTTTAAATGCTGATCAGTTAATCCATGTTCTTTTAATTGTTTTGGAAGTAAATGTCTTTTAGCAATTTCAACTTTCTCTTCTATGGTGTACCCCGTAACATTGATAATTTCCATTCTATCGCGTAATGCAGGTTGAATGGTTGATAAGCTATTTGAAGTTGCAATAAACATCACTTTAGAAAGATCATACCCCAATTCCAAAAAGTTATCATAAAACTCACTGTTTTGCTCTGGATCTAACACCTCTAACATGGCTGATGATGGATCGCCTTGATGTGAATTTGACAATTTATCAATTTCATCCAATACAAAAACCGGGTTTGAAGTACCCGCTTTTTTCAAACTTTGAATGATTCGTCCAGGCATAGCTCCAATATATGTCTTACGATGACCTCTAATTTCAGCTTCATCGCGCAAGCCTCCTAAAGAAATCCGTACATATTCGCGTCCTAAAGCTTCTGCTATAGATTTTCCTAAAGATGTTTTACCAACTCCCGGGGGGCCATATAAACACAAAATAGGAGATTTCATATCGTTTCGCAATTTTAAAACCGCCAAATATTCAATAATTCTTCGCTTTACATCCTCTAAACCAAAATGGTCTCTGTCAAGGATTTTCATAGCGCGCTTTAAATCAAACTTATCCTTACTAAACTCATTCCAAGGCAAATCTAAAAATAACTCCAAATAATTTCGCTGAATGGAATATTCTGCCACTTGTGGATTCATCCGCTGCATTTTTGCAATTTCTTTTTCAAAATGCTTTGCCACCTTTTCATCCCATTTTTTTTCACTGGCTTTAGCCTTCATTTCATCAATTTCCTCATCATGGCTAACACCTCCCAATTCTTCTTGAATGGTTTTCATTTGCTGATGCAAGAAATACTCGCGTTGCTGTTGGCTCATATCCATTTGAACTTTAGACTGGATATCATTCTTAAGTTCTAACTTCTGAAACTCAATATTCATAAATTTCAAAGTAGCCAAAGCACGTTTTTTAAGATCGTCCATTTCTAAAAGCACCTGTTTTTCAGGTACTGAAAGATTCATGTTTGACGACACAAAATTTATTAAAAAAGAACTGCTTTCAATGTTTTTTATAGCAAATGATGCTTCACTGGGAATGTTTGGGCTTTCCTTAATAATTTCAAGAGCCAAATCTTTTATGGATTCAATAATAGCCATAAACTCCTTGTTTTTTAAAGCTGGTCTCGCTTCAGGTATTTCTCTTACCGTGGCATTCATATACGGATCCTCAGTAATAACCTCAGCAACTTTAAAGCGTTTTTTCCCTTGAATAATAACGGTTACATTACCATCTGGCATTTTAAGCACACGTAATATTTTTGCTACCGTACCTGTTTCATGGATTTCTTTAGCCGTGGGATTTTCAATAGACTCATCTTTTTGAGCTACAACACCAATTACTTTACTACCTTTATTAGCATCATTAATTAGTTTGATAGACTTATCTCTACCTGCCGTAATAGGAATAACCACTCCAGGAAAAAGCACCGTATTTCTCAACGACAAAATAGGTAAGGTTTCTGGCAAGTCTTCTTTATTGATTTCTTCTTCGTCCTCTGGTGTCATTAATGGAATTAATTCTGAGTTTTCATCAAATTCCTGTAATGACAAACTGTCAAGGGTGATAAAATTAGATTTCTTCATATATTTATTTAAGTCAATCTGTCATAAAAACAAGATTAAACATTTATTTTATTTTTTACAAAAAACACTAAACAACTGAAAAACAAATATTTAACAACATAGCAAAGTGTACCGTCTATTTATAAATTCAATAGCCATGCCAATTCTTAATTCTGGATTTAGGATTCTTAAATCTTACCGGTTTTCTTCAAAACAAATAATAATACAATAGGAATTGCTAACAAACCAACCATGAGTAAATTGGTTGAAAATAACATAGGATAAAGTAATAAAGTAATAACATAGCCACCAATAGCACCACCAAAATGAGCATCGTGACCAATATTTCCTATTCTATTTTTCATACCATAAATAGAGTATAATAAATAACCAATACCAAACAAATAGGCAGGAATTGGAATGGGGATAAAAAACAAATACAAATTCATACCCGGCTGTAATAAAATTGCTGAATACAAAACACCTACAACTGCACCACTTGCGCCAACGGCACTATATTGATATTCGTTTTTATGAAAATATAGTGATAATAAATTGCCAAAAACCAAGCTTACAAAATAAACAACTAAAAAGCCCATAGTACCCAGATACGCTAACACTGTACCTGCAAAAAAGTATAGTGTAAGCATATTAAAAAGTAAGTGCTGCGTATCAACATGTAAAAAACCAGCACTAAACAATCTGATTTTTTCACCTCGTTGAATAGAACCAATTTGGAATTTATATTTTTCAAAAAAACCAAAATCACCAAACCCTTTATAGGAAATAATAACGTTAGCTGCAATAATTATTATAGTAATGATACTTAAGTTAACCATACTTTACAAAGTTTAAAATCAAATTTAATATATATTTGCGATTGCAAATTTAAAGTTAATTCATGCAATTTCTAATATATATTATTATTTATCCATTATTATGGCTTATTTCTATATTGCCATTTAAATTGCTATATCTAATTTCTGACGTAACATACCTACTCGTCTATTATATTATTGGTTATAGAAAAAAAGTAGTAACCAATAACTTAAACCTTGTATTCCCAGAAAAAACTGAAAAAGAAATTACTGTTATTAGTAAAAAATTCTATCATCACTTATGTGATATGATTCTTGAAGCCGTTAAATCTATTACCATTTCTGAAACTGAAATGAAAAAACGATATATTTTTACCAATGTTGAAGAAATTCATAAACTTGAAAAAGAAAACAAAAGTATTATTTTGTTAATGGGGCATTATGCCAGTTGGGAATGGATATTTATTTTACAAAAACAAATAAACCATAAGGGTTATGCGGTTTACAAAAAATTAAGTAATAAATATTTTGATGCTTTAGTAAAACGAATTAGAGCTAAATATGATAGTTATTTAATTACAACAAAAGAAACATTTCCTACGCTTATAAAAGCTAAACAAAATAAAGAATTAACTTTTAATGGCTTTGTATTCGATCAATCACCAAAGGCAGACAAAGCGATACATTGGCAAACATTTATGGGTATAAATGCCCCCGTTCATGTTGGTGCAGAAATTCTTGCTAAGCGATTGGATATGGCTACGTTATTCCTTAAAGTAAAAAAAGTAAAGCGTGGTTTTTATCAAGCTACTTTTATGGATATTGTTAAAAATCCTAACGCGTTTAATGATTTTGAAATAACAGACAATTCACTAAAGCGAGTTGAAGAACAAATTCATGAAGCTCCTGAATTTTATTTATGGACACACAAACGCTGGAAACACAAAGATAAAGCGCCTAAAATTTAGACGCTTATCTCTTTATTATAAAAAAATCTACCTTATTTAAATTCCTGCAATAGACCCTATTTCCGCAATAAACTTATCTGCTAATGTATTGGCCGCTTCTTGCGATTTTGCCTCAGTATAAATTCTAATAATTGGTTCTGTATTACTTTTACGTAAATGTACCCAACTTTCAGAAAAATCAATCTTAACACCATCAATAGTGGTTAATTGTTCATTTTGATAACGTTCTTCTATTGTTTTTAAAATAGCGTCAACATTTAAATTGGGAGTGAGCTGAATTTTCTTTTTACCCATAAAGTAACTTGGATACGTTTTTCTTAATGCACTAACCGACATATCTTTTTCGGCTAACAAACTTAAAAACAAAGCCACACCAACAAGAGCGTCTCGTCCATAATGCGAATCTGGATAAATAATACCTCCATTTCCTTCACCTCCAATAACAACCTTATTTTTTTTCATTAGCTTAACAACATTAACCTCACCAACAGCACTAGCCTCATAAGTGCCACCATGTTTTTCGGTAATATCACGCAAGGCTCTTGTAGAACTCATATTACTTACAGTATTTCCTGGTGTTTTACTTAATACATAATCTGCACATGCTACTAAGGTATACTCTTCTCCAAACATTTCTCCATTCTCATCCATAAATGCCAAACGATCAACATCTGGGTCTACTACAATTCCAAAATTTGCTTTATGCTTTTTTACCTCATCTGACAAATCTCCTAAATGCTCTTTTAACGGTTCTGGATTATGTGGAAAATGTCCGTTTGGTTCACAATGAAGTTTTATAACTTCAACACCTAAGCGTTCTAATAGTAAAGGAATGGCTATCCCGCCTGTTGAATTTACACCATCAACAACGACTTTAAAACGTGCCTTTTCAATGTTTTTTGCGTTTACCAATGGTAAATTTAACACCTCATCTATATGCAAATCTATATACGCTTGATTTTTAGTTATTTTTCCTAAATTATCAACATCTACAAAAGTCATAGCATCACTTTCTGCTATATCTAAGATTTTAGCACCTTCAATAGCATCTAAAAATTCGCCTTTAGCATTTAAAAGTTTTAGTGCATTCCATTGTTTTGGATTATGGCTAGCTGTTAATATAATACCTCCATCGGCATGCTCCATTGGCACGGCAATTTCTACTGTTGGAGTTGTAGAAAGTCCAGCATCAATCACATCAATACCTAAACCAACTAAAGTATTCATAACAAGATTCTGAATCATTTCACCAGAAATCCGGGCATCCCTCCCTACTACTACTTTATGATTGTCTTTATCGCGTTGTTGTTTTAACCAAATACCATAAGCTGATGCAAATTTAACCGCATCAATGGGTGTTAAGTTTTCTCCTACGTTTCCGCCAATTGTTCCTCTAATTCCAGAAATTGATTTTATTAGTGTCATAGTTCATATTAAAATTAAAAGCAAATATAGTATTTCATAAACATAATTCTTTAATTGTATTTCGTAAATTACACCAATGAATTATCTCGCCCACATTTACCTCTCTGGAGAAAACGATTTAATAACTATAGGCAATTTTATGGCTGATGGTATTAAAGGAAAAAATTACAGTAAATTTTCAAAACAAATACAAATTGGTATTTTGTTGCATAGACAAATAGATACATATACGGACGCACACAAAACAGTACGACTAAGTACCAAACGGTTACATGAAAAATATGGCCATTATTCAGGCGTTATTGTTGATATTTTATACGACCATTTTCTGGCTAAAAACTGGAGTAAGTATTGTAATATCCCCTTAGATATTTATGTAGATAATTTTTATAAATCTTTAAAAATTCACTTTGACATATTACCACTGCGTGTTCAAAAAATGCTTCCTTATATGATGGCTGATAATTGGCTCCTCAGCTATGCGACTATTGAAGGCATTTCTAAAATTTTAGTAGGCATGAATCAACGCACAAAAAATCGTTCTGGTATGAATGAAGCTATTACTGAATTAGAAGCTTTTTATTCAGAATTTGAAAACGAATTTTCTGCGTTTTTTGATGATTTAATTAATTTTTCAAAACAAAAATTAATAGAACTTTCAATAAGTGTTTAAAACTGTTTATAGTAATCACATTGAAAATTGATAGAACACCTATTTGTTCGGTAAAGTGCTACTCCCAAACACCGATAATCGTGAGGATGTTACGCCTATCGTTTTTTAAGGTTTTTCTTTCTATAAACCAATCGTATTTAATAATTTAGCCTACTACACGCACCAATCTAATTTAGTTTTATGGCTAAAAAATCAAAAAAAACATTTAAAATAATAGTAGGAGTTATTATCTTTTTTACTCTCCCTAGCTTATTATTATTTGGCTTTGTATACTTCAAATATAATGAAACACTCCCAGTTGGAATACAAGGTGAACAAGCTGATATTTTAGCAAAAAACATGTTAGACGCATTAAATTTTGAAGTCTATAATAATACTAATTATATAGAATGGACTTTTAAAAACCGCCATCATTATAAATGGCAAAAAAACAAAAATATATGTTCCGTATATTGGAAAGACTACAAAGTTATACTAACCCTAAATAACTTAAGTCAAAGTAAAGCATATATACATAGTTTTAAAACTGAAGGCAAAAAAGCAGCTGAACTTATAGATACGGCCATAAAATATTTTAATAATGATTCGTTTTGGTTAGTTGCTCCATATAAAATATTTGATGATGGAGTACAACGCGCATTGGTTAAAGACGAAAATGGAAATGATGCCCTACTTATAACTTACACCCAAGGTGGTTCTACGCCAGGTGATTCTTATTTATGGTTATTAGATAAGAACAACAAACCAAAAAGTTTTAAAATGTGGGTCTCAATTTTACCTATTGGTGGTTTAGAAGCCACTTGGAATAACTGGACAACTACCGAAAGCGGCGCAGTACTACCTACGTTTCACAAAATGCTTTTTTTAGGTATAGAAATGAATCATATACATACCTCTAAATAAAAACTAATTGCCATTAAAAACATAAACAGCTAAGAACTCAATAAAACTTATTTAGATTTCTGACCTATAAAATGGTGGCTTTTAGATTTAAACAAAATATTAAAACTCGTTAAACTACCATAAATTCTTGTTATGTATTGTTGTAAATCAATTTTGCCTTGTTCATCTAAATCACTCGCATTAATACGTTGCTCCATAACTCGTAACCGATCTCTAACCATCGTGATTTTATGAAAAAAGGTGTCAATTGGCAATTCATACGATTTTAAACTGGTATCTCCTGGTTCTAAAATCAATTTACCTCCTTTATATTTATCAGCAATAGGTACTATTTCACTAACATCACTCCATTTCTTTAAAATTTGAACCAAGCTACTTTCTACCTCTGAAAAACTGACAGTATCCACATCACCATCAGCAGCTTCTATAATTTCAAATTCACTGTCTATATTAATGGTTTCCAATCCATTTTCAATAAATGTCACCCAATAATGCTGGGAAGTTACATTAGTAACCACCCCTTTACCAAATTCTGAATGTTCAATTCTTGAACCTATACCTAATATTTTCATGATATAAATTTATTTTCCTATTAATTTATCAAATATCTAAAATTAACTATGGTGAAAATATAAAATTATCCACACAAGCAAAAAAACATATTAAATATTAAACTTTAAAAATCACAAAATTTTGTTAATGTTAAAATACAGTTTAAATCTACTCACCCCTCAACATTAATAGGATATATGACCTAAAAACATCATTAAACATATTCACACATTCAAAATAAAGGGGCATAAAAAAAACAGAACTGTATTTACTTTAAATCCCCCCTTATCAGCGTGGGGTAACAATCAACTTAACTTAAAAACAATAAGTGTTAATTATCTCACAACACACTTGACTGCCATTTAGTTAGATTCTATTTTCACGAACATTAATCAATAAATTAAAATAAATACTATGAAAAAATTATGCTTATTATTACTATTAGCAACAAGCTTTACTTTTGCAAACAACTCAAACCCACAAAACACCCCACAAATTGGTGATGTTTTGGTTATTAACGCGCCTTCAAACAACGCATACAAACACGTTGATTTTCCTAAATTAAATACTATTGTAAAAAGAGGCGGTATTGCTACTTACAAAGGGGTTATTGGAAAACACGTTGTTGTTAAAAAAGTTAATACACAAAATGACGGCAGTACCGAGGTGGTTCTTGAAAGCAAAAACAAAGATAAGTTTTTTCGCTTTTTAAAAACGGTTAAAGCAGACTATCACAAATCACTTGAATCTGGTGAAATATCCAAAATATAATTGTAAACACTCTATTTTATTAGTTAATAGCTCTTTTTACTCTTAAGCCACATAATAATATGTGGCTTTTTTTATTAAAAACAAACGTAAGTTACAAAGCTAAAAACCCATAATAAAATTATTAATAAGCAGCTCTCTAAATGAGATACAAGTGTAGAAAATATATTTTTGGCATTTATTTAACATATTCCTTCACAAGCTAATTTAAAAATAGGCATCTTAAGTTTATATACTAAAATTATTAAAACATTTAATTTAAAAGCCTATGAAAATTACAAACAAAAAACTAATTAAAGGATTTAGTTTATTTTTAACAATTGTTTTTACTGCATGTAATTCTGATGACACAAATATAACCGAAGACGATTCAATAATTTATGATGATGACACCTATTTTTTGGTTGCCGACCAACAAAATAATGAAGCGCATTTAATTAATTATGAAGGAGAGGAACTTTTTAATTGGGATTTAAATGGTGCTTTAGGCAATGATATTAACTTATTGTCTGATGGTAGCTTAATAGTTTGTTTAAAAGCCAATAACGCTTCTTTTACATACGGTGGCTACGGCGGCATATTTAAAAAAATTAATGCTGATCAATCAATAGACTGGGAAATCACTTATTCTACAGACGATTATACAGCACATCACGATGTAGAGTACCTTTCAAACGGAAATATTATTTTTCCTGTTTGGAGTGAATTATCCATAACCGAAGCACGAGAAGAAGGTTTTGCTGCTAATTATAATCTTAATCCTGAATCTATTATTGAAATGAACCCTTTAACTCAAGAAATTGTTTGGGAATGGCATTCAATGGATCATATTATCCAAGATTATGATAATACAAAAAATAATTACGGAGTTGTTGCAGATAATCCTAATAAAATTGATGTTAATTATAATTACCAAACTAGAAATGATGGTGATATTATGCATATTAACGGGTTAACTTTAGATGAGGATAATGACTTGCTTTATTTAACTGTGAATAATTACAGTGAAGTTTGGGTTTTAGACCACAGTACAACCACATTAGAAGCCAGTGGAAACACTGGAGGTAATTACGGTTTAGGCGGAGATCTTATATACCGCTTTGGTAACCCTGAAACCTATGACAATGTTGGTGACTCCACTCTAAACAATGTACATTATCCTAATTTATTAGAAACAGGTAATATGTTAGTTTATGCAAATAGCGTGTATACCAATCAATCTGAAGTAGTTGAATATGAACTAACCCCTCCTTATCAATTAATTGCTGGTCAAGATAATGAACCTAATGTAGTTTGGTCTTTCACAAATAGTAACCTATACTCCTCTGGTCTTTCTAGTGCTGTAAGAATGGATAATGGTAATACACTAATAGCAGAAGGCAGAGATGGAACCTTATGGGAAGTAACCCCTGAAGGGGATATTGAATGGTTATACAAAACACAGTATGCTACAATTTGGCGTACATATGTATTCAATTCAGATTCACCTGCAATCACAGCTTTGGGGCTCTAATAAGTTAATATATTAAATTGCTCTTTAATTAAGAGTTATTAATTTAAAGCCACATTTGTAAATGTGGCTTTTTTTATCCAGTACAATCTTGCTATAAGAGTAAATTGCAAATAAACTTCACGAAAAATTAACAACTAAAATTGTAACTTCGCAGCTTTGCTATATTATGAGTCAATTTGAAGATTTTATTGAAGTTAAAGGAGCACGTGTTCATAATTTAAAAAATATAGATGTATCCATTCCTCGTGAAAAATTAGTAGTTATTACTGGTTTATCGGGTAGTGGAAAATCTTCTCTTGCTTTTGATACTATTTATGCTGAAGGACAGCGTCGGTATATAGAAACATTTTCAGCCTATGCCAGACAGTTTTTAGGAGGTTTAGAACGTCCAGATGTTGACAAAATTGATGGCCTCTCCCCTGTTATTGCTATTGAACAAAAAACAACCAGCAAATCACCACGTTCTACCGTGGGTACCATTACGGAAATTTATGATTTTTTGCGTTTGTTATTCGCCAGAGCAAGTGATGCTTATAGTTACAATACAGGCGATAAAATGGTAAGCTATAGTGATGATCAAATTAAAAAACTTATTGTTAGCGATTTTAAAGGAAAACGCATCAATATTTTAGCTCCTGTTGTACGTTCCAGAAAAGGGCATTATCGCGAATTATTTGAGCAAATTGCCAAACAGGGCTTTGTGAAAGTACGAACAGATGGCGAGATTCAAGACCTTAAAAAAGGTATGAAACTCGACAGATACAAAACCCACGATATAGAAATTGTTATTGACAGATTAGTAATTGATGATTCTGCCGAAAATGACAAACGTTTAACCGAAACTATTAATACTGCTATGTATCATGGTGAAGATGTAATAATGGTTTTAGATCAAGACACAAACCACACACGATATTTTAGTAGAAGTTTAATGTGTCCAACCTCGGGAATTTCTTATCCAAATCCAGAACCAAATAATTTTTCTTTTAATTCCCCAAAAGGAGCTTGCAACAACTGCAACGGCATTGGAACACTTTACCAAGTGAATGAAAATAAAATCATTCCTGACGATACGCTTTCTATTAAAAATGGCGCATTAGCACCTCATGGACCAGAGAAAAACAGTTGGATTTTCAAGCAATTTGAAACCATTGCTCATCGCTACAATTTTAAATTAACGGATGCCTACAAAAATATTCCTGATGCTGCCAAACAAATGATTTTATATGGAGGTAACGAAAAATTTTCTATTGAAAGTAAAACCTTAGGAGTAACTCGCGATTATAAAATAGATTTTGAAGGTGTTGCCAATTTTATTGAAAACCAATATAAAACAGCGGAATCTACCTCTTTAAAACGATGGGCAAAAGATTATATGGATAAAGTTACTTGCCCTGTTTGCAAAGGTTCACGATTGAAAAAAGAATCACTTTATTTTAAAATAAATGGTAAAAACATTGCAGAACTTGCTAATTCAGATATTGTAGAACTTGTTAATTGGTTTAGTGACCTGAATAATCATTTATCGGAAAAACAATTAAAAATTGCCGAAGAAGTCATCAAAGAAATTAAATCAAGGTTGCAATTTCTTTTAGATGTTGGCTTAAATTATTTATCCTTAAACCGGAGTTCAAAATCACTTTCGGGAGGTGAAGCGCAGCGTATTCGTTTAGCAACACAAATTGGCTCTCAATTAGTTGGTGTTTTGTATATCTTAGACGAACCAAGCATTGGTTTACATCAACGTGATAATGAAAAATTAATAAATTCCTTAATCTCTCTTCGGGATATTGGTAATTCTGTTATAGTTGTAGAACACGATAAGGACATGATTGAACGCGCTGATTACGTGATTGATATTGGTCCAAAAGCTGGAAAATATGGCGGCGAAATAATTAGTATTGGCACACCCAAGGAATTAAAAACACACAATACGCTTACTGCCAATTATTTAAATGGAAATAAAGAGATTGAAATCCCCAAAAAACGCCGAGAGGGTAATGGTAAGTTTTTAGAATTAAAAGGGTGTACAGGAAACAATCTAAAAAATGTATCAGTAAAATTTCCTTTAGGAAAAATGATTGGTGTTACAGGTGTTTCTGGTAGTGGAAAATCTACCCTAATTAACGAAACCTTATATCCTATTTTAAATGCTTATTATTTTAATGGCGTAAAAAAACCAATGCCTTATAAAAGTATTAAAGGCATGGAACATATAGACAAAGTGATTGATATCAATCAGTCCCCAATTGGAAGAACACCAAGAAGTAATCCTGCCACATATACTGGTACTTTTAGTGAAATCAGAGCTTTATTTGCTAAAATACCTGAAGCTATGATTCGTGGTTATAAAGCTGGCAGATTTAGTTTTAACGTAAAAGGTGGACGTTGTGAAACTTGCCAAGGTGGAGGTTTACGTGTTATTGAAATGAATTTCCTTCCGGATGTTTACGTAGAATGTGAAACTTGTCAAGGAAAACGTTTTAATCGTGAAACATTAGAAATTCGTTACAAAGGAAAGTCTATAAGCGATGTATTAGACATGACAATAAACGAAGCTGTAGATTTCTTTGAACACATTCCAAAAATTCATAAAAAGCTTAAAACCATTAAGGATGTAGGCTTAGGATATATCACTCTTGGTCAACAAAGTACAACTCTTTCTGGCGGTGAAGCGCAACGCATAAAATTAGCCACAGAGCTTTCAAAAAGAGATACAGGAAACACTTTTTACATTTTAGATGAACCCACTACCGGACTGCATTTTGAAGATATTAGAGTATTAATGATTGTACTTAACAAATTAGCTAATAAAGGCAATACTATATTAATTATAGAACATAACTTAGATGTTATTAAAACCGTTGATCACATTATTGATATTGGTTATGAAGGAGGAAAAGGCGGAGGAAAAGTAATTGTAGAAGGCACCCCCGAAGAAGTAGCCAAACATAAAAAAAGTTATACAGCAAAATTTCTTAAAAAAGAATTGAAATAAATTGCAACTTACAGTTAGATTTAACAACAAAACAATAAATATTTCCACTTTCACAGAAATAAAAAAGATATACAAATGAGAAAAGAACAGCACCCCAAAGGTTGGAACGAAATTAAAACAAATGATTCATGGGCTATTTTTAAAATTATGGGTGAATTTGTAAACGGCTATGAAAAACTTAGCAAAATTGGACCATGTGTCTCTATTTTTGGATCTGCCAGAACAAAACCAGACAACCCATATTATCTTTTAGCTGAAAAAATTGCTAAAAACATAGTAGAAGCAGGTTATGGTGTTATAACAGGAGGTGGACCAGGTATTATGGAAGCAGGGAACAAAGGGGCACATTTAGGAGGAGGCACCTCTGTTGGTTTAAATATTGATTTACCGTTTGAACAGCATGACAACCCTTATATTGACCCCGATAAGAGTTTAGATTTTGATTATTTTTTCGTTAGAAAAGTTATGTTTGTTAAATACTCACAGGGTTTTGTTGTCATGCCCGGAGGTTTTGGAACCTTAGATGAATTATTTGAAGCCATTACATTAATACAAACTCATAAAATTGAAAAATTCCCTATAATATTAGTTGGTACAGAGTTCTGGAAAGACTTATTAGGATGGATTAAAAATAGCTTATTAGAACATTTTGGAAACATCAGTCCTAAAGATTTAGACTTAATTCACTTGGTAGACACCCCTGAAGATGTTATTAATATTTTAGACAGTTTTTATAAAGAATCTGGTTTAAGTCCTAATTTTTAAGTTGCTAATCAAATTACTCTTTATACTAAGCACGTAATAAAACAGTTATTTAGGTATGAAATTGCTATATTGCTGTGCCTTAAATTTTTAATATGAACCCATTAATGCTATCTATAATAAATTGAGTATTCGTTTTATTTATTTACTTCTACTCTTTTTTTCGAGTTTAAGCTTTAGTCAAAATATTATTGACATTAAAGCAAAGTTTCATGTTGAAAAAAAACAAATATCAGTATCTCAGATAATTAGTTACCAGAATACAACATCCGACACGCTAAATAGTATTTATTTAAACGACTGGAATCATAGTTATTCTACAAAAAAAACACCATTAGCTAACCGACTTGCAGAGGAATATAAAACGGTTTTTCACTTTGCTAAAGACCATGAAAGAGGTTTCACATCTATTAGCATGCTGAAACAAAATAACGAAAATGTTGATTTTGAGCGTTTAGTAAATCACCCTGATATCATAAAAGTTACGCTTAATACGCCTTTAGCACCTAACCAATCTTATATTTTAAACTTAAATTATTTGATTCAAGTACCTAGCGATAAGTTCACCAATTACGGTGTAACACCCGAGGGAGATTTTAATTTAAGATATTGGTACATAACACCTGCAGTTTATGATGGTAAATGGCACTACTATAGCAACAAAAATTTAGATGACTTATATATTCCTGAATCGGATATTACAATGGAAATTGAATATCCAAAAAATCATCATTTAACTTCAGAATTAAATATAGATAACACAACTCAAAAAACTAATAGTCAAGTTATTAAATTGTCAGGAAAAAAGAGAGTAACAAGTAAAATATTTTTAAACAAAAAAGCTCAATTCGATATCATACAAGATAAAAACCTCGCTTTTGTTTCAAACATTAAAGACGACAACATAGAAGTTTTAGAAAAGGTACACATTACAGAAAAAATAGTAGGGTTTTTAAATGATAATTTAGGAAAATATCCGCATGAAAAGTTATTAATTACTCAAATCGAAACTTCAAAAAACCCTGTTTATGGACTGAATTTTTTACCAAAATTCATCAAATTATATCCTGTTCATTTTGAGTATGAATTAAAAATTTTAAAAGTTGCCCTTCAAAATTATCTTGAAAACACTTTATTAATCAACCCTCGAAAAGACCAATGGCTTTTGGATGGTATACAAGTGTATTTTTTAATGAAATATGTAGAAATAAACTATCCTGAAATGAATTTTTTAGGGTCAGTTTCTGATTTTTGGGGTGTGAAATCATTTCATGCAGCCGATTTAAAATATAATGATAAATATATTTTAGCTTATATGCTCATGGCACGAACCAATAGAGACCAAGCGCTATCAATACCTAAAGATTCCTTGTTAAAATTCAATGAAAATATTGCTAACAAATACAAAGCAGGTATTGGTTTTCAGTACCTTGACGACTTTATTAATTCTAATATATTAGAAAACACAATTAAATCTTTTTTAAAAGACACCCAATTAAAACCAACATCACCTTTAGCTTTTGAAACGTATTTAAAATCAAAAACAAACAAAGATGTTAATTGGTTTTTTAATGATTACATCAAGACTAGAAACAAAATCGATTTCAAAATAAAAAATGTAACTCAAACAAATGACTCTATAACCTTAACCATTAAAAATAAGCGAAATAACAGCATGCCTATATCATTATATGCTCTTAATAATGATCATATCATTTCTAAAACTTGGGTTGAAAATATTTCGGGAAACAAAACCATTACAATTCCTAAAAATAATATCAATAAGCTTGCTTTAAATTATAATAATATTATTCCCGAAAATAATTTACGAGATAATTGGAAATCTTTAAGAGGTTTCTTTTTCAACAATAAACCATTGCAATTCAGACTGTTTAAAGATATTGAAGACCCTCATTACAATCAAGTATTTTTCATGCCCATTTTGGAATTTAATAATATTTATGATGGTCTTGATTTAGGAGTTAGAATGTATAATAAAACCATATTAAGAAAACATTTTACATATAGTTTTGAACCTCAATACTCAGTTAAATCAAAATCCTTAACCGGAGCAGCCTCTTTTTCAATCAATCATTTTATTGAAAACAAAGATTTATATGCTATTAGATATGGACTTTCTACCAGTTATAAATCATATGCTGAAGATTTATTTGTTAGACAAATTTCGCCTTTTGTTAATTTTTCATTTAGAGAGGATCACGACTTTCGTTCCAACCAAAGAGAATTACTAACGGTGAGGTATGTAGAAACCAAACGCGATGAAGATATACTAAATATATCCAATTCAACAAAACCTAATTATAATATATTTAATGTAAAATATGTTAATTCCAATGATAATTTAATCAACTTTAAACAATGGAATGCAGATCTTGAAATTGCTAAAACATTTTCAAAAGTATCTTTCAATTATGAATTTAGAAAGCTATTTGAAAGCAATCGGCAATTAAATTTACGTTTTTTCTCAGGAATCTTTTTATACAATGAAAACCCTGTTGGTTCAGATTACTTTAGCTTTGCCTTAGACAGACCTACAGATTACTTATTCCAACACAATTATTTAGGCCGCTCTGAAGCTACAGGTATCTTTAGTCAACAATATATTGAAGCCGAAGGCGGATTTAAATCCAAACTTGACACACCATTTGCGAACCAATGGATTTCAACATTAAACGCAAGTACAACACTTTGGAAATACATTTTATTGTATGGTGATATTGGTTTTGTTAAAAATAAGTTTCATTCTGAAAAATTTGTTTATGATTCTGGTATTAGAATTAATTTAGTTACTGATTATTTTGAAGTATACTTTCCAATATATTCTAATTTAGGCTGGGAAATAGGACAGCCAAATTATGATGAAAAAATACGATTTAAATTTACAGTAGATCCTGAATCATTATTAGGTTTATTTAGAAGGCGCTGGTTTTAAATAAATATCAAAATTTTATTTATTCATACCAAAATACGGATTTAGATAAAAAATTCCTAATTAAACAACCGTAATCACTAAATTCTTAAATATTTTTCAATGTTTTTAAGTTTTATTTTATTGTAATACTGCAAAACTTTAACTAATTTTGCAAAACGAGAAAACTCAACTAAATGCAGACTGTTCCTGACTTACAAAATAACATGTCGTTTGATGATTTTAAGACTGAAGTTTTAAATGATTACAAAATAGCTGTCATGAGTAGGGAATGTAGTTTATTGGGACGTCGCGAAGTTCTAACTGGAAAAGCTAAATTCGGTATTTTTGGAGATGGCAAAGAAGTTCCTCAAATAGCCATGGCCAAAGCTTTTTTGAAAGGCGATTGGAGATCGGGTTACTACCGCGACCAAACTTTCATGATGGCCATTGGAGAATATACTATCGAAGAATTTTTTGCTGGTCTTTATGGAAATACCAATTTGGAACATGAACCCATGTCTGCAGGACGTCAAATGGGTGGTCATTTTACAACACATATTTTGGATGAAAATGGAGATTGGAAAAACCAAACCCAACAATATAATTCCAGCACAGACATCTCTCCGACTGCTGCACAAATGCCACGTCTTTTAGGCTTAGCTCAAGCATCAAAAATATATAGACAGTTAGAAAATATCCAACAAGACAAATTTTCCGTAAAAGGAAATGAAGTGGCTTGGGGCACTATTGGAAATGCGAGTACGTCTGAAGGTGTATTTTTTGAAACGATAAATGCAGCTGGAGTACTTCAAGTCCCCATGATTATTAGTATTTGGGATGATGAATACGGTATATCTGTACATGCCAAACACCAAACAACTAAAGAAAATATTTCAGAAATATTAAAAGGTTTTCAGCGAGACACCAATACCAACGGATTGGAAATATTACGCGTTAAAGGATGGGATTATCCTAATGTAGTAGAAACCTATGCTGAAGCAGCTTCTATAGCTAGGGAAGAACATGTACCCGTTGTAATTCATGTTGTAGAGCTTACACAACCCCAAGGGCATTCTACTTCAGGCTCTCATGAACGTTACAAAAACAAGCAACGTTTAAATTGGGAAGCTGACCATGATTGTAACAAAAAAATGCGCGATTGGATTATTGAATCTGGTATAGCAGACAATGAAACACTACTTGGGATAGAACGCAACATAAAAAAAGAGGTTCGTGCAGGTAGAGAAAAAGCATGGACTACTTTTATTGACCCGGTTAAGAAAGAAAAAGAAAGCCTTATAACAGTTTTAAATAACTTAGTTGAACTTAGTAAAAACCCTAAAGAACTAACTAAAACTAAAAATACTTTAGTAAGTATTAAGGAACCAACTCGCAAAGAAATACTATCAACCGCTAGAAAAGCATTACAACAATCTATTGGTAATCAAAATACTGAACGACAAAGATTATGCGATTGGGTAAACGATTATTTTAATTTTATTCAACCTAAGTTTAGTTCACATTTATATTCAGAATCTGAAAAAGCCGCTTCAAAGGTTACAGAAATAAAACCAACCTACCTGGACAATGCTCCCTTAGTTGATGGTCGAATTATTATCAGGGATAATTTTGATACAATTTTTAATTCACATCCCGAAGCACTTATTTTTGGTGA
The DNA here is from genome assembly GCF_001310225.1 of Pseudalgibacter alginicilyticus. Taxonomy (GTDB): domain Bacteria; phylum Bacteroidota; class Bacteroidia; order Flavobacteriales; family Flavobacteriaceae; genus Pseudalgibacter; species Pseudalgibacter alginicilyticus. The sequence goes on along the minus strand of NZ_CP012898.1, from coordinate 387,277 downwards.
GGACACAGGTAATATTGGTGACGTAAATCAAGGATTGGAAGGTTTACAAAACAAATATGGCGAATTGCGTATTGCCGATACTGGTATTAGGGAAGCAACTATTATAGGACAAGGTATAGGCATGTCTTTAAGAGGCTTACGCCCCATTGCAGAAATTCAATATTTAGACTATATTCTGTATTGTTTACAGATTATGAGTGATGATTTAGCTAGTTTACATTATAGAACTAAAGGTCGCCAAAAAGCACCACTTATTATACGAACACGTGGGCACAGACTGGAAGGTATTTGGCACTCAGGCTCCCCAATGGGTGGTATTATTAATTTAGTTAGAGGTATTTTAGTGTTAGTTCCCAGAAACATGGTTAAAGCAGCTGGATTTTACAATACGCTTTTACTTAGTGACGAACCTGCATTGGTAATTGAGTGTTTAAATGGCTACAGATTAAAAGAAAAAATGCCAAACAATATGGGATGCTTTACAACACCTGTTGGTGTTGTAGAAACCATAAAAAAAGGAAACGATATTACACTCGTATCATACGGCTCTACCCTCAGAATTGTAGAACAAGCTGCAAAAGAGCTTTTAGAAGCAGGCATTAACGCTGAAATTATTGATATACAGTCTCTCATTCCTTTCGATATAAATCATGATATAGCTAAAAGCATTCAAAAAACTAATAGACTCATGGTTATAGATGAAGATGTGCCAGGAGGAGCTTCTGCTTATATTTTAAATGAAATTTTAAATACTCAAAATACGTTTATGTATTTAGATAGCGCGCCAAAAACACTTACTTCAAAAGCACATAGACCAGCTTATGGCAGTGATGGCGACTATTTTTCAAAACCATCTGTAGAAGATGTTTATGAAGCTGTTTATAACGTTATGCACGAAGTAAACCCTAAGAATTATCCAGCATTAAGATAATTCACCACATGAAAGCAGTCCCTTTAAAAGAACTCAAACAAGAATTAGGTGCCATTTCTAACCAAGAACTTCAAGAATTATGCTTGAAGCTCTCACGATTTAAAAAAGAAAACAAAGAGCTTCTTACCTATCTTTTATTTAAATCTTCAGATGAAGATGCTTATATACAAAGCATTAAAAACTACATGGATGAGCAATTTAAAATAATAAACACTAAAAGTTATTTTTACATCCGAAAAAGCATCCGAAAAATATTAACTAACACAAAAAAATATATCCGGTATTCTCAAAAAAAAGAAACTGAAGTTGAACTTTTATTATATTTCTGCGAAAAACTTAAAAACTTCTCTCCAAGTATAAAAAACAGTCAACAATTAATAAATGTTTATAACCGACAGTTAATATTAGCAAAAAAAATAGTTGACACACTTCATGAAGATTTACAATACGATTACAAATTAATTATGTCTGAATTACAAGATAATTATTATTAAAACAAAAAACACTCATCAAAGAGTGCTTTTAATTGATTAAAATAGCTTGTAAATTAAATGCGTTTAGCTTTTTTAGCAAGCTTTGCTGCCTTTTTCTCTTTTGGAGACAAAACAGCCTCCTTTTTTACATTTTTTTTTGCGTCTTGAGATTTTGCCATGATATTAATTATTAATTACCAATTCATAAATGTATAAAAAAACTTTATGCGAAAATGATTTATAATTTAATTTTCAACAAAGTTATTTTAGCTTAATTCATTAAATTTACGACATAATAACTAACTCAATTAAACATTATGAAAATATTAGCCATCGGAAAAAATTATGTTAACGATAAAGCAGAAATCAGTGCGAATAAAACGGGAAATCAAATCATATTTTCTAAACCAGAATCTAGTCTTGTAGAAAACAATAAAGATGTTGTTTACCCCAGTTTTACAAATCAATTAAATTATGAAGTAGAATTGGTAATAAAGATTGGAAAAACGGGAAAGGACATATCACTTAATGATGCACCAGCATACATCTCTGAAATTGGTATTGGCATTGATTACACGGCAAAAGATGTTTTTAATGCCTGCAGAGAAACTAAAGGTCCTTGGGATTTAGGGAAAGGATTTGATGGCGCTGCTCCTATTTCATCTTTCAAACCAGTGTCTAACTTTCCAGATTTAAATAACATCAATTTTAATTTGGTTATTAATGGCGAAGATAAACAAGTAGGCAATACCAATTACATGATTTATAATTTCGCCGAAATCATTGCATTCACATCAAAATACATGACACTAAATCCTGGTGATTTAATTTTTACTGGAACACCTGCTACAGGTACTGGAGTTATTCAAAAAGGAGATCATTTACAAGCATCCATTGAAAAAGAGTTACTTTTAGATTTTAAAATGATATAGTACAAAAGACTATGGCTAACTCAATAGCAGATCGTGTTTCTTTTTTTTTAAGTGGATATCCGCCGTTTAATATGCTTGGTAAAAAAAGCTTATTAGAAATCGCTTCACAAGTAGATATTATTTATTTAGAAAAAGGAGATACTGTTTTTAAAAAAGATGATGCTTACCATAAACACTTTTACATTGTACGAGACGGTGCTGTAAATTTATATCATATCACTGAAACGAATAAAAACATTGTAGGCATTAATGACACTGGCGATATTTTTGGCTTAAGAGCACTAATAACTAAAGAAAACTATAAACTTTCATCTGTTGCAAACGAGGAATCTATTTTATATGCCATTCCTATTGAAGTGTTTGAAACTGTAACTCAAAAACAAGTTAAAATACACAAATACTTAGTTACTTCTTTTGCTAGTAATACATATGACCCCTATACAGCAGAAGAGAACGATGAAATTTTTGTAGATTATCTACCTAATAGCTCACAGGATATAGCAAACTTTCAAACAGCCGACTATACAAAAACGCCCATTACTTGCACAACGGACTCCCATTTAAAAGAAGCCGCAACCTTAATGTGTACACATAGTATTAGCTGTATTATTGTAGTTGATGAGCATAAACATCCTGTAGGTATTATTACTAATAGTGATATTAAGAAAAAAATAGCTACAGGATTATTTCCCATTACAACACCTGTTACCAATGTAATGTCATCACCTGTTTTTACAGATAATAGAAATACAACAGTTGCCAATGCTCAATTACAGATGATTCAACACAACATTAGCCATTTGTGTATAACTAAAGATGGTACTCCAAATTCTAAATTAGTAGGTATTTTAACACATCATGATATTTTAGTTACTTTAGGAAACAGTCCTTCTGTGTTATTAAAAGAAGTAAAAAGAGCTAAAAGAAATAAAAATTTAAGAAGTGCTCGTTTAAAATCTAACACACTATTAAAAAGTTACTTAGAACAAAATATCCCATTATCTCACATTATTAAAGTTATTTCAAAAATAAATGACGCCGTTGTGGTACGTGCTATAGAACTATCTATTAAAAAAATGGAAACACCACCTCCAGTAGCATTTTCTTGGATAGCTATTGGTAGCCAAGGTAGAAAAGAACAATTGCTATTTACCGACCAAGATAATGCCCTTATTTTTGATGACGTTCCAAAAGAAGATTATAAAAAAACACAAGAATACTTTCTACAATTAGCAAAATTAGTTACAAAATCACTTAACATCATTGGTTTTGAATATTGCAAAGCAGACATGATGGCTAGTAATATAGAATGGTGCAAATCCATTTCTGAATGGAAAACACAATTCAATAATTGGATTATTAGTGCAGACGAAAAAGGTATCCTATTGTCTTCCATATTTTTTGATTACAGTCTTTCTTTCGGCAACAAACCATTGGTAGACGATTTAACTGATAGCATCTATAAAACATTAGAACACTCCTCACTATTCTTTAATTTATTAGCAAAAGATGCTTTAAAAAGTCCTCCACCTTTAGGATTTTTCAAACAATTTTTAGTGGAACAAAATGGCGAACACAAAGACTTATTTAATATTAAAAGAAAAGGCTTAATGCCTTTAATTGATGCTGCTAGATTGTTAGTATTAAGTAAGCAAATAAAAAATATAAACAGCACCTATGATAGGTATGATAAATTGGCTCAAATAGACCCCAATAATAAAGAACTATATCATTCTTGTGCATATGCTTTTAAAGCTTTACTTAAATTCAAAACAAAACAAGGGCTACTCCATAATAACGATGGTAAATTTATTGAACTATCATCGCTTACCAAAGAGGAGCAGTTAAAATTAAAAAGATGTTTTAAACCTATTAAAGAAATTCAAGAATCACTTAAATTACGTTTTAACCTATCTAATGCCTTATAAATGATTTTTGATTGGTTTAATAAAAAAAACAAAAACACGCCTGAGTTCTGGGAAACATATCTTAATAATTTTAAGAACTTAAAAAAAGTAGACATTCCAGATGCTCGTTTTGTAGTTTTTGATACAGAAACTACTGGTTTTGATTCTGATGCAGACAGAATTCTTTCCATAGGGGCTGTTACCATACAAAACAAAAAAATTGCCGTTAAAAGCAATTTTGAAATTTATTTACATCAAGAGGTTTTTAAACCAGAAACCGTAAAAATTCATGGTATTTTAAAGGACGGTAAATTTAAAAAAGTATCTGAATTAGAAGCTATTAAATCTTTTTTAGATTATATAAAAACAGATGTTTTAGTAGCACACCATGCCCGTTTTGACTACCGCATGGTAAATAGTATGCTTTTAAGAAATGGCTTAGGAAAACTAAAAAATAATTTTATTGATACGGCTGTACTATATAAAAAATCAAAACATATCATCTATCAAGAAACGCTTAAGAATTACTCTTTAGATGAATTAGCGAAAGAACTTAATGTTCCTATAATTGATAGACACACAGCAAGTGGCGATGCACTTATAACTGCAATTGTATTTTTAAAAATACTTTCTCGTTTAAAGAGCAATACAAATAATAACCTTGGGTGGGATTATTTACTTAAAACCTAATTAAAAATTATAAGATATTTTGGAATAATATTTTAACCTCTTATGTATTTAAAATATACTTGTATGTCCTGAATTACGAGTGTCTTTACAAGTGAATTTACTATATGGAATTACTACATTAGACTGGACATTATATTGCGAGATTTAGAGTTACATAAATTAACTTTGAATCATGAAGAAACAACACAGAAATTACAGTACATCATTTAAGCAAAAGGCAGTAGAATTAAGCTATGCCCGGGGTCATGTCAAGCAAGTTTGTGAGGAACTGGATATTCCTTACTCGGTATTGCACCGCTGGAGACGAGAATCCCAAGATTATGGAAAGAACAGTTTTCCAGGTAGAGGAATCCCAAAATTGACAGATGAACAAAAAGAAATAGCCCTATTAAAGAAATAATTAAAAGGTATTTCAGAAGAACATAAAATATTAAAAAAGGCGGTACGCATTTTCTCCAAGAGCGACAAGAAAAATTTAAGTTTTCAGTTGAGAAAATAATTGGTTAAAAGCTATGGTTATATAATCAAAAATTAGCTGAGTTAATTACAGCTATTTTTAAAGATAGTTACGAAAGCTATAGAGCTCTAAAAGAATAAATTACTTTCCGATACAATATTTAACTAGCCCTATATCTATTGGCACTATTGCATATGGGCAACAAATAGCATACAAAAAACATATAAAAAGAGAAGATTAGCAACAACTATTAATAAATTGCTCAACAAATATAGCATAAAAAAAACCGCTCGATTAGAGCGGTTTCTAAATAAAAACACCAAGCATTAATTAGCTGTACCAGAGCCTAAATAAATACTATTAGATACTTGACTACCATCAGCAGTAATAAAAGCCATAAATAGCTCTACTGTATCTCCTGCATAGGTTGTTGGGATTGGAACAATTTGAGAACCTACTGTTCTATCTGCTCCATCAAGTAAAGAAATAGATTCTCTTTTTGATGGATTGTAAACCAATAACATAGACTTGTCAGTAGTATTTGCATTACCTTCTGCAGAGTTATCATCCCAACCAAACGTTACTTCTCCAGCTGTTGCCAAATCAGTCGTTGGGTTTAACGCACCAGATAAACCTCCTCGACTTACTAAAGCGTTCGGATAGTCGATAACAAAGTTAGGTTCTGTACCTGTAATCGCATTATTCAACACATACGACATCGCAGCATTAAATTCTGTTTTCTTAACAGCTAACCCTTTATAACCTAACTTAATAAAAGGTTTTACAGCTTGTAAAAATTCTAAAGTGGCAGTAAACTTTGTTCTTTGGTTTACCTGACCAACAGTTCGTGGATTAGCTACACTTGAAGGTTTAATTCTAATGTAATCAATTCCTTTCCAGCTTCCACCGATAATGTTTCCAACCTTACCTGAAAGCCCTCCTAAAATACCTTGAGCAATTTTACCCATAACATAAATGATTTAAATGAAACTTACTTTTGTTCGGACTTGGTACGGACTTGAAATGAAGTTGTACCATCCGCTGAAATATATGGCAAGTTTTATGCTATTCTTTTGATATGGATTTTGTTGCTTTAGATTGCTTCTTTTTGCATTATAGAAAATAAACTTTGAATATAAGATATTTTTAAATCTGCCATTTTTGAAATGATATTATGAAGCTCCGCTTCCTTTTTGCTAATTGCTGACACTATATTAATATGCTTTTGCAACTGAATTTCATTATAAAACAATGAGGTGTAACTGTTTTTTAAAGTCTTTCTACAATCATCTATCGAGATAAACGGAATAACACTACCTTTTAAATAGTAAGCGTAAAAACCGCCAATTTGCAACATCATAGATATGTGAAAAAGCGTGTGTTTTTCTTCTTCGGTTGAAGTTGTGACTACAAAACAATTAGGACAAGGATTTGTCAAGGGTTTTCCGCTGTTTAGTCCTTTGTTTAGTATAAAAAAGTGAGGGTTTGAGTAAGTTCTTCCGACTTGGTGTGTTTTTAGTTCAAAAGTTGACATAGCTATCCAATTTAAAATTGCTTCGCTACGCTTCGCCACATTATTTTTTTGAAAAGAAAAAAGATAGCCATAGTACTTGTGGCGTGGGTAAGGCTGTCAAGGTTTTTGGGTAAAAGTTTTTTGAGTTAAAATGTTTAAGGATAAAGGATAAGGGTATTGAAAAAAGTTTTATTCAAAACCCGTAGGGCTTGACCTTTATAGCCTTGTGCGGCTGGTAGAGGTAGCCACATATATTTGCTTCCTTTTTTTATTTTAATATTTCAAATTGGTTTTCATCTTGATTCAAATGCTTCTAACTTTTCTGGGGAATTAACACTTAAAAAAATAGGTTGCTGTTCGCTATTGAGCATTGGATGAAGCGTTTGTATAGGTAGCGTTTTAAATAGTTGTTTGGTAAAACAGCATTTAAATAAGCTACTTATACAGGACTTTTAGACAATAGCTTATTGCTTTTTTGAGGTACGATAAAAAGTAATGTGCTATGGCGTAGTACTATTTATCTTAAACCTATTTTTTTATATCCTATTTCTTGGGTGGTGGGGAAAAGTGGACTATAATATTTGTTAACGAAATGAAATAAACAAAGACTTGAGGTAAGGAATACTTGGACTTAACGATGGTTTTGTGCAGTTGAATGAGATAACGAATATTATTCAAAATTAACGTTACCCTTTAAATGTACGACTGTTTAATACTTGTTCAAAATGTGATTAAAAGTTCGGATGTGAGCGTTGGATAAGCGGATATTTTACATAATAGCAGTTATAGCTACGAAAATATAATAAAACGCCGTAGGCAACCATTGAAAGGATTTTTGCTACTATAACTTCTATTATGTAACTTAGCTTTGGGTTGGTTTTGTGGCGGAATAGTTGTTTTGAGCCTTGGCAATAGCTCTTTGCTTTTTTATTGTACTAATTTATTACAATAGATACGTTTAAATAAAACAAGCAATGTGCTATTATAGCGTTGGCTACAACTATTGTGACATAAAACCAACTATGTGGTGGCGAGCGGAACAACACAAAAGACAGAGGATTTTGAGGTACGAGAAAACTGGGTTTTGGGTTGTGGGGAATAAAAAAGAGCCTTTCAAAAAGACTCTTTCATTATTGGCTTAATGGTCGTGATTTGAATGGTCATCACTTTCTTCTTCACCAGATTGATTCATCATCATTTCGTGGTCGTATTGACAACAACCTGGTAAATCTTTATAGGCTTCTTCACTTCCTGAAACTTTTTCAGTATCATAACCTGATGCTGCGATAGCATTATGGATTGCCATTTCATCGGTTTTTGTATCATCAAAAGAGACATCAATCTTCTTTTTATCGACATCCCAATTGGCACTTGCAACACCATCTACACCATTGGCCGCTTTTTCAATGGTACTTTTACACATACCACAATTACCTCTTACTCCAAAAGAAAGGTCTGTCATTGCGATTTCTTTTGAAACTTGCGTTGTGGTTGTTTCTGTTTCTTTTTTGGTTTCGTTTTTACAACTTGTAAAAACTACTACTGCTATTACAGCTACACCTAAAATTACTTTTTTACTCACGTCGATTACATTATCGTTTTTGTGTTCGTGATTTTTCTTTAAAAAATTCATTGTTTAAAATTTAATTGTTATTACTTAATTTATGATTATTCTATTACCTGTTTTACTTCTCCACAGGTTAGCATGGCGCTACCAAAATATGGATTGATTACTTTTTCTTCTTTACTCAACCAATACGCTCCTTTATTATTATCACCCATTGGACAAAATTCCACATACACTTTTTCTTTAACACCAAACAGTTGTACAGCGTTTATTAAGTTTAATGATAGGTGTTTGAAATGGTCTCTTTGTTCTTTTATATCTGACGTTTTAGAAATAGCTGTTGCCGAAGATTGTATGTCGCCTACTAATGACATCCAATGTGTGTGTGAATTATTGTCTGATAATAATTTCATATCCACTTTACCTAAATTGTTTACTAAACTTGTTGCATCAACTGAAGTATTTTTTGAATCTTCTTTAATTAAAGCATCTTTTAAATTGATATAGTCATTGTAAACAACTTTTAATTGTTCTTGGAATTTCTCTGATACTGTCAATCTTTGGTTCATATTAGTATGGTCACTTTCTTTTTTTGATGTCTTATTATCCATTCCTAAATGTCCTTCGTGACCTGTCATTACTTTGCCACCATCTTTATTCATCATTGATTTTTTACCTTGTAATTGAGCTGCTGCATCAACCGTAAAAGTTCCGTTAGTTACGATTTCATTTCCAATAAATAATCCTTCTAAAACTTCATATTCATTACCAATTTGATTCCCTAAAACAACTTCACGCATTTCAAAAACGGTTTGGTCTGGATTGGTTTTTAAATAGACAACAGAACGTTCACCTGTCCAAAGTACAGCAGATGCTGGGATTGTTAATACCTCATCATTACTTCTTGAAACTCGTTCAATATTGGCGGTTACAAACATTCCTGGTTTAAATACATCGTTTTTATTATTAAGCACCACACGTAAGGTTACTGTTCTTGTTTTGGTATTTAATATTGGTTCAATGAAATCTACTTTCCCTTTAAATTCCTTATTAGCATAAGCGTTTGTAGTCACTAAAACTTCTTGTCCCTTTTTAAATAAATCGATTTGATTTTCATATACATCAAAGTTTGCCCAAACCGTATTGAGATTTGCAATTTTAAGCAATGGTTGACCTTGTTTTATGTAATCGCCTTGTTCTACTAATTTTTCGGTTACTGTTCCTGAAACGGTTGCATAAACTGGAAAGTTTTCTTTTACTTTTTGGGTTTCTTCAATCTGATTGATTTGATTTTCAGATAGCTTCCACAACTTCAATTTATTACGAACCGCCTTGTACAACACAGGTTGTGATTCCTTTAAAGATGATGCTGTAATTAACTCTTGTTGTGCTGCATACAATTCTGGCGAATAAATGGTTGCTAGTAATTGACCTTTACGGACTTCTTCTCCTGTAAAACTGATATTCAAACGTTCTATTCTACCCGAAAAATAACTGACTTGTACTGCATTAGCTTCTTCATTTTCAGCAATTTTACCAGATAATTTAATAGTGTTGCCATCAACATTTCCATTACCGACTATGGTTGTTTGAATATTTGCCAATGCCATAGCGTTTTCGGATAACTTGAATTGGTCTGCTAACAGGCCATCACTTCCACTTTCGGCAGGAATTAAATCCATTCCACAAATAGGACAATCACCTGGTTCTGGTTGCATAATTTGTGGATGCATTGAACAGGTCCACATTTGATTGGTTTCTGAAACTTCATTGTGATTATGTTCTGTCTCTTCGTTTGATGAACCACCAAAAAGTAACCAACCCAAAAGCAAACCTACTGCGAGTAATCCTATGTATATGACTGTTTTATTATTTTTCATTCTGTAAACGATTTATCATTACTTTCATTTCTTCTATCTCCTTCTTCTGTGCTTTAATAATATCCTCTGCCAACTTCTTGACTTCTGGGTCTTTTATGTCTGCTCTTTCACTTGTTAATATTGCTATGGAATGATGTGGTATCATAGCTTTCATCCATAAAACATCTCCAACAGTTGATTTTTGGTCACGTACTAATCCTAAAGCAATTGCAAATAGCGCAATACTTCCTATGACTATACCCATATTTTTCTTTTTATTCTTGTACATATTTTTCATAAAAAAGAACATAATCAAAGCCATTGTGGCAATACCCAAACAAACCATATAAAATCGTGTTAGACTAAACCATACGTGGTCAAATTCATAAGTATTTAAGTACATTGTGATATACATCGCTATAAATGATGAGCCTAACATTAAAAAGAATTTAGTGTAATTGCTCATTCCATTTTCGTTGTTTTTGTGTTCTTGCGCGTTCATATTTTCAAATTTTTAGTGGTTATTATTTAATTTATCAGCATTAATACTGCCATCACAATCATAATGGTATTCTCAATAAAAGTGGCTTCTGTCATTGGTAACTTTAAAGCTGTACCTAAACAAGCACATCTAATAGATTTTTTATCTAATAATGTTTTCGTTACACCAATGGTTGTAATACCTAATACAACAAGTGTTACTATTAATGCAATTTTAACTTCAAATCGCATCAAAAACATTAAACCCAAAGCAGTTTCAATAAATGGATAAATCCAACCATAAGCAGGAACTCGTTTTGCTAATGGGTCGTACATTTTGAAAGATTCTGGGAAACCTTTTAAATCTAACATCTTGAAGAAGCTAAACACAATGTAGAATAAGCCCATAAAGTCGAGCATAAATGCACTCCAACTCCAATCCTTATAATGTAATAATACACTTGCGGTTGCTATATAAAAGATGATTAGTAGTAAGGGTTTTAATTGTTGTAGTTTGCTTTTTTCTTGCTCCATTTCAAAACTTGATGTACTTGTAGAAGCAAAAACATTTTTAACTTCCTTTTCAGAAAGCGTATATTTTTCAGGTAAGGCTTTTTTAAGAGTTTCTGTAGCCACGTGGCTACTCATTGTAACTTCAGCTTCTCCTTTTTCGAGATTAACTTCAACATTGGTAATATTATCAATGTTACTTAAACTTTTTTCTACAGATGCTTTACAACTGCCACAAGTCATTCCTGTAATTATATATATATGTTTCATTGTTATTGAATTAAATAATTAATAATTGTGCTTTGCACATAGTAGCCCTTAATAGACTCTATTTGGTTCATTTGAAATTTTAGTTGTAATTCTTGAATATCAAGAACATCATTAAAATCAATCGTTCCTGTTTCATAGCTTTTGATTAAAATTTCTTCAGCATCTTTGGCTTGTTTTAAGTTCTTGGTTTGCGTAGCATAACTTATTCTTGCAGAAATACGTTCATTAATCGCCTTGCTTAAAAGCGTTTCCAAAGTGTTTAATCGTTCTTGTTTTTGAGCTGTTATTTCTTGCTGTTCTAACTCATTTTGCTTGGTTTGAGATTTATATTTTTTATTAAAAATTGGGATTGACACGGAAACCATAGGCATCACAATATCTTTTCCGTTATCCGAGAAATTCATATCTGGTCTTTCGGAAACATTGATATAGTCTAATCCAAAACCAATCATAGGACTACTTTCTTTTTGGTTTAGTAATTCTGATTGTTCTATGGATTGATATAGTTTATCATACTTCAACAATTCAGGATGTAATGCTAAATTTTCAGTAATGATTTCAAAGTCTTCTGAAGGCATCATTAAACTATCTACCACAGTAACAGCAACATCATTTTCTCTATTCAAAAGATTATTAAGATTCGTTTGTTCTGCTAAAAACTGTTGACTTAAAACATCCTTTAGTTGTTGCATTTCGTTTTGACGCATTTGTAATCGCAATACATCTACAGCAGATGCTTTACCAACCTCAACAGATGTTAGTGCTAATGTCTCATAGGTTTCCAATAGTTTAATGTTTTCTGTTAGCACCATTTGTTTCGCTTTGTTAGCGTATAAATCATAATAGGATTGTGATACAGAAGCCATCAATTTTCGCTTTGCAATAACGATGTCTTCATATTTTGCATCGGCTAAGGAACTAACATAATTTTCTCTTGATGTAATTGTCCCAAACCACGGTAACATTTGTTTGGCAGATACTTTAAATCGTTGCGCTCCTGTTCTCGTTTCTGGTTCGCTTACAAAATAACCTACACCAAATTCAGTATTAGGAATCGTATTGACTTCGTTTACCTTTTCGGAAACTCTTTTGTATTGCAACTCAAATTTTTGAATTTCTGGATTGTTATTTAATGCTACATCAATAAGTGTTTCTAACTCTTGACTTTGCGCAGAAAGCACAAAGCATAAAGAGCAAAGAACAAAGACTGTTTTTATATTGATTTTTATGTATTTCATTTTGTTGCTCTTTTAAGTTGAACTTCGGATTTCCAGCTATATAATACTGGTACAACAAATAAGGTGATTAAAGCGATTAACATTCCACCAAAACTTGGTATTGCCATTGGAATCATAATATCGCTTCCTCGTCCTGTAGAGGTTAATACTGGCAATAATGCTAGAATGGTTGTTGCTGTAGTCATTAAACACGGTCTGATACGTTTTTCTCCTGCTTCTACTATGGACGCTCTAATTTCCTTTTTATTCTCTGGTGTATTTCTATTAAAAGTTTGCGTTAAATAGGTTGCCATAACCACACCATCATCGGTTGCAATACCGAAAAGTGCAATAAATCCTACCCAAACAGCCACACTTAAATTAATTGGGTGCATCTGGAATAAATCACGCAGATTTTCGCCAAAGAAATTGAAGTTTAAAAACCAATCTTGACCATAGAGCCATATCATTACAAATCCACCAGCAAAAGCTACTGCAATTCCTGTAAACACCATTAATGAGGTTGCCACAGAACGGAATTGGAAATACAGTATTAAAAAGATTATCGCCAATGCTAATGGCACAACAACAGATAAGGTTTTTTCTGCTCGTAATTGATTTTCGTAAGTTCCTGTGAATGCATAGTTGATTCCTTTAGGAACTATCAATTCACCAGAATCTATCTTTTCTTGAATCAATGCTTGTGCATTTTCAACAACGCTTACTTCTGCAAAACCATCTAATTTATCAAACAAGACATAACCTACTAAAAAGGTGTCTTCACTTTTAATGACTTGTGGCCCTTGTTCGTAACGAATGGTTGCCAACTCGCTTAATGGAACAGGACTGCCTTTTTCAACTGGCACATAAATCTGTTGTAAGTCTGTTGGATTTGCCCGTAATTCTCTTGGGTATCGCACACGAACACCATATCGCTCACGACCTTCAACCGTTTGTGTTAAAACCATACCACCAACTGCGACTTTTAATACGTCTTGAACATCTTGTATAGAAATACCATAACGTGCAATTTTTTCTCTATCAATATCAATAAGCAAATACGGTTTGCCAACAATACGGTCTGCAAAAACAGCTTCCTTTTTAACGCCTTCAGCTTCCTTGATGATGTTTTCTAATTGCACACCAAACGTTTCAATTTGCTTTAAGTCTTGACCTTTTACTTTTATTCCCATAGGTGCTCGCATTCCTGTTTGAAGCATTACCAATCGGGTTTCAATCGGTTGTAGCTTTGGTGCTGACGTAACACCTGGTAATTTGGTAACTCTTACAATTTCATCCCAAATATCATCAGGTGATTCAATTTCTGGTCGCCAATTACGATAGTATTCACCATCGTCATCTTCAATTAGTTGAGAGCTTTTGACTGTGCTATATTCAACATTTTTGGAATTATTGGGATTAGAAATAGCACGACCATCTTTTAATTCAAACAAACCATCATCATTTACTTTGTAGCGTTGCCTTTCTCCATCTGCATTCAACATATATTCTGGTTTGTACTGAATGATGTTTTCGTACATTGATAAAGGTGCTGGGTCTAAAGCTGATTCTGTTCTACCTGCCTTACCAACTACCGTTTCAATTTCTGGAATACTGGCCACCGCCATATCTAATTGCTGTAAAACTCGTTTGTTTTCTTCTACGCCAGAATGAGGCATAGATGTTGGCATTAGTAGAAATGAGCCTTCATTTAATGATGGCATAAACTCTTTTCCTGTATTCTTCATTATGAAAAACCCTGCAATAACAATCGCAGTAGGAATAGACAAAAACAATAATTTATTATCTAAACACCACTTTAAAATACGCGTATAGTATTTGATGAATAGCGAAAAAACACCTAATAAACCAAAGCATATAATACTTACAAAAATGAGATTCCAAAAGATACTTTTATCAACGCCTAATGGTCGCCAATATTCGGCTAACAGGAATACTATCGCAGATGCTGAAATAATGATATTGATAAGATTAGTTTGTTTGTCTGTTATCTTACTTTGAAGATTGAGAAGTGCTGTAATTCCAAAAGCTATCAAAATCAATCCTAACCAATACCCAAAGACTATTGCTACGACTCCTAAAGCTATTAAAACACCATTTAAAACATATTTAAAAGTGTTTTTAATACTTTTCTTTCTGAATAAAAATGCAGCGAATGGTGGTATTAAAAACAAGGCTACAATTATGGAAGCTGTTAATGCAAAGGTTTTTGTGAATGCTAACGGTCTAAATAGTTTACCTTCAGCGCCAATCATTGTAAAGACTGGAATGAAACTGATTATGGTTGTCATTACTGCGGTAACGATTGCACCAGATACTTCTGCTGTGGCGTTATAAACTACCGTATTAATGGGTTTTGTTCCATCATCTTCATCCAAATGCCTAATAATGTTTTCTGAAAGAATGACACCAACATCGACCATTGTACCAATAGCAATTGCAATACCAGATAATGCGACGATGTTTGCATCTACACCAAAGAACTTCATTGCTATAAAAACCATTAAAACCGCAACAGGTAATAAGCCAGAAATTAATACTGAAGCTCGAAGATTAAACACCATAATGATAATAACCAAAATGGTAATCAGTATTTCTAATGTTAGAGCTTCATTGAGTGTACCTAACGTTTCTTGAATCAATTCTGTTCTATCGTAAAATGGAACTATTGTGACTTGTGATGTTCTACCATCTGCTAATACTTTTGAAGGTAATCCTGCACTTAATTCATTAATTTTTTCTTTTACATTATTAATAACTTCCATTGGGTTTGCTCCGTAACGAGCTACAACAACAGCACCTACAACTTCTGCACCTTCTTTATCTAATAACCCACGTCGTGTTGCTGGACCTAAAGAGACTTTTCCAATATCTTTGATTCGTATTGCTGTATAATTTTCGGAAGTAACGACTGCATTT
Organism: Pseudalgibacter alginicilyticus; assembly: GCF_001310225.1. Classification (GTDB taxonomy): domain Bacteria; phylum Bacteroidota; class Bacteroidia; order Flavobacteriales; family Flavobacteriaceae; genus Pseudalgibacter; species Pseudalgibacter alginicilyticus. The sequence goes on along the minus strand of NZ_CP012898.1, from coordinate 371,531 downwards.
TCTATGTCTTCAATAGATTTCACATAACCTAAACCACGTACTAAATATTCTGCATTATTAATTTCAATAGTTTGTGCACCAATGTCTTTATTACTTTCCTTAACTGCTTTTACAACGTGATGCAATCCTATATTATATTGACGCATTAATTCTGGGTTGACATCCACTTGATATTCTTGAACATAACCACCAATTGAAGCGACTTCCGAAACACCGCTTGCAGAGGATAGTGCATATTTTACATAGTAATCTTGAATACTGCGTAACTCTTGTAAATCCCAACCACCAGTAACTTTTCCGTTTTCATCACGTCCTTCAAGTGTGTACCAAAATATTTGTCCTAATCCTGTTGCATCTGGACCCAAAGCAGGATTAACACCTTCAGGTAATAAACCACTTGGTAATGAATTGAGTTTTTCTAGAATACGACTACGACTCCAATAGAATTCTACATCTTCTTCAAAAATGATATAGATACTTGAAAACCCAAACATAGACGAACTACGAATGGTTTTTACTCCTGGAATACCTAATAAGGATGTGGTTAATGGATAAGTGATTTGGTCTTCTATATCTTGTGGCGAACGACCATCCCACTTTGTAAATACAATTTGTTGATTTTCTCCGATATCTGGGATGGCATCAACAGCCACAGGATTACTTGGTAAAAATCCAGTATCCCAATTGAAAGGTGCGTTTACAGTTCCCCATCCAACAAAAAGAGCAAGTAGCAGAACTGCAACGAGTTTATTCTCTATAAGAAATTTGATTGCTTTATTAAGCATATGATTTGATTATTAAACAGTTAGACATTGGCGTTAAGAAAACACCGAATACAGCAAATTATCCTTATGACATTATAAAGTCATAGGATAAAACAGTCTATTGTTTAAAAATCAAATTAAATAAGTCTCGTCAATCTTGAAGATTTGCCTGACGACGAGTGGTGGTTCATATTCTTCAAAAGAAGATACATTGTTATCTAAACCTTCAAAAAGGTTAATATAGGTATAAACCAATGAGGCAATGAAAACTTGTTGTTCAAAAGAAATTTTGTCAACTTGTAATTGTAGTTCGTCTTGACCATCAACTACCAATTGTTCATCATTACAACAGTTTTTCTTGGTAATAGCACATCCTTCTGTAGATGGCTTTTGCATTTCCATACCACAACCCTTAGCCTTATTAAAAACAGCTGTTTCTACTAAAGCATCTCCACAAAAATGCATATTAAGCGTAAATGACATTGTAGAGCATAACACTACAAAAGCCATTGCTAAAGACATTATTTTATGGAATACTTGTTTCATACTGTTTGCGAAGTTACGAAATTTTAACAAATGTTCATTTTGTTTAACAGAAGTTTAATGGTTAACTCCATCGCATTCGTTGTAGTCTAACTGCATTTAATATTGCTAATAAAGCCACACCAACATCGGCAAAAACTGCTTCCCACATTGTTGCTAAACCACCTGCTCCTAAAATCAGAACAATTACTTTTACTCCAAATGCTAAAATGATGTTTTGCCATACAATTTTACGAGTGGAACGACTAATTTTAATCGCTTTTACCACTTTTGAAGGTTGGTCTGTTTGAATGATAACATCTGCTGTTTCAATAGCGACATCACTACCTAAACCACCCATTGCTATTCCTACATCACTTGCTGCTAAAACTGGTGCGTCATTAATACCATCACCTATAAAAGCAATTTTATTTTCAGGATTTTGTTTTAAAAGCTCAACTTCATTTAATTTATCTTCTGGTAACAAACCACCTTTAGCCTTTTCAATATTTAATTCTCTTGCTACTTGTTGGGTAATGGAATCCTTATCTCCAGAAAGCATCATTATATTATTAATACCTACTTTATGTAAATTGGTAATTGTTTCTTTTGCATCTTCTTTTAATTCATCTGCAATGACAACATAACCTGCAAATTCATTGTCTATAGATTCTAATACTATAGATTCTACAATAGTTTCTGTTTCCTCTAAAACTTTAATATTATTGGCTGACATTAGGGCTTTATTACCAACTAAAACAGTCTTACCATTTACTATACCTTTTAAACCTTTTCCTGCTATTTCTGTAACTTCGGAAGCCTCATAATCTGCGCCTTCATCTTTATATTCTAAAATAGCTTTTGCAATAGGATGTGTGGATTGTTCTTCCATCGCCATCAGGTACTTCATAAACTCTTTTTCATCCCAACCAATTGCTTTGATTTCTTTTATTTTGAAAACACCTTTAGTAACCGTTCCAGTTTTATCCATCACCAACGTGTTTATCTTGGTCATTGCATCTAAAAAGGAAGCGCCTTTAAATAAAATTCCGTTTTTTGAAGCTGCTCCCAATCCTCCGAAATAACCTAATGGAATTGATATTACCAAAGCACAAGGACAAGAAATCACCAAGAAAATTAAGGCTCTGTATAACCAATCTCTAAAAACATAATCATCTACAAAAAAGTATGGTAGAAACGTAACACCTATTGCTAAAAACACAACTATTGGTGTGTAAATACGAGCGAATTGTCTGATGAATAATTCTGTTTTAGATTTTCGAGCTGTTGCGTTCTGTACCATATCCAAAATTCGAGCAATGGAACTATCTTTAAATTCTTTGGTGGTTTCAATTTCAATAACGCCATCCATATTAATACTTCCAGCAAATACTTTTTCGCCTTTTGCAATCGTATCTGGTTTACTTTCACCTGTTAATGCTGCTGTGTTGAATGAACCTTTGTCGGAAAGTAGAATACCATCTAAAGGGATTTTTTCTCCTACACGTACTTGCACTTTTTCACCAATTTCAACCGTTTCTGGACTTACAGACACATAATTATTGTTGCGATATACCAGAGCTTCATTTGGTCTTACATCAAGTAAGGCTTTTATATTTCCTTTTGCTCTGTTAACTGCTGCATTTTGGAATAATTCCCCAACTGCATAAAACAACATTACTGCAACACCTTCAGGATATTCGCCAATAATAAAGGCTCCAATAGTGGCTATAGACATTAAAAAGAACTCTGTAAATACATCGCCTTTTTTAATACTTTCCCAGCCTTCTTTTACAACAGGAAGTCCAACTGGTAAATAAGCAATACCATACCATATAATGCGAGTCCAATTCTTAAAAAAAGAAACATCAAAATAATCTAAACCTATACCCATCATAAGCATCGTAAAACTTATAATTGCTGGCACATAAGTTTTAAATGCACTTCCATTAGCGTGATTATGACCATCATCGTGAGAATGTTGTTCTTCTGAATTTGGTTTTAAATCCCTTAAATTGACTTTCTTTTTCTTCATTTTGAATTGAATAAATTTTTAATATCATTAGGTATAGGCATAGATTTTAATGGTGGTACGTTTGCACTGCCTGTGTTACCAAGTGGCACGTGGTCAATAAATGATTTCCAACCACCAACAAGTAACCTAATAATTTGACCGAGTACTTCTTTAGCATCTTTTTGCATAAATCCAAACTTTAGCATTAACCAATGTGAATAGGTATGTTCTATTGGGTAAGATTGCCCTATGATATGACTGCGTTCTAAATGATACCAAGCATTACTATACTGCTTATTTTCTAAACAGAAACTATATCGTTTTAATTCTTCGTTATAAGCCTGTTTAAGAGGTTTAGGTATTTTAGCATTAAACTTCATATCCATTAATTTTGAATAAAAGTAGTACAATCGTTAGTGCAATGGAAGTGCATTTGTTATCCACTACACTTATCACATATACCTTTTACAACCAAGTTTACATTTTCTGAAACAAAGCCATCAGGCACTTTAATTTTTGGTATTTTATGGTCTGTTAAGCAAATGGTTTCATTACAATTGTTACAATGGAAATGTAAGTGTAAATCTTTATTTATATCACAACTACAACCTTGTTCACATAAAGCATATTTAGTAATACCTGTACCATCATCTATTTGATGCACAATATCTTTTTCCTCGAATGTTTTAATAGTTCTGTACAATGTAGTTCTATCTGCTTTTTCAAAAGCATTTTCTATATCACTTAATGTTACTGCTACTTGTTTATTTACAAGAAACTTATAAATCAATAAACGCATTGCCGTAACGCGAATATTTTTTAACTCTAATAATTGTTCTATGGTTTGCATAATCTAATGTTCGTGTTCTGCTTCTCCTTTTTTCATTTCGGCTATTAAATAATACGCATTGTTATAAGCGAATTTTGTGATTTTATCTTGTTCTTCAGTAAATTGAACAGCTACCCAATTGCCATCTTTTGCTCCTAAAAGCACTTCAATAGGTTTAAAACTCCAATCGTCATTTTCTTTTTCTGCCGAAAACACGAAAAATCTATCACCTTCTTTTACTATCGCACTTTCAGGAAGTGCTTTTGTTTTGGTGTTCTCTACTTGAATTTTACCTTGGATATACATTCCAGGAATTAAGTTACCTTTCTTGTTTTCAATTTCAGCGTGTACGTGTACTGCTTTAGGGTCATCTTCAAATGTTTTGCTTACGGAATAGATTTCTGCTGTTAATTCTTCATCTTGCATTGTTTGTATATTAAAGCTTACTTTTTGACCTTTCTTAACTTTATACACATCTTTTTCAAAGACCATTAAATCAGCGTGAACGTGATGTGTATTTACAATTTCAAAGAGTTCAGTTTGTGGTTCAACATACTGTCCTGTTTTTACTTCTACCTTTTGCACATAGCCTTCAATAGGACTGCGTAATGATATACTTTGAGCAATTGTTCCATTTCGTACTGATGACGTATTTATGTTTAATAGTTTCAACTGCGCTTCCAATCCATTTACCATAGCTTTAGAGGCATCATATTCGGCTTCGGCCTTTTGAAAATTTGCACCAGAGCCAACTCCCGCATCATATAATTTTTGTTGACGCTCAAAGTTCTTCTTTAAAAAATTACTATTGCTAAAAGCATTCAAATAATCGGTTTGCATTTGAATAATATTTGGATGTGAAAGATATGCCACAATTTGACCTTTATTCACTTTGTCTCCTTCAATCACTTTTATGGATAACACATTTGCACCAACTACAGAAGTTATTGCTGCTTCACTTTGTGGTGGTACTTCCAATGTGCCATTTGCTTCTACATAACCACTCATATTACGCAATGCAATGGTGTCTATCTTCATTTTTAAAGCTTCAAACTGTTGTTGTGAAAGCATCACTTCTTCGCCTTCGCTATGGTCATCGTTTTCTTCAATCTTTTGTTCCTCGTTATGGGAATGACCATCACCTTCCTTATGGCTTTCTTTATTTCCGCAAGCAACAACTAAAAATGAAACTGTTAGTAGTGCTAAAATTATATATTGTGTGTTTTTCATTGTCTTATTGATTAAAATATTGTAATTGAAATGTACTTTCTAAATAGTTTGCTAACGCTGTTTGAGCTTCCAGTTCTGATTGAATAGCTTCTTTTATAAGTTGTGTAAACGCTGTGTAATCAATCTCTCCTTCTTTATAAGCAAACAAAGCACCAGTTTTTTGTTCTTTAATAAGTGGTAATACTTCATCCTTATAGAACAGCCAAGATGTTTTCCATTTTTGGTGATTTTCTTTGGCTTGATTAAATTTAGATTGCACTTCCTTTTGCTTGAACTGCATATTTGATTCGGCAATTTGCCTATCAATTTTTGCAGTTCTAACTTGTGCTTTTGTTGTACCAGATAAAAACGGTATGGAAATACCAGCTTGATAGGTATAAAACCCTGAATTTCCGTTTACTTTTTGCAAACCACCTTGAAGGTTTAACTTTGGTAAATTTTCAGCTTTGGCAGCTTTAAAGTTTGCTTCTGCCTCTGCGAGTTGAAGTTGAGAAACAGTATATAAAGGGTGTGCTTCTATACTAAAGGATTCTACATTTATTTCGCTCGCTATATCAATTTCATCTGAAACCGTATAAAAATCATCTGAAATCAACCACAAGTTTAATTGTTGTAAAGCAATAACATATTCGCTTTTTGATTGCAAAAATTTATTCTGAATCTGTAAGGCTTGATTTTTGGCTGCTGCATATTCCAGTTTAGAAATGGCTTCTACTTCATAATTTAAAGCAACTGCTTTTTCAAAGTTGGTATAAATGGAATCTAACTCTTTGTATAAATTATAATTCCTTTTACTCTGTAAAGCATTTGCCCACGCTTTCTTTACTTCCAGTTCTAAATCTAATTCTGAAAGCTGAAACGCTTTTTGAGCTAACTGAATGCGTTGCTCCAGTAATTTTCTCTTTGGTGCTATACCAAATACATCAATATTTGATTGACCAACTCCAATAGTGGTGTAAATACCATTTCCGTTATTGATTTCTTCACCTCCCGTAAAAATTTGGGTAGTACCAAAATCGAAAGCAGTTCCTTTTAATTGTTGTTGCTTATCAATTTCGAGTTGTTGTTGTTTTAAACTTGGATAGTTTTCTTTAGCCAATTTTACAGCTTCTTGCATCGAAATAATTGGTAACGAATCATTTATTTTTTGCGCATTTCCTGTTATTGGCAACAAAAACATAAAAGCCACCATAGCAGTAACTGTAATTACCTTTTTGTTAGCCCTAAAATTGAATGATTTGTTTTCTACCCAATGATATAATATAGGTAAAACGAATAATGTTAATAGTGTAGAGGTTAACAAACCACCAATTACAACGGTTGCTAAAGGTCGCTGAACTTCTGCACCAGCCGATGCTGAAATTGCCATAGGTAGAAAGCCTAAAACATCTGTAAAAGCAGTTAACATTATAGGTCTGATTCTTCGCTTTGTACCTTCTATAATTCTATCTTTTAGATTGGTAACTCCTTCTTCTTTTAACTCATTCAAACCACTAATCATTACTAATCCGTTTAATACTGCAACACCAAACAACACAATAAAACCAACACCTGCCGAAATACTAAAAGGCATATCACGCAACCATAACGCTACAACACCTCCAATGGTTGCCATTGGGATTGCTATATAAATCATCAAGGTTTGTGGTAAGGATTTTAATGCAAAATAAATCAGTACAAAAATGAGTAACAAGGCAATAGGAACAACAGTTTGTAAACGGTTACTGGCACGTTCTAAATTTTCAAAAGCACCACCATAACGAATGAAATAACCAGAAGGCAGTTCTAATTGTGCATCTAATTTAGTTTTAATTTCTTCTACCAATGATTTTACATCACGACCTCTAACATTGACACCTACATAAGTTCTTCTGTTGGTATTGTCTCTACTGATTTGCATTGGACCAGCTTTGTAGCTAACATCCGCAATTTCACGTAATGGAATTTGCGCACCAGAAGGCAAGTTGATATACAAATTTTGCACATCTGTTATGTCTTTACGATTATGAGAACTTAACCTAACCACCAAATCAAATCGCTTTTCGCCTTCAAAAATAGTTCCTGCTATTCCTCCTGCAAAAGCTGATTGCACAATTTGATTTAATGTATTTATTTGAAGTCCGTATTGTGCCAATTTACTTCTGTTATACGTAATTGTCATTTGTGGTAAACCCGTTGTAGCTTCCGCTTTCATATCGCCAATACCTTCTGTACCAGCAATGATTTTAGATATTTCTTCTGCTTTTTGAGACAGTAGATTTATATCTTCTCCATAAAGTTTAATAGCAATATCTTCTCTAACACCTTCAAGTAATTCATTAAAACGCATTTCAATGGGTTGTGTAAATTCATAGTTAACACCAGGAATTATTTCAACAGCTTCTTTCATTTTTTCAATGAGTTCATCTTTTGTCTCTACAGTAGTCCATTCGCTTTTTGGTTTCAGTATTACAAAAACATCAGCAATATCCATTGGCATTGGATCTGTTGGAATTTCTGCAACACCAATTCGACTGACTATTTTTTCAACTTCTGGAAACTTTGCTTTTACAATTTGTTCAATTTTTGTAGTTGTTTCAATCGTTTCTGTAAGTGAGCTACCGGGTTTTAAGATGGCGTGAAATGCAATATCACCTTCATCTAATTGTGGAATAAATTCGCCACCCATTCTTGTAAACATAAAAACTGCAATACCAAATAATACAACAGAAACACCAATTATTAATTTTCCTTTCTTTAAGGCTTTTTCTAATAGCGGTTGGTATTTACGTTCTACCCAATGCACAAATTTATCGCCATACGATTGTTTGTCATTTTTTGGTGCTCTTAAAATCAAGGCAGACATCATTGGTACATACGTCAAACAAAGTACCATTGCACCAATCATTGCAAAAATGAAAGTCAATGCCATTGGTTTGAACATTTTTCCTTCAATGCCTTCTAATGCTAATATTGGTAGAAATACAATTAGGATAATCAGCTGGCCGAAAAAGGCAGCATTCATCATTTTTTTTGAAGCATCTGCTGCAACGCCATCGCGTTCTTTGGATGTCAATTTCCTTTTCTTTAATACTTGTGATGCAATAAGAAAAACTGTACTTTCTACAATAATTACAGCACCATCGACAATAATTCCGAAATCTATTGCTCCCAGACTCATTAAATTAGCCCAAACATCAAAAACATTCATTAGTATAAATGCGAATAATAGTGATAATGGAATTGTTGAAGCTACTATTAAACCACCTCTCCAGTTTCCTAATAAAAAGATAAGTACAAAAATGACTATTAATGCGCCTTCCATAAGGTTTCCAGCTACCGTTGATGTCGTTTCTGCTATTAATTTACTACGGTCTAATAAAGGTTCAATAATCACGCCTTCAGGCAATGATTCTTCAATTTGAGCCATTCGCACTTTTACATTCTCAATAACATCGTTTGAATTAGCGCCTTTAAGCATCATAACCAAACCACCAACTACTTCGCCTTCGCCATCTTGGGTTAAAGCGCCATAACGAATAGCAGCACCAAATTGTACCGTTGCAATGTCGCCTACGGTAATTGGAATATTGTTTGTGTTTTTAACCGTAATCTTTTTAATATCCTCTAAACTACGCACCAAGCCTTCGCCACGAATAAAATTGGCTTGATGGTTCTTTTCAATGTATGCACCACCTGTATTTTGATTGTTGGCTTCAAGAGCTTCAAAAACATCGGTAATTGTTAAACCAATAGCTTTTAGTTCGTTTGGGTCTACAGCAACTTCGTACTGTTTAATTTTTCCACCTATTGCGTTTACTTCAATAACACCTTCTACCATAGCCATTTGACGCTGTACAATCCAATCTTGCATTGTACGCAAATCAGTAACCGAATATTTGTCTTTATATTCTGGTTTTACTTTAAGTGTGTATTGATAGATTTCTCCTAAACCAGAAGAAATAGGACCCATAGTTGGTTCGCCAAAACCACTCGGAATTTGTTCTTTGACTTCGTTTAGTTTTTCAGCTACTAATTGACGCGGTAGATACGTTCCCATATCATCGTCAAAAACTATAGTAACCACAGACAAGCCAAAACGAGAAATGGAACGGATTTCCTTTACTTCAGGTAAGTTACTCATTGCGACTTCCACAGGATAGGTTACAAATTGCTCAATGTCCTCTGTACCTAAATTGGGTGCTTGTGTAATGACTTGTACTTGATTATTGGTAATATCTGGAACAGCATCGATTGGTACTTGGGTCATACTCCAAATACCTGCTCCAACAATGGTAAGCGTTAGCAAACCAATAATGAATTTGTTATTGATTGAAAAATCAATGATTTTATTAATCATAGAAAATGTATTAATTCAGTTAAACTATTCGATACAATTCTGATATAAGAAATAGAATTGTACGAAATAAAAAGAACCATTTAGGCTCAAAATTGGATATAGTTATCCTTTAAAAAAACTGAATTATGCCCTTGGTGGCTGGAAAAGTGATTCCAAATATCTGGAAGTGAAGTTTACTTTATGTAAATTATACTGTTTTTTCTCTTCAAATTTTAGTCGATTGGTTAAAGCCAAATTGTTGTTCGCAATAATTAATACCAAAGGGTGACAACATTGATTATGGGAATGGAAAGGTGTATTCTCCTTATCTGGGTTATGATGATGCCCTTCATTTTTTGTATCATTGTCAATGTAATCTTCAACTACATATTCAAGGAAAGAGTCGCCATAGACTTTATGTTCTTGATAATGGGTAATAACACTTGAAATTTCTTTAATTGGACCACAAAAGTCCATATCTATGCTTATCCCTTGAAAAAAGAATAAAATAGACATTGATATGGAAAAAAATATTTTCATATAATTTAGACAAATATATAAATTATTTAATGCAATGGTGTTGCAAATGATGTTGCAAAAGTATTATACTACCACTTACCCATTTTAGAAAGTACTTTTTTATACTTCAGCATTTGTATGTCATCCTTACAATAAGGGTGTTCTAATAACTCTTTTAGCTTACCAATAAATTCATTGGAAACAAATCCTTTTTTCTTTAAAATCTCAAATAGAATTAGAGCTTGTTCCGCTCTGTATTTAGCTTTTTTGACAAATTCCTCACCATTTTCTGGTTTTTCATAATGACTTTGAATATCGAAATGTTTATCAATATCTCCTTTATAACCAATTAATAGTTTTTCTGCATTCTGTTGGGTTACTCCATTTGTAGTGAATACATAGTCTCTATCTTGTGTAAGACGATTAATTCTTGTTTGGCCATCTGCATAGTCATTGGGATGAATTTCTAAATAATGTGAGCGGTCTAATGGTAAAGTTATTACTGCTCTTGGGTCATATAACCCTTGAAAACGATTTGTTTCAAAATGCCTGATGGATACAGGATTATCGCAAGTTATGAGAGGTGCATTCGCATCATTAATTTTAATAACATTAATAGTACAGTCATATTTATATTTTACAAAATTCCCCCATTGTTCTAAATGGTTTACTAAAAAAACCGTTCTTGAACGTTCGTTATGTTCTTTTTTTACAGCTTCAATATCATCAATGTGAAACTTTATTTTTTCACCATATAAGTTCATTTTTATCAATCCTTCTTCATCTGCTGTATGAGCTGCTCTATCAAAAATTTGATTATTCATACTCCGTTGAAGATTTAAAATTCTTGGTGTTCTAAAATATAGCGAGAGACAAACGTAGAGTATCTGTATTTTTTGTTCTTGGGTTACCGTTAAAGTTTTTTCATCAATAAGCAGAGAATAGACCTTTTGAAATTCACTATCTACATTTTCAGCGTAATGTTTTTCTAATGCATATTTAATCTCATCAGATTCTGCTGGAATAGTATATATGTTTTTCTCAAAACAAATATCTTTAGTACTAATCTGTTCTAAAAGAATATCATCATCAGTTTTATAAACATCAACAAAATAATTTCTTTTTCTACCTTCAATTCCAAAGTTCTTTAAATATGAACGTGGAATATAATGTTGTTTTATTGGGTTTGACATACTCTATTTTACTTCGTTTAAAGGCATTTCTTTACTGCCTATTTTATCTAATAGACTTTCAATGTTATTTACTATCTCTTTAAAGAATTTTGGATTATCAAGTACTATTTCAAATCTATTTTGTGAAGAGACATACTGTTTTAAAGTAAACTTACCTTTGCTAAAACTCTTAATGTTATTGAACTTTTTATCACTATTATTGACGGTATCGTTGTTTTTAATTATACCCTTATGATGAACAACTAAATTACGTACTTGTCTAAAATTATCGATAAAACTCCATTCAGGATTGAGTATCGAAAAATCAACTTTAGCTGACTGCTTTAAGAACTTCTTTACCTTATCAATATCATTATTACCCTTTAAGTCATCTACTCTGTAGTCTGTTTGTTTATACGATGCGAACCTATCACAACCACGTTTTAAAACATCTTCAAAAAAAGAATACAGTTGTATGATTTGAGCGTTTCTATAATTTTTGATGTAAACATCATTAAACATAAAAACATTGTCAATAAAGGAATCCTGTATGTGGTCTAAATATTCCTCTGAATATTCTGATTTATCAACCTCTTTGGATTTTTGAAAATTATCATACTCAACCTCTATATTTTTTAATTCTCTTTCAAAATGAGTTTCCATATGATTCATATAATCTTCAATTAAATGGAACTCAAAATGGATAAAACCAAAACCCATTATAGATGCAAGTGTTTCTTTTCTTCTTAATCTTGACATATCATTCTTTTATAAAAACCATAAAGCATCTTTGGCATCATCTGGAACACCATTATTAAATCGTGGCGCTATTTGTGCTACCATTTCTGGATATTTTATAGTGATTGGGACATTCTGTTGTCGTAGTGATTTCCAATACAATCTGCTAAACTGATATACTTGTGTTAATAATTCTAACACGACGTCTGCATCTTCAAAAGCATCTTCATCTGGACTGCTTATTTTAATTTTTATTGGAAATGGATAGCCATCTGTATCTGCATACCTTTGAGAATTAGGGTAACGTGCATTGTTAAACAGCAAAAATTGGTTTTCGCTTATACGTATGTATGTACCACTTACTGGCATTAACTTTTTATTCCAATTGAGGTCGTAAGCAATAATATCTTCTGCTTCTGTTTTATTGATATTTAGAATGTAGAGAGGAATTTTTAACCCTAATGTATGCATCCCTCTTATAATAGGTTTTAGTTCCTCGTAGCTCATTTCTTTATAGAAGTGAATGACTACTTTATCAGCTTCTGCAACAGATGTAAAATCTCTTATGGCTTTACATATACTACCTGCTAACAGGTCTGTTTCGCTTTGGTCAAAATACTCGAACTTTCTAAACAAGCCATTGTTTTGAAAACTAAAGGCACTTGCTATATAACGTCTGTTTTCGCCTTGATTGGTAAATGCACCAACACCTATTACTAATTCTTTTTTATCGGTTACTGCAAGTTTCCAAGGTGCGCCACCTAATTTGGCGTGAATTGCCAATGCCATATTTTGTAATGAGAATTGGAAGTTGTATTGATTCTCGATATTGACCACCATTTTTTCATAATCTACAACCTGTGTAACAATGCCTTCATTTAGAAAGAGTTCTTTGATTTGAATATATATTTCTCGGTCTTCAGGATTTGGTGTAAACTTATCGAAAGGACTTAAATAAAACGCTGCATAACGTACAGTATCGTGGTCGAATGAAAGGTTTTCTAACTTTTCTGTAATTTCTGGAATTGGGTCGCTTTCGTTGGTAAACTCTATAAAATGCTCTTTAGAAGTTGAAGCCTTAATGTTTACATAAGCCTCAATCCCTTTAAAATATTTTTTATCTGCCGTAACACCAGTTTTAAGGTTGTTGTAAAATGTTTTAATTGCTTCTTTATGCGAGGTATGGTACACAAAGAAAAACTTAATATTTTGGTTGTTTGGTCGTTTGTATGGGTTAAGGTTATTCATTGCCAATTTAGGCACTAAATGGGTTTTCTTGTTACCATATTGGTCTTTACCAAACTCTAATAATCCTACTTGTGGGTCAATGTGATTAATACGGTTGAGAGGCACATCAATAAATGCATCGTTTTTAAACGGGAAAATGGCTTTAAAATCTTCTGCAAACAAATAATTGGTTGCAAAATTATTAATAAGTGCTACATACTTTTGGTATTTATTAGCTGGTCTAATTGGTTCTTCAATAGGTATCTCTAATGCTCTGGCTAATGGTAAACTAAAAATTGGGAATGCTTTATCAAACTCAATAGCATTGAAATAATCTTCTTTTTCCTCTGTATCGAGGTTCATTTGATAATTGAAGATAGTTTGTCCATATACGCAACGTTTTATTAACTCTGAATCCTCAATATCCTTAACAGACGTTGTAAGGACTTTTGATGTGCCATCGTACGATACAATAAGTTCTGGTAAGTCGGTTAATTTTGCAAATTGTATTTTAAATGAAAACTTATAATATAAATTATAATGCTCTGTATTGCCTTTAAGAGAAGGCATCCAAACCTGTACATCACCTACAAAGTTTTTTACAACTACATAGTCTTTTGCTTTAAAATAGCTTCTTAATTGGTGTTTAAGGAATTGCTTATATATTCTTAATTCTCTACCATCTACTAAATTTAACTTAATGCTTGGTGCATCTGGTATTTCCGTTGTAAATGTTGTAAATATTTGGTCTTTGTTAGATAAGTCTGCATCTGGAAACACCTCTTTAATCTGCCTTGAAAATTTAGATTTATGTATAGGATGACTACCTTCAATATCTTCTAAAGTTAAATAAATGGTAGGCGCACTATTAGGCCATTTAAAGTTAAGTATGTTGGTTTTTAAGTGTTCTTGCATAAGTAATGAGGTGTTTTGGGTTTTACATATTTGGTGCTTTTTGATTAGTACTTTCTAATAAATCTTTATTTAATAATTTATTTACAGACTGCATATCTTGATATGTAGATTTGGCTCTACCTATAATCTTTTCAATAATTTTTTCGGAAGCATCCATTTGTTTCATTAGACCAATACCAACTATATAATCCAAGAGAAACGATATATACAATAATTCAAATTGTGTGAAAATATTGTTTTTTGTTTTAGTACGATGTATTAAATAATCTCGATGACGTACAATTTTTGATACATAAATTTTAATCTCATCTTTAGGTATATTAGTTATATCGGCTAATAATTGCTTTTGTTCTAATAAATCTTTGGCAAAAGATGAGTTCTTCATCTTGTTTCCAAATTTCAAACTATAAGCCTCAAAAGCTGAATAAGAATTTGTAAATCGTCTACTATGACTTGTTTTAACCGAGAGTAAATTTTCGATGATAATATCAGCACAATAACCTATACCTTCATTGTTATACCAATGCTTAATTATATTAGATAAATCATCTTTAATAGTATCATAGTCAAGCGCGATAAAACCAGATATGTTTTCCTTGTTGAAATCATCCTTATAATATAACGAAGCCCAGTTACCACAACTTAAACATTTGAAATTAAAAGCCTTAAATTGTACAGACTTACCGTATAAAAAATGAAATAATTTTTGAAATGAATTATATAAATCTATACTCTCAAGAATACTCAAACTTTTTTCTGATTTAAAATCAACATATCCAACATTGTCCATTCTAAAAAAATCGTGGTTAGAAGTATATGATGTTGATTTTGTAATTTTTATAGATAAGTCTTTAGCAATATTCGTATTATGAATTACGTCATCCTCTTTTTCAAGTTTGTCTTCTAAAGAATTATACCAATGCATTTTTCTAACCCAACTCACAATTGCTAAATTGTCAATTTGAAATTCATTAATTCTCAAACCTACAGGTTCAATTAAATGATATGCACAAGCAAAAGTATATTTAGGTTTATAAGTTTTAGTCTCTACTATTCCATTGCTACTGTTTTTAATCTTGCAGTTTACAAAAGTTAAATAGCCTAAACCTGTAAAAACTCCATAAATTAACTCTATTTGATAGGCAGGTAATCTTTCTGATAAATTGGTCGTTATGTGTACTTCATCATTAATTAACTCTAATACACAAAAGCATTTATCATCCTCTGCAGATTTGAACCATACCTCTCCATAATATTTATTCTCTTTAAACATAAATCACTTTAAATTCTTACCCTTTTTAACAATCTTACTAATTTTTTCTTCAGCTATTTTGAGGATTTCCGTACGCTCTTTTTCATTTTTTAGCATTAGTACAATTTGTTCCGACATCCATAGCTTAATTAATTCATTCTCGTCTTCTTTTAATGTTTTAGCAAAAGCGACTACTTGTTCGCGTCTTGCTATACGATTTCCACGTTCTATTTTGCTTAAATAGGCAACATCCATATTTAGGTTTGCAGCCATTTCTCTTAATAGTAAATTGTGCTTTTCACGCAATGAACGTATATACTCTCCAAACTCCATAATAGAATTATTTAGACTTGTCAAATTTTGTCTAATTTAAGAAAAGGAAAGAAAGAAGTAAGAAAAAGATATTAACAGTTATTAACAAGGGAATGAGGAAGTTAAGGATTTAAGGAAGTCCTATCAATTTTATCCTTAAATCCTCAAAATCCTGAATTATGTTTTTGCAGGATTTGTATAATTGTTGTGTGCTTCTCGATGTATTAAACCTGCATCAACAAATTTGGTAATATAGCCTTCTGCTGTTTTGTGGGGTATTTTGTTTTTGTCGGCTATATTTAGATAATCTTGTCTTGAAAATTGATGAGGTAACGCATCTAAAAAACGTTCTTTTCGATTGGCTCGTTTTACTTGCTTTTGTTCCATAGGTAAATCGTTAAAAACCTTACTACTATGCTTTACTAACACGCTAATCATTTCCAATGTGTTTTCAAAATCTACATCTTCACAATACCTCACTTGGTTGACATCACCATCTTCCATAATTCGAAATACAGAAAATAACATTATAATTCTAAATGCAATTAAGCCTAAACGCCTTACTGTTGCGATATAATCATCTGGTTGTAAGTTGAGATATTTGGTTTGTAACTTTTCAAAAAACACATTGAATTTTTGTTGTTGCTCTGTTGTTAGCCTTACTTCAATAGCTGGATTGTTTTTTAAGGTTTTGTATAGCTCAAAAAAATCTTTTCCTAATTGGTCATAGTATTCATCTAAACCATTTGCTGTGCCTGTTTGAAAAACGTTTTTCCAAGTTGGTTTGATATTCATATAATAAAACATAAAACGACTAAACAACCCATTTTCAGCATTTGGAACCAATGCTTGAATTTGCTTTGGTGTACCTGACAATACTGTTGACAAACAAGGTCTTTCAATATCTACATATTCTCTATCTGTTCTTCGATAATAACTAATGGTTTCGTGGTGGAATGCTTTACGAAAACCATCGGAATAATTACCGTAATCACTTTTAAAGGCTTGTGCTAAAGTATCACCTTCAGTTTCAAAAATTAACCCTCTACCTTCATTGTCAGATATTAATTGATAAACACCCGTAACGCTATTGTTGGCAGGAATAAACAACATTCGCTCTGGCGGTTTACTCGGTTTTTCCAAGTTTTCATCTTTGCCCTTGTTCATATTATAAGTCGCTGTTTCTGACTGAAACTGTTGCTTTAATATTTTGGATTGTTCTCGTTTTATTTTATGCACAGGGTCTACCAAATTTTTAATTTGGTTAAGTCTGCCTTTTCCTGCTGAAGCTGGTGCAGTTACAAATAAGTATAAATTACTGAATACTTTTCTTTGGTCGTAAATACCAAATAATTTTGGGAAGCAAGCACTAAAGGCTGTTAATGCACCTAATAATAAAATATCTTTTTCCTCTTGACCACTTGCAGGATTTACAACTTGTTGCAAAAACTGTGGAAGGTTGTTATACACCTTTTCAGGAATAGTAGGCATTGTTTCTTGTTGGCTTTCCTCTTTTTGTTGAAGTAGCTTCATTTTAGATTTTGGTAGCCTTATACCTATTTGATGTGCGTGATGATAAAAAGTTGCAATACTTATTCCGTGTCCTTTTGCATTTAGGCATTTATTGAATTGTGCATCACATTCTTTAGTATTATATCCTGCATAATTTTTACTGATACGATGGAAATAATCTCTACCAGATTCTCCATATTCTTCAGCTAACGCAAAACCTAAATCTCTCCAAGAAGCATAATTTCCTGTTATGTCTAAACCTGATTGCTCAATTGCAGAAATGTAAGTTTCAATGTCATCATTGGCAACAGCAATAACATTTGTTGTTGCCTTGTTGCTTGTTGGTTTTTGTTGCTCTTTAGGAACTTCTAACCAATATTTTGGGTTAAATATTTTAGTCATAATGCTTGATGTCTTTTATGTAGAAAGGCTGTTGGGTCGTATGGTAAAAAACACGCTCTGGAAACGTCTTTACCCGACTGGTCAACCTCAATGTTATAATTGTGTTTAATGTAATTTGCTACTGCTGTAAAATATTCTGAATGTGTTACCTCTGAAACATCTATTCTAATAATCCATTTTAAACCATCACCAGATGGTGAAATAAAGAGCATTTCAGTTTCAAAATATTCATCATTTAAGAGTTGCGTTCTTAACTCTTGTAGATTCTCTAAATGGTCAAAATCAATGGTTAATAAATTAGAATGCTTTAGCAAATTGTTATCGCTTCGTTTTTCAAATGTTCCTGAAAGCGTTACGTAATCAAAGCGATTCGCTTTGAATTTACGTGCTTCTTTTACATTGGTAATTGCTCTTAATTCTTCAGTAATGCTTTTGTATTTATCACTTGTGATTAATGCAAATACTTGATGCAGTCGCAAGGTTTCCGAAGGAAATACATTGCGAACAGGTGCTTTGAAAAAGCTACAGTTGGCATACCAGGTATCGTCTGGTTCATTAAGCCATTCCAATTCGTCTTTTTCCTTGACTTCTAAATTTAGATGTAGCTCTTGATTTATCTTCCGGTACAAATCTTCTTCATCGGTTATTCTAAAATGGTATTGTGCAAAATCGAATACATCACCTATAAAGGCTTCTAATTCTGTATCTCGATGTGTTGCTATAATACCATCAATATGAATCCGTAAAGTTTCTTTTCCACCATTAAATGGGTTACGAGTTATCCCGCAGTCCCTTCCTTTTACAGAAAGGACTGTTTGATTAGGATAATACTGTCTCAACACATAGGCATAGATTTTTAAACCATAATGTGTTTTGTCTAAAATTGCTTCTCTACTTATTTCCATCTCGCTTGAAATTATGGTTGTAGTAGTTGTCTTTAAGCAATTGCTCTATGTCAGCAACTTTATAGTAAAATTTACCTTTCACTTTGCTGTAAGGCAAAGTGCCATTGGTTCTTAAAGTTTGTAGCGTTCGCTTACTAATATGTAAGGTCTGCAATACATCTTGATTGTCTATCCACGTATCTTTTAATACTTCTGCTCTCGATTGTCGTAACAATTCTATACGTGCTTTTAAGTCCTTAATATCTTGCGAGAGTGCCAAGATTAAATCGAATATTTCCGTCATAACTTTACCGCTCCTTTCTTAATGAGGTAATCGGCAGCTTGCTGTTCGATTTCGTCTTGTGAATCAACACGGTTACTTAATAACCATTGTTCTAATTCAACTCTGTTAAAATAAATTTTCTTACCATTCGGTTTATAATGTGGAATGGTTCCCGTACTTGTAAGTTTATACAAGTGCGATTGGGATAATTCTAAATACTTGCAAGTTTCATTAAAGTTTAATACTTGCTTTTGCATTGTTTGTTGCTCTAACAAGAGTTTTTCAATGCGGTCTAACTTTTCGATGATATTTGTGTCCATCGTTTATTTTGTTTTAAATAAATGAGGACATCTGGCCAAATGTCATTCTTGGTTTTCAAGAACAGGACAAAGGTTGAAAATTGGCTTCCCGTTTTTAGTAAGAGTGTAAAACAAGGGTAAGACAACAGTAAGATTTCTTACTATTCTTACTGTTTTTTATTGCAGTTGTTGGATGATTTTATCTATTTCTTCCTTTTCTTTTGGGTTGTGAACTTTGTTTTTGTGAAGATTATTCGCTTTTAATAGCGTACCTGTTTTAGTAACAAATTTTTCAGAACGTTCTATTGAGGTAGGATTAAAACCATTAAAAAATGGCTTTAGTTTCGTTACAAGGTAACTAAACTGTGTCGTCTCGCATTGAAGATAAATTTGCGATTCTGTATTTGAAAAATCTTTTGCTAATAATAATGCGTGCAACTGTTCTCCAGTTGTACGGTTATCTAACAAATCTATTTTTAGATTTATTTGTTTGAGCACAGTTAGCAAGGTTGAGGTGTCGTTGCTTTTATATCCAAAAGAGGTCTTTGGTTTTGCTTTCTTTTTTGATGTTGTTTTGGTAGCAACTTTTTTAGTGGTACTCTTTTCTATTAGGCTAATATCAAAAGTTTCATCATTAAAGTATTTTTCTGCAATTTCAGCAATTGAGAATTTTGTGTTTACGGAAAACTGACCGTATTGCTCTTGTAGTTCAGCATACAACCTTATTACAGATACTTTTAAGTAGTTTATGATATAATTGTCATCATTGTTGAAATCTGCTGTTATTCCCCTTTTAGTGATATAAATTGCAATGTCATTTAAGTACTTATCAAATTTATTAAGTAGAATGGTATAGCTGTATTTATTTTCTGGTGTAGTTGCATTTTTGGGAAATTCCTTTACAAATGAAGCTACTGTATTTTCTGTTTCATTAAATATCAACTTTTGGTAGTATTCTTTTTTAGCATTTAAAGGCTTTTTAAAGTTTACTTTAAAAACTGCGTTTTTAGCTTTTTGATTCAATTTGAAATCAGACAGTAGGTATTTAAAATCCTTTTCCTGTCTATTATCTCTATGTAAGCCGCTCGTTATAGAAACCAAACTTGAAAATATACTTCCTTTCATTATAAATCCAATTTAATTTTATTAGCAGCTTCTTTCTTTTTATCATCAATAACTTTTGCATAAATCTGTGTAGTTCTCAATTCCTTATGACCTAACAATTTTGAAACTGTATAAATATCTGTACCTAAAGTTAATTGTAAAGTTGCATAGGTATGACGCGCACAATGGAACGTGATATTCTTTGTAATACCTGCTTTCATCATCCATTGTTGTAATTTTAAGTTAGACCAGGCACTATAATGTAAACCTTGAAAAACTTTTTCTTCAGGTTTACCTTTATCTCCTAACAGTTCTGCCGCTTGGTCTGAAATAGGTAAAGTTTCAACTCCTTTTGTTTTCTTTTGTCTGAAACGAATATAATAGCCCATTTCTTTAGAATGTTGAATTTCTGACCAAATCAGTTTTTCAATATCTGACCAACGTAAACCGGTAAGCGCAGAAAATATAAAAGCACTTTTTAAAAGTGGTAACTCACATTCTGTGTTAACTGCTATTTGTAATTCATCTAAAGTTAAAAACTCTCGTTGAGGTTCACCTTGTTTAAAATACTCAACACCATTTGCTGGGTTTATTCTTAAAATACCATCCTTAACAGCTTGTTTTAATGCAGCGTTGAATTTTCCATAATAAGAATATTTAGAGTTTTGAGATAATTTTTTACCTGCTCTTGCCATTGCATCCTTATCTAAATACTCTTTAAAGCGTTCTACGAAATCCTTATCAATATCTTGAAAACTTACGTCTGTTGGACAAAAAGTTTTTAGATGTTTTAGCATACTGTTCCAATTGCCATAATTGCCAGAACTTGTATTTTTCTTTTCTGCTAAAGCTGTGATATAAGTAATAAAACTACCTTTTAGCTTTTCAATATCTTGAAAGCCATAAATACCATTTTGTATTTCAATCTGTCTTTGCGCACAAATGGTTTCAGCTAATTGCTTTGTTTTTTTATTTACCTCTCTTTCCGTTTTAGTTTTAGGATTAGGTGTAAGGTATAAACGCAGGTATTCTGTTTTACGCTTGCCTTTATGATAGTAATCTAAATACAAACTAATTTTATCATTCTTTTTTCGTTGTCTTAATGTTACTTTCATAATTTACTAATTAAAAAGGTTTTCTATTTGCCATCTTGCTACAATACGCTTTCTACCAAAAGGAACAGCTTTTAAACGCCCTTGTTGAATCATTCTTTGAATGGTCCATCTACTAACACCAATAAGTTGTGAGGCTTCTGTAACGCTTAAAAAATCTTTATTGTTTACAGCATTTGGATTGTGAACTTGAACAACTTCTTTTTGTTGTTGCATATCATCAATAAGGGTAGTTTGTATTTTCTCCTTACGTTTACGTGCCTTATAAGCTCTTTTAGCACAACTATCACCGCAGTATTTGGTAACTGTTGTACGAGCTGTAAAGGCATTACCGCAATGCTTACAAGTTTTTGGAATGTATAAATTACTGCTCATAAATGGTGCTTTATGTAGCGTAATGGTGCAACGTGGTGCGTTATGGTGCATCATTTCGCCTATATCTTCGCCAACAGAAATGGGCAACAATTTTGTATTTTAGGCAACAGATATACAACAAATTTAGTTAAAAAAGAGCAAATAAACAACAAAAAAGAGAAGACAAAACTCTATAAAGTCAACAATAACAAGGGATTAACAAATAAAAGAAAGTAAGTTACTTCCCAATACAGAAATTAGCAAAGATATTCCCTAATAAATCATCATTGGTAATCTCACCAGTAATCTCCCCAAAGTGATATAAAGCCTGACGAATATCTATTGCCATTAAATCGCTTGATAAATTAGTGTTGATACCTTCTTGTACTTTTTGAATTTCTTCTAAAGCTTTTAGTAATGAATCGTAGTGCCTAGTATTTGTAATAATAGTTTCGTTATTTCTTAACGCACCTGTATTTACAAAACCAATTAACTGACTTTTTAGTTCCTCTACGCCCCTATTTTCTTTTGCAGCTAATAAGATGTATTTGGAGTTTTCAATACCGCTTAAAAACACTTCTAATTGCACCACTTCTTCAACAGATAGTTTATCTATTTTATTAGGAATAATTAATAAAGGCTTTAAAGGGTATTTGTTTTTTATTTTTTCTATTTCAATTTGAAACAATTCTGAATTTTCAACAAACTTTGTGGCATCAAACAAATATAAAACCACTTGCGATTGTTCTATTTTTTCGAAGGTTTTTTTAATACCAATACCTTCAACAACATCTTTAGTATCTCGAATTCCTGCGGTATCTATAAAACGAAACCCAATGCCTTCAATCACCAATTCATCTTCAATAGTATCTCTGGTAGTTCCTGCAATATCACTTACTATGGCACGGTCTTCATTTAAAAGGGCATTTAATAGTGTAGATTTTCCAACATTTGGTTCTCCTACAATGGCTACTGGAATACCATTTTTTATCACGTTACCAACTGAAAAACTGTCTATTAATCGTTTTAAAACAAAGGTAATTCTTGAAATAAGATCTTTAAATTGAGTTCTATCAGCAAACTCTACATCTTCTTCAGCAAAATCTAATTCCAATTCTATCAACGAGGCAAAATTTAAAAGTTCTTCACGAAGTTTAGCAATTTCAGAAGAAAAACCACCTCGCATTTGCTGCATCGCAATTTGATGGGACGCTTCATTATCACTTGAAATTAAGTCGGCTACAGCTTCCGCCTGACTCAAATCTATTTTTCCATTTAAAAAAGCACGCAAAGTAAACTCACCTGCTGTAGCCATTCGGCAGCCTTTTCGAAGAAACAATTGAATAATTTCCTGTTGAATATAACTAGAACCATGGCATGATATTTCTACTACATCTTCACCAGTATATGAATTAGGATTTTTAAATACGGATACCAAAACCTCATCAATGGTTCTATCAGAATCTATAATATGTCCTAAATGAATGGTGTGTGTGGCTTGCTTACTCAATCGTTTTCCTGAAACCGATTTAAACTGGGCTTCTGCAAACATAATAGCCTCATTTCCAGACAATCTAATAACAGCAATAGCACCTGCTCCTGAAGGCGTTGCCAATGCTACAATAGTATCTTGATGTGTCATGCTGCAAAAATACTAAAATTGAAATGTTAACACACCTGTTTAAAATAACTAAATGAAAAAAATAATTATATTTGGCGTAAAATTACCCTACTATGAAATTCGCACTACTTACAGCTTTTACATGTCTTTTTTTAGCCTGTAACACATCTAAAAAAGATCGTTTTATCATAAACGGTGAAGCTCCTGGCGTTTTAAACGGTATAAGAGCTTATATAAAAACTGTTGATGAACAAGGACGTTTAATAAATAAAGATACTGCCATTGTCATGAATGAACAGTTTTCTTTTGAAGGAACTCGTAATGAACCTAACTTAGAATTTCTTTTTATTGATGGTCAAAACGGAAATGCTCCTTTTATTGTTGAAAATGGCACTATTAATATTATTGCTAAAAAAGATAGTCTACATACTTCAAAAATATCTGGAACAACTAATAACGAAAACTTATCTTCTTTTTTCAAAGATCTTATTGCCTTACGAAAAAAACAAAATGAGTTAATAAATACATTAAGAACAGGTGCTGTAGCTCCTGACGATACAGAAACCAATGAAGCTTTAACGAATACAAATGAAAAGATTTCTGATTTACCATTTAATTTCACTAACAAATATAATAATTCGTATGCGGCCGTTATTGTTTTAGAAAACAAAACCTACGACCCACAAGCCCCTTTAGATAAAGTTGAAAATAGTTTTAATGGTTTGTCGGACAACTTAAAAAGTTCAAAGTATGGCAAGCGTATCAGTGACTATATAACTGCTAAAAAAACAGAAAAACCACCTTTAGCAATTGGCGATATTGCTCCAGATTTTAGTGCTCCAACACCTGAGGGAAATTCATTGGCTTTAAATGATATAAAAGGTAAGGTAACTATCATTGACTTCTGGGCTTCTTGGTGTGCACCTTGCCGAAGAGAAAACCCTAACGTTGTAAGGGTATACAATAAATATCACAGTAAAGGTTTAGAGATTATTGGCGTGTCCTTAGATAAAGAAAACCAAAAAGAAGCATGGATAAAAGCCATTGCTGACGATAAGCTAACTTGGCATCAAGTTGCTAATTTAACTTTGCAAGACCCTATTGCAGAACTTTACAATGTTACATCAATACCTGCTACTTATATTTTAGATCAAGAAGGCAAAATTATTGCTAAAAATTTAAGAGGTCAAGCATTAGAAAATAAAATTGCTGAGCTTTTAAATTAAAAAACACCACAGGTATCTTAATTTCTACAGAAAAAGCACTAAATATTTAAAAAAAATATTTTTTTACATCAATAGCGTCTTAAATCGTTTTATTATTTCTATTTCAAAATTACTTATTTACATATATTTAAGACAAACTATTCATACCAAAACTTATTAATTTGTTATAACTATAACTCAAATAGTAAATATTTGGTAATAATACAATTGGTATACCAAAATACTATATAAGCATTGTATATTTGCACGCCCATTTTAAAAATGTACTTCTTATGTCGGTTACTGAATCTACTTTATATCCAAGCGTTATAGCTCAAGAAACCATAGCCTTAGGAAATTTATTCTTTTTTGATAATTATGTGATTGCTGAATTTCATGAAGGCGTTAATATTTCTTATGAAAACTTTAAAGAAAGCAAAGTTTTAATGAAAAAATACTTTGGAAACCGTAAGTTTGGATTTATTGGTAATAGAATAAACTCATATTCCATTGTTATCTCTGAAGCACCTCTATTTAATGAAACATTTAAAAATTTATCAGCCTATGCTACGGTAACTTATAATGCATTTGCAGAAAAAGTATTTGATGTAGAAAACCACTTTTTTAAATTTAATAAAAAGAATTTCACCTGCCTTCTTGAATCTACAAATTGGGTTGAAAAAACCTTAAAAAATCAATACTGATTAAACCAAATAAATACCATCGGGTTTAATTTCTATTAAACGCTGTTTATATAGAGTTCCAACAGCCTTTTTAAAATTCTTTTTACTCATTTGAAGCTGATTTTTTATAGCTTCAGGATTGGACTTATCATTAAGATTTAAATACCCACTATTATCGTGTAACTCATGCATAATACGCTCTGCATTGGGCTCAATATTTCTATAACCAATTTGTCCAAGAGCTATATCTAATTTATTCCCAGGACGTATTTTTTTAACAATCCCCTTTAGCCTATCGCCCACACTAATGTCTTTAAAAATACTGTCTTTATAAATCAATCCAGTATGTGCTTTATTTACAATAACATTCATTCCTATATCAGAGGGATGTGAAACAATTAAATCTACTTCATCAAATTCACTAACCGTTAAGGTTTTATTATCTAAAAAACGATTGGTTTTACTTGAAGCCACTAATCGATCCGTTTTTTCATCTAAATAACAATGCACCAAATACCAACCTCCAGGTTTCATTGGAAAAGCTTGTTCTTTAAATGGGCAAAATAATTCTTTTACCAATCCCCAATCTAAAAAAGCACCATAATCTGTAACTTGATTGCAACGCAATAAAGCGTAATCGTTTTTTATAATATAAGGTTTATCAGTAGTAGCAACTGGACGCTCTTCATTATCTAAATAAACAAAAACCTCAATTTTATCCCAAATCTTAAACGTTTGCGGTACGTATCTGTTTGGTAATAACACTTCATTTCCATCAGCATCTGCAAGATAGACACCTTGCTCTGCTTCTCGAAGTATTTCTAATGTATTAAATTCCCCTAAATGTATCATGCCTCAAAGGTAGTGATATTAGGAAAATAGTAAATAAAAAAAACGAGGAAAGAAATGAATGATTAATTTACATATTACTAATGTTAAATACCCTTTTCTTTTTTGATAAAGACTTTTCTAAACTAAATTTAAGACAAAGAAAAAAGCGTTACAATTCCAAAAATTTTGAAGTAACGCTTTTGTATCATTTATTTACAGACACTATTTAGTAAACTGATTCTTTTTTGAAATGTTTGGTTAACAAATAATAAACAACTGCTCTATATTTATTTCTGTTTGATTGTCCATATTGCTCAATAACAGCAGCAATGCCTTTATCTAAATCTTCGCTATCTTTTAATCCTAATTTTTTAATTAAAAAATTATTTTTTACAGTTGCCAACTCTGAAGCATCTGATCCTGAAACAGTAGCCGCATCAGCATTGTAAATAGAAGGGCCACAACCAATGGTTACTTTTGTTAATAAATCCATATCAGCAGTAACACCACATTTGTCTTTTAAATCTGACGCATACTTTGCAATTAATTCATCTCTTTTACTCATGATAAAAAGTTTTTTTTGTTAATATTATTGGTTCTTTAAAGGTATCTATTTTTTAGACACATAAAAAATTAGAAAGTCACTTTTAATCTAAAATTTACTTTAAAAACTCAAAATAATTCAAAAGCTGTTCGTCATTGATTGTACTTGGAGTAAATATTTCTAATAATTTTGGAGCTTCTGAATCCGAATAAAAAGGCTTTAACTTACTTTTTAATTGCAATTCTGTATCGGCACTAAAATACTCAAAACCAAACATTTTACACAAATATTTAGCATTAAGGTTGTGCTTCGTTTCAAAAAAAGAATCAAAATTCTCAGTATTTTTATGCCCAGGTAAAATCCTAAAAATGCCTCCTCCTCCATTATTAACAACTATAATCCTGAAATTTTTAGGGATATAATTATTCCATAGCCCGTTGCTATCATATAAAAAACTTAAATCTCCTGTTACAAAAACAGTTGGTTTTTCATTGGCCACTGCACTACCTATAGCTGTACTGGTACTTCCGTCAATACCACTCGTACCTCTGTTACAATACACTTTTAATGTTTTATTAAGTTGAAATAATTGCGTGTATCGGATAGCAGAACTATTTCCTACTTGCAATACATAATAATCTGGAATAGTACTAAGTAACACTTCAAAGGCTTTAAAATCTGAAAAAGGTATTTGTTTTAAATACAATTGATGTTTTTCAAATCGTTGTTTTTTTACTTGTTCCCAACTAGTATAATAATCACTTTTCACATGGTGGGTAACACGTGAAAGTAATGCATCAAAAAACTGGTTAGGTGTAGATTTTATATGATTTGACAAAGAAAAAAACGTATCATTTGCTGATTTTTCATCGATATGCCAGTGGTGTTTAGGCTGAAATTTTCTTAAAAAGGCTTTTATTTTTTTCGAAATAATAAGACCTCCAAAAGTGACTAAAATGTCAGGCTGTAATGCTTTTTGTTCAGTGTCAGTAAGTGGAGATATTAACTGGTCTATGTTTGAAAAAAAAGTGTTATGATGCAAATTGGATGTTGTTTCAGTTAAAACCAACACACTGTCGTCTTTTGAAAGTTCGCTCAACCATTTCTCTTCAATTTGATTTGGATGATTTACGCCTACCAAAATCATTTTTTTTGCTGAAGCATTCCAATAATCAAAACATTCTTGAACAATATAATTATCAATAGGTTTCGTTTTTACCGAAACATCCGGAACTTTAGGGTTGACACTTAATTTACTCACAGTTTCATATAACGGTTCATCAAATGGAATATTAATATGAACAGGCCCTTTTTTTAAAGTAGCTTGATTGATTGCTGTAAGAATTTCTTCTTCATTAAATGTCTGAATATCTTTTTGAAACCCTAAAAATCGTTCTAATTTATCCTCTAAATTCTTAATTATAGGAAGTTCTTCATTTTCAGGAATATTTTTTTCATCTTTTATATCCAATTTTAAATGCGTTGAATACAGAATATGATTTGCAAAAACATCTTTTTGGTTTATGGTTTGCCCATCTCCTATACCCACTAAGTGCTTAGGCCTATCAGCAGACAAAACAATTAAAGGTATATCGCTATAAAACGCCTCGGCAACCGCTGGGTAATAATTAAGCACTGCACTACCTGAAGTGCAAACCACTGCTGTTGGATGCTTTAATTGCTGAGCCAAGCCCAAAGCAAAAAATGCGGCACAACGTTCGTCTACAATACTATAACATTTAAAATAAGGATCATTACTAAACCCAATCGTTAAAGGCGCATTTCTACTACCTGGAGATATTACTATATGTTGTATTTTTTTTGCTTTACAAAGCTGAATGACTGTTTGTGCATTCGGTATTTTAGGATATATCATGTGTTTATTTATATTGCCAAGGCTTGCGTCACATTTACTCAGGACGTATTTGAAACCATTCAAACTCCTTTAGCTTTACGTTTTAAATAGATTATTTTTCTTATTTAAAATCTGAGCATAAAAATATAAAATAGACACTTAACTATCATTATGGCAAGACATTTTTAATTACTAAGGATTTCGAAACCGTTTCTTGCCACTCTTTTTCTGGGTTTGAATCTTTCGTAACACCTCCACCAACATACAATAAAGCCCTATTATTTTTAATTTGCATACAACGTAAATTAACGTATAATTGAGTAACTTCCTTGGTTAGTAAATACGCTCTATTTTCAATATTTCTTCTTCCCAATCTAGGAGCTACGGTTGTTTTTAAGTTTAATTCACCTAAAAAACCAGTATAAAAATCACGCTTATAATTTTCATGATTTAATATAAATTGTTTTGAAACCTGCTTAGGAACGCCACAAACTGCTGGTGTAGGATGCATGGCATCAATAATCTGTTTTAAAGCAGTATCCTCTTTTAATTGGGCAGAAATCATCGTTCTTAAATGCACCAAATTACCTGCTTTAACGGTTTCAACATCTGATACTTTAAAGTTTTTTGCTGCAGGTTTTAAATTTTTAATTATAAAATCTGTGACAAATTGTTGCTCTTCTTTTTCCTTGTTTTGCCAATCAACCTTCAAGGTGCCTTTATAATCTTGAGTTCCTGCTAATGCCATCATTGAAAATTGATTTCCTGAAATTTTTAACAAGGTTTCTGGCGTTGCACCAAGCCATAAGCCAACTTTAGGGTGATACCAACAATAAACCAGAGCCGACTTATAAGTATTTAAAAGATTTTTTAATACTGTAAAAGGATTAGTATCTGATAGCTCTACAATTTCTTGCCTTGAAAGCACTACCTTATCAAATTGTTTGTTTTCTATGGCATGAATACCTTTTTTTATGAGGTTTATATGATTTTGTCTTGCTTCTGAATGAATATATTCAGATATTACTTCAACAAACTTGGTGTTATGGTCAGGAATACTATGATAGTTTGTAGTCATAGTATTTGAATTTTCTAAAGGAATTAAAACTGTATGTTCATTATTATCAAAAGGAGAAAACACAAAACCACTTGCGCTAAAATCTTGAGTAGTATAAAGTACATCCGTTTTTTGAAGCATGCCTTTAATTTCTAAACTATTTGGTTTTCTATAAGCTACAAAAGGTAATTGCCTATTGTATTGGTTTTCAATACTAGTAAAAAAATCATCCGAATTCATGAAATCTATTGCTTTTTCAACAATGAAATAGTTGATAATTTACAAATGGAAATCAAATTGCCTGCATCATCGGTTATTTTTATATCCAATAGTTGCGTGGTTCTACCTTTATGCAAAAACATAGCTTTGGCATAAACAAATCCTTCTGTGACACTTTTTAGATGATTAGCAGATATTTCTATACCACGAACAAAATATTTTTCAGTATCAATAAATATATGCGAAGCAAAACTACCTACACTTTCTGCCAATGCTGCAGTAGCTCCGCCATGTAAAACACCGTCTGGCTGATGTACTCTTGAATTTACAGGCATTCTGGCAACTAAAAAGTCATCGCCAAAATCTACAATTTCAATCTCTAATGTTTCCATTAAAGTATTTTTACAAGCCTTATTAGCTTGTTCCAAAACATCCTTTTTAGTTAACTGCATTTAAATTTTTATTTTATAAATCAATTCTGTAAAAATACAAAATGCCTATATAATGAAGTTGAAACGGCAAACTGATTTTAAATTAAACTCCAAATCGTTTTAAAACGGCATCCTTATAAGTTTCTCCTATTGGAATTTGGATGCCATCTACAATAATTTTAGTTTTTTGAAGAGCTTTAACAAAGTTGATATTTACTACAAAGGACCTGTGAACTCGAATAAAGTTATTAGGTGGTAACTTATCTTGAATATCTTTAAAACTTGATAAAGTTAAAATAGCTTTTTCTGATTCTGATGTATAAATTTTTATGTAATCTTTTAATCCCTGTATATATTTTATACTATGAATATCAATTTTCACATTTTCGTATTCTGACTTTACAAAAACAAAGTTATCCTGCCAGTTAGGTATTAACGCATCTACTGGACTCTCACTCTCTGTACTAATTAAACTATGCTGTTCTAACTCATATTTTTCCTTAGCTTTTGTAATGGCTTTCAAAAATCTATGAAACGGGATTGGTTTGACTAAATAATCAGTTGCATTTAAATTAAAACCATCTAATGCATATTGTGGGTAAGCCGTAGTAAAAATAAACTGTGGAATATTGTGCATAGATTTTACTAAGTCAATACCTGTAAGGTTTGGCATTTCAATATCTAAAAAAACAAGATCTACCTTCTGTTTAGTCAGCATTGTAATAGCCTCTAATGGGTTGGTGGTTTTAAAGACAACTTCAAGACCACCTATTTGCTTTAAATAAGACTCTACCACATCTATTGCTAATGGCTCGTCATCTATAATTACACACTTCATTAGCTTAGTTTTAACGATAAATTCACAATAAATCTGTTATCTCTTTCTTCAACTTCAAGTGTATGTTTGTTTGGATATAAAAACTCTAAACGCTCCTTAGTATTTTGCAAGCCAATACCAGAACTATCTTTATTTGTATTTCTATTTCCAATTATGTTAACACACTTAAATGTTAAATGATCCTGATTAATATTAATTTCAATTTTCACTTCAGTATGTCCTTTAAAATCCGTACCATATTTAAAAGCATTTTCTATGAATGAAATAAATAATAATGGCCGTATTTTTTGATTTGATATGACTCCATGAATGTTTAAAATGACATCTTTATTATTAGCAATACGTAAACGTTGCAACTTTAAATAGTTTTGAATATATTCCAACTCTTTTGTTAATGTAACATACTCATTATCCGTTTCATAAAGCATATAACGCATTAATTCAGACAATGTAATTACAGCCTCTGGAGCATCATTAGATTTTTTTGTTGTAAGCGAATAAATACTGTTTAATGAATTAAATAAAAAATGAGGGTTCAATTGATTTTTTAAAAAATGAAGTTCTGTTGTAGATTTATGTACTTCAATTTCTTTTTTCTTTCGTTCATTTCTATTCCACTCTGTATAAACTCTCAAAGCTGTTCCTGTTACAACTAACAAGACATTAAAAATAAATGGCCCTATTAATCGCATTCTGAAAAAAGTTTCAGGTCTATTTCTTGGAACAGGATGCACCCCCATATTAGAAGGGCTAAATGATGGGGAAAACGTATTAAATATCGCTATTGATATAAAAATTAAAATCAGTACAAAAACTACATAGAGTAGTGTCTTTTTTTTAAGTAAGAAATGCGTAACTAAATACGAATAGTTGATATAAAAAAGAGTCATGTTTCCAATTAAAAAAAACAACATCCTATCAAACATTATATCTGATGGCACCCTAGGTTGCATCAAATTAAAAGAAATAAAAACAGCCCAAATAGAAACATGCAATAAAATCTGCTTTTGTTTTCGGTTATCCTTATCTCCTTTATTTTCCATGGTACTAATTTATACAGTTTAATTTAATTTGATATTCTTTTAACTCAGAAATTAAAATTTTAGGGTTTTCTTGCTTATTTAATTTCTGTAAAACCAAATCTGCTATTTTTTGAGCATCTTCATAATTACAAAACGGTTGATTGCTCTGTACTGTTGGTATAAAATCTTGCTTTATTAATAATTTACCATAATGCATTATACGGTAGCCATAACCTGAATTTTCTTTATATACAATGGCTTGATAAGGCTCTAATTTATTATTAAAAATTGTTTTATAAATTATTAAACCTACAAAAACAACACTTAAAATTAATAGAAATACTATAATATATTTTGAACGGGCTCTTTTCATACTTCATGGTAAAAAAGAAATCCAAAACACTCATTCTAACATCTTAACAGAAAGCATGTGTTTTGGATTTCTAAAAAAAAACGTGCTATTAAATATTAATCCTCATCATCATAATCATCTTGTGGAAACAACTCATAAATATCATCTAAATACAAAGTTCCTGTTCGCCCTAAAAGCACATAACTTCTAGAACCATTTGAAAAAGCTACAGCATCTTGACGAATGGTTGCTTCTAATGATGTTATTTCTTCCCATGTATCTGATGAAGGCGTGTATTCCCAAATAGAAGATAAAGCACCTCCTGTATATCCTGTTGCAATGTAACCTAAACCATCTACACTAAATGCTACCGCATTAGATCTTGTTATAGAATAATCATCATCTTCATCTAAATCATTCAAACGGGTCCAAACTTCTGTATACGGATCAAATTCCCAAAAATCTTCTTTATACAAACCATTACTAACACCAGTACCTAAATATACCTTATCATTTATAATAAATGTAGTAGCATCAATTCTTTTTTCGCCACCAAAACCAACTAATTCAGACCATA
Source organism: Pseudalgibacter alginicilyticus (assembly GCF_001310225.1). Classification (GTDB taxonomy): domain Bacteria; phylum Bacteroidota; class Bacteroidia; order Flavobacteriales; family Flavobacteriaceae; genus Pseudalgibacter; species Pseudalgibacter alginicilyticus. Next base: position 338,534 of record NZ_CP012898.1, on the reverse strand, counting down.
CATCAGTTTGCGGATTGTATTTCCAAAAATCCTTTTTATCATTATCGCCATCATTACCTGTACCAATATACCCCATACCATTAATTCCAAATTCAACAGCAGCACGTCTTACACCACCTCCAAAAGGGGCTTTTTCTGTCCATGTATTCGTACTTGGGTCATACTCCCAAAAGTCTCCTAACTCATCATCACCATCATAACCTACACCTACATAACCTTTATCATCAATAGAAAAGCCAGAGGCCGAACTTCTTCCTACTCCAGGAAAATCAGCTTTTTGCACCCAATAATCACCTTCAATATTATACTGCCAAAAATCATTCAAATAATCATCGCCATCATATCCAGTACCCATGTAACCAAAATTGTCAATAGTGAATCCTATAGCATTGCTTCGTGGGGTACCATCAAAAACGGAGCGTTCCTGCCAATTCCCTCTTTCGTCATCATCATCATCTGAAGAGCAATTAAAAAAAGTAATTGCATTCACTGAAATAATCATTATAAGTAATAATCGTGTGTTCTTGTTTTTCATAATTTATTTTGCTTTGTTTTTTTTATATTAAATGTAATCCCTGCCGATAAATAAGGCTTTGATGCTGTATTAAAATTAAACACCTCTGTATCATTGTTATTAAGTAATTTGTACCTGTTTGTGAAAGCATAACCTCCCTTGAAATTAATACCCCATAAATCGTCCATCTTATAATTATATTCTAAGCCTAAAGAAGTTGAAGTAAAGCTGACTTTATCTGCATGTGTGGTACTATTTATATTTACTGAATTATTTAAATTAGCATAGAAACCATCAACCATAAACACTGATTTTATTGAACTAATTTTATTAATTTTATAATCTACAAAAGTTTCAGGAAAACCTAAACCGAATAAAAACTTGTCACTTATTTGATTTGTATAACTTATTATGGGTAACACTTCAGGAACTCCCATTATAGTGCTATAACTCACACCCCATGTTAACGCTTCATTTTTTTTATCTGCGCCAAGTAACTTTGTAACCAACATATAACCTGTTAACTGCAAATCATTATTACTAATAGTATTTGTTAAATTAGAAACTATGGCCACTTGAGCATGGGTGGTTAACAACCACGTTTCAGCTAATGGCGCAATATATTTTAAACTATAATTTACATCATATAGCCTTGAAATATTAGTTGTGGAAAAACTAAAATCTTTAGTATAATTAAAACCATAATTTTTAAAACCAACACTATTTACCAAGGTTCCTTTTTTAAGCTTAACGGGTATGCCAAACTTAAAATCTGTATTATAAAAATCTATATTATCATGTCCAATTGGAGCCAACCCATAATTAAATGAAAATATACTTTCGTTTAACTGAGCATATATTTTGTTACCAAGAGACATCATAAAAGCTACCATGATAATTTTCTTCATGTATCAAATAAAAATTTTTTGACAAATCTATTTTTTAGCTTTAATAAATAAAAAGATAATAGCTGATCTAAGGATTAGTCTATACAAACACTACTTTTTTTTAGACGAACGCTAAAAGCTGTTTTTAGTAGAAACAAATTGCCAATTGGCATATTAAAACCCCTTTTTGGTATAACTAATTTTAATGACAAATCGTGTTTATTTAAGTTCGCTCAAATTATTTTTTATGACAATACATCGAGCCATTTCTGCCTCTTTTCTTTTTATACTTTTAGGCATATTATTTATTGCATGTGAAAGCACTGAAGAGGATTTTCCTGTAGGAGAAGACTGGGTAAATTTAGACACTAAAGTCTATTTTATTGATACCTTATCTATAAAAATGTCTACTTTTAAATTTGATTCCATAGCAGTTTCTAACACCAGTAGGTTGTTGGTAGGCGCCTATACCGATCCTGTTTTTGGACTAACAAAAAGTCAATCTTTTGCCCAACTAAGCAACTACTCTTACTCTTTAAGTAGTGACGCTGTATTTGATTCTATTGCCCTTATTTTAAACTATGATAATTATTTTTATAATGATACCATACCTAATCAAACCATAAACATTTATGAAGTTTTAGATGATATTGAACCTGATGAAGACGCTACTAACTATTATAATACAACAACAATAACTACAAGTAACACATCCATAGGAACGAAAGTTTTTTCTGCTAAACCTAAAAAAGACGACTCATTACATGTTACACTAAATGATACGTTTGGTAAAACACTTTTTGAAAATATTAGAGATAATAAGATAAATAATTCAGATGAGTTTTTAAGGGCATACAAGGGGCTTCTTATTAAACCCAATGACAACAATACTGCAATTTTGGGGTTTTCAACCAGTAGTTATCTTCGTATTTATTATAACGAAGGCTCAGAACTTTACAGCGAATCCCTCACTTTTGATATAGCTTTCAATACAGAAAATAGCTTTCATAATATTTCTAATATCACAGAAGGCACTATTTTTGAATCGCTTACAGATCAAGAAACATATTTGCCAAGTACGCAAACAAGTAACTACACTTATGCGCAAGCAGGTACTGGTATGGCTACTAGAATTGATATACCACATTTAGAAAACATATATGATATTCCTGGAACAGGCATTATTATTGACGCCAATATAAAATTTTCCCTAAAACAAAATTCTTCAACAAAAAACCTTCATACAAATGATTCATTAACGGTTTATATTATTGATGAGAAATCAAATGCTATAAGTGCGTTAACCACAACTCAAGGTGAAACCGTGTTGGCCTTAATTGAAGATGAAGACGAAGAATTTAATGTAACCACATATTCCTTTCCTGTTAAGTATTTTTTAAATCTCAAATTAACAGATTTAAATGGCGATGATTATTCTTTGGCTTTATATCCAAAAGATTTCAATCAGTCTATAAATAGGTACATACTAAATGGCGAATCAGCTTCAAATACTATAAAATCAAAACTCGAATTAACTTACGCTATTTATGACAAATAAATATATAATATTATATGCACTGCTAATAATAGCTTCATTGCACATTACGGCTCAAACCAATCAACTTTCCAATTCACCTTATTCCTTATATGGCTTAGGATTAAATAATGACATCTCTACAGGAAAAATAAATGGATTAGGTGGTTTAGGCATTGCAATGCCTTCAAACAGCTTTATAAATAACTCAAATCCAGCATCGCTTGGTAGTATTTCATTAAATTCATTTTTTTATGATTTGGGATTAAAAGCTCAAACCAATACCCTTACAGAAAGAGGGGGAGAAAGTTCAAATATTATTGCTAATTTTTCAAATATATCCCTTGCCTTTCCAATAACTAAAAACTCAGGTTTAAGCATTACATTAGTTCCGCTAACAAATGTTGGCTACAGTATTTCTAACATTGAATCTAATATTGAAGGGAGTATTAACAGCTTTATGCTTACAGATATAAACGGTTCTGGAGGTATTAATGATTTAAAAATAAACTATGGTTATTCCTTAACTGACAAATTCAGATTAGGTTTAACAGCTTCAGGGCTATTTGGAAAAATAACCCAAACAGAAACAGATTATCTTATATATAATACTTTTATAATTGAAGATGAAAACAATTATTCTGGATTTCGAATTGGTGCGGGTTTTCAGTATGAATTTTCAGAACATACATCCATTGGTGGTACCGCAAATTTACCAACCAAACTAAACGGAAGTAAATCAAGTACCATAACATTATATACCACAGATTCTACAACCGATTTAACGGAGTCTTCAGAAAGTTCTATTGATGATTTTAAACTACCTTTAGAACTTGCTTTTGGTTTACAAACTTCTTTAAAAAAATACTTTACTCTTAATTTAGATTACAAAAAAAGCTTTTGGAGTAACACCAACCAAACTGATCAACTTGGAAGTTATATTAACCAAGATGCCATTGGTGCAGGTATTCAGTATGTTGGAGAAAAAAAGGACTATAAGTTTTTTAATAATTTAGAATACCGAGCAGGGTTCAGTTTTAACAACGGAAATTTAGAAGTCAACAACCAACGCATAAAAAGCTCTACTTTAAATTTAGGAATTGGCATCCCTTTTAACAATGGCACAAATTCTATGATAAATATTGGGTATAGTTACGGTAGCAAAGGGCAAATTACTAATGGTTTAATTCAAGAAAACTATCATGTAATATCTTTAAATTTAAGTTTGGAAGGCATTTGGTTTGTTCAAAGAAAAATTGATTAATTCAATTATCTTTGTTCCATTAAAATTAAAACATGCGCATAGACATTATTACCGTTTTACCAGAATTACTTAAAAGTCCGTTTGAAGCCTCCATTTTAAAACGCGCTATTGATGCCAATTTGGTAGAAGTCCATTTTCATAATCTACGTGATTATACCTCTGATAATTACAAATCTATTGATGACACCCAATTTGGTGGTGGTGCAGGTATGGTCATGATGATTGAGCCAATTGACAAATGCCTATCAACCTTAAAATCTGAACGTCATTACGACGAAATAATTTACATGACACCCGATGGCGAAACTTTAAAACAAGGTATTGCCAACCAATTATCCTTAAAGGAAAATATTATTATATTATGCGGACACTATAAAGGGGTAGACCAACGTGTACGCGATTATTTTATAACTCGTGAAATATCCATTGGTGATTATGTACTTTCTGGTGGCGAATTAGGTGCTGCCGTACTCTGCGATGCTATTATTAGATTAATACCTGGTGTGTTAGGAAATGAAACTTCTGCCCTGACCGATTCTTTTCAAGATGGTTTATTGGCCCCACCAATTTACACCAAACCTAGAGATTATAAAGGCTGGAAAGTACCTGAATTATTATTTGGTGGCAACTTACCTAAAATTGAAAAATGGCGCGAAGAACAGGCTTATTTAAGAACCAAAGAACGTCGCCCAGATTTATTGGAAGATTAAAAGGTTATAAAAATTAAAGTTTAAGCACATATTAGTTGGATTTACCCCAACATCTCCCCTCTTTATTAACAAAACCAACACTAACGACTTATAATATATCCTGCTAATTTAGCCTGAAGTATATACTCACTAACAACGAGTCTCCTAATTTGTTCTTAAAAAAAGAAAATAACCATTTTAGCTCAAATGGTTTATAATTATCAAAACAATTTGTATATCAACTCAAAAACTTACCGAAAATAGCCACAAGCAATTTAGGTTAAAAAATTTATAATCTTTAACTTAGTAAATAATAGTTGAAAATCACTAAGTAAAATTGCCGTATTTGAAAACCACTAAGTATGACTACAACCATCACTTTAGAACCCTTGTTTCATAATAAAAAATACTTTATAGCTATAAAGTTTAAATACAATGATGCAGTAAAGCAATATGTATTAGCCTATCAAAATGTAAAATGGAGCAAAACCAATAAAACCTTTTACACAATATATTATAAAGATCACATACATGAGTTATTTACCTATTTTAGGAAAGCTGGGTACTTTGTAAATTATAATGCCTTTAAATCATTTCAAGAACCTTCTATAATTAAAAATACAAAAAATGTAAATATTATTCATAAATTACCTATTCTAACAGCTGAACAATTACAAAAAACAACACATTTTAAAAAATGGTTAGAACAAAAGCGATTTAGTAAAAATACGGTAAATACATATACGGAAGTTACTTGTCTGTTTTTACGATATATGAATTTAAAAAGTATAACCGAAATTACAGCTAGAGCAATAGAACAATTTAATTATGATTTTATTTTTAAAGCCCAAAAGTCGGTTTCCTATCAAAATCAATGCATAAGCGGCATCAAACATTATATAAATTTTATTGGGATTTTGGTGGATGATTTAGATATAAAACGCCCAGATAAGGATAAAAAACTACCTAATGTTTTAAATAAAACTGAAGTAAAATTATTGCTTGATACTACCAAAAATATAAAACATAAATTGCTTTTAAGTTTAGTGTATTCGGCAGGTTTACGAATTGGCGAAGCCTTAAGCTTAACACCCAGCAATATAGATTTTGAGCGAGGACTCATTTATCTAAAATCTGGAAAAGGTAGAAAGGACCGTTACACTTTATTATCAAAAGCGCTAATTCCATTAACACAAACTTATATGAGCCATTACAATCCAAAAAAATATTTATTTGAAGGTCGAAATGGCAAACCTTACACCCAAGTAAGTGCTAGGCAAGTATTACAAAAATCACTAATAAGTGCTGGAATAAAAAAATATGCTACCCTACATACCTTACGGCACAGTTTTGCAACTCATTTATTAGAGAGCGGTACCGATATCCGGTACATACAACAACTTTTAGGACACCATAGCCCAAAAACAACTATGATTTATACCCATGTATCCACCGCTAATTTAAAAGATATTAAAAATCCTTTTGATCATTTGTAAGAAAGTATTTATATTAGCAATAACATTGGAAAGTAAAATCGATAAGAATGACTAAGAAACTAAAAAAGCATCCATATCCCGCCAGATTGGAACATTATGTATCGATAAACCATTCATATAACTAAGTTGTAGCCAATTTGAGAAATGACGAAATTCCGACTGACTTTAGTAACTGAAAACCAAAAATCACTTGAAAAAGGAAAAAAGTTTGCGGACCAAATTTGCGAAATTCTGGATTGTAATAACGGATATGAAATTTCAAAATATGAGAAATTTGTAAACTCATATCGAATAGAAATTATTGGACAAATAACGAACAAAAACTCGGTTATGGAATCAATCGAATTAACTGACCGAATTTGTTCCCCTTGGATTGTGACTTACGACCGACCCAAAAATAATGTGGAATTGATATTCAATAAATCGGACTTATCCAATTTTCGGGATAAAGAATTTAATGTGCTAAACTGGGCGCAATTTGAAATTGAAAATGAATAAAAAGAATTTAAAAATCATAAGATTATACATAATTAGTTTATTCTGTATAATCTGTTATTTCCTATTAGAGAATTCTAACATCATTTCTGAACTCGTTCAATTATCTGAAAAAGGTCGTTATGGCGGATTCCCGACATTTTTTCTAACAGGATTATTCAAATACGGATTATTAGTAATCGGAATAAGTATTATTATGATTATGAGTTTTTTATTAATCAGAGAAAGAACAAAAAAAACACTTGAATAAATAAAAACTGGCTACAACAACGGCTATAGTTCATTGCTTCTGACTTTCCTCTCGGAAAGTCCTCGCAAATTTGCTATCTTCGGTTTACGGCGGAAAATCCTCGCGGATTTTCACGCAACGAAACCATAGCCAAACACGTTGCCCACAATTAATGAAAAACCCGAACTGAATTGAAAAACCTTAACTTTGAAACGATATTAAAAGATGCGGAAAAATTTATCCTAACTGAAAACGACTCTTATATCCAAACTTATACAGAATTCATAAAATATTTTGACAAAATAAACGCTGGAGATATAAATGAACATAATTTGGTAATCGCAAGTCATTTCGTTTATGGTTGGATGCCAACAATAATCCACCTGAATTTGGAACAAAAAGACAAAGTTTTGTTTTTATTAAATGCTGTGAAAAGCGGACATATTTTGACAGTTAACGAACTGGAAATTTTAAAAAAGTCAATAAATAACTCTTTGGTTGGAGTTTCTAAACTATTGCATTTTATCAATCCGAGAGATTATGCGATTTGGGACAGTCGAATTTTTAGATATTTAACAGAAAAGAAAAGTAGTTACGGAATTGATAGACCACAACTCTATCTTGACTATCTAAACGGAATTAAAAATATTGCGAAAAATAAAGATTTCGGAAAGTTGCACGATTTGATTTCTCGAAATTTTGATTATGACATTTATCCAACAAGAGTAATTGAAATCACAATGTTTGAGACTGACCGAAATAGACAAAGCCGAATGAAAAAATAACTGTGGGCAACACCGTATATAATTTATTGCTAGTTCTAGCCTACTTACGAAAATCCTCGCGGATTTTCTATTCGGTTTTTATTTGCTAACTTTAGTGCTTAAACCACGCAACAAACCATATACAAACACGTTGTGCTTAATGCAAAAAAAATCTGAACTGAATTGATATTTAGAACTTTGAAATACAAAAAATATGCTGAAAATTCTTGTCAAAATCTGACTGAATTTCAAGATAATTTCAGAAATAAATATGACACAGATAATTATGAAAATTGGTTTTATAATCAATCGAGTGAAACATTAAGACTTTATTCTGAAAACAAAGAAATTTATTTCAAATACATCCCAATTGGAACATTTTCGCAAAATAAAAATACTTGGATGTGGTCTTGGGCAAATGAAAGTTCTGTTGAACCGAGAAAATTTCAGACTTTAAAAGTCAAAGAATTCGGAGAAAAGAAGAAATACGAAAATTTAACGAAAGAGCATTTTGAAGGAGACAATTTCACAGGTTGGGAATTAACTTCTATCGCATTTGAAATAATTGGAGGAATTGGAACTTATCGAGTTATTTCAGACAATTTAGAAAAGTATTTTTTATTAACAGAGGAAATAACAAAAGAAGAAGTTGAAAAAATAGAAAGTGAATTAATTGACTGTGGAGTTCACGGAAAATTAAGAAAAGCATTTGTTTGTCAACATTTGAATTCTAAACAAAAAACTGGATTTGAGGAAGCTTTTGAAACTTATCGTGGAATGGAATTGGACGAAGATGATGATTTCCAAGCTTGGTGTTCAGAATGCGAAAAAGAGAGACTTAAAACAGATGGTTGGGATGACGAATCTATGGAGTTTGCTAAAATAAATTTAGTTTGTGAAAAATGCTATTTTGAAATTAAGGAAATAAACGAATGACGAAAACACTAAGCACAACACCATATATAATTTATTGCTGGCTTTTTGCTTACTTACGAAAATCCTCGCGGATTTTCTTTGTCTGTAATTATTTACTAAATTAGTTGCTTAAACCACGCAACAAACCATATATAAACACGTTGGCAACAATTTAAACCTGAACCGAGAATTAAAATGAAAAGAACTAGAAAAATTATTGTTCGATAATCTGAATAAAAAATTAATAAAATATGGAATATGATTTTTCTAAACTTAATGACAGAGAATTTGAAACTTTAGGCGCTTCAATAATAGAAAAGATTTTAACTAAAAGAGTTGAAACATTTAAGTCTGGTAGAGATGGTGGAGTTGACGGTAGATTTTGGATTGGGAAAGAAAAAGAAGGTATTATTCAATGCAAACACTACATTTCAACACCATACACAACATTAATTTCTAAATTAAAATCTGAGGAATTAGCAAAAGTCAAAAAACTTAATCCAGCTAAATATATTTTTATTACTTCCAAAAAATTATCTCGTCTTAACAAGCAGGAAATAAAAAAATTATTTCATCCTTTTATAATAAGTGAAGCAGATATTTATGGATATGAGGATTTAAATTCTTTCTTATCAGAGAAGGATAATCAAGGTATCGTTGAAAGAAACTATAAATTATGGATTACTAGCACTTCTGTTTTAGACTTAATTTATAATAATGCTATAAAAGGTAGAAGCGAGAGTACCATTAGAGAAATTGAAGAAAAAGCTTATAAATATGCTATAACAGAAAATCACAGAAAAGGATTAAAAATTCTTGAAGACAACAATGTTGTTATAATGACTGGAGAACCAGGAATAGGTAAAACTACTCTTGCTGATAACCTAGCTCTTTATTACGCAGCGAAAGGATATGAGTTTTGTGATATAGAGGAAAATATTAGTGAAGCTGAAAGTATATTTAGAGAACGAGAAAAGAAGAATATTTTATTTTACTGTGACGATTTTTTAGGAAGCAATCTATACGATGCTATAAACAATAAAAGAGATTCGCATATTGTTAAATTTATCAATAGAGTTCGTAAGGATGATTCGAAAAAATTTATTCTTACGTCTCGTACGACTATTTTAAATAAGGCATTTAGTTTAAGTCATAGGTTTCAAAATGGTAACATTCGTGAAAATGAGTTTTTACTAAGAGTTGAAAACTTAACTAATGTTGATAAAGCCAAAATTTTATATAACCACATTTATCATTCAAATTTAAATGACGTATATCTAGATAAGATATATCAAGATAAGAGATATAAAGTGATTATTAGACATCGCAATTTCAACCCTCGTATAATAGAATTTGTTACTGATTCTGGAAGAGTTGGTCATATCCCACCTGAAGAATATTGGAAATACATTATCAAGAGTTTAAATAATCCTGAAGACATTTGGGCTGATTATTTTCAAAACCAAACGGATGATTGTGTTAGAGCTTTAACATTTTTGACTGTTTACAATAATGGTAAAATTTCAGAAGAAGAATTAAGACGTTCTTATAACACATTTTTAAATATTCATAACGTAAATCTTGGTGACCAAACTGATAAAAGTTTTGAAGCAGTGAGAAAATTAGCAACAAAATCACTGTTAAACAGAAATCAGATTGATGAAGATAAATTTGAATATGTTTTGTTTAATCCATCCATCGCTGATTTTGTTCTTGGGTCGTATTCGGATGACAGTAATTTAATATCTAACATTATAAAATCTTTGGAGAACGAAATCTCTATCGATTATTTACAAGCTTTATCAGGACTAGGCAAAAAAATAAATAGTTCAAATCTAAAAAGGATTCAAGAAAATTTATTCGATTTCTTCTTTGAGCGAAAATTAAATGAAGAAGATTGGGATTTTCTAATTTTACTTTCGTTTTTAGATTTTTTCAATGAAAAAACAAATAAAAGAATTGAACGCTTTCTAAATGCCTTAATAGAAGCCGATAGT